>NZ_JMQK01000022.1:0-79439 GCF_000705355.1 Pseudorhizobium marinum
ATGCCCCGCGCGGCGTGCGGGTAAATGCCATCGCACCGGGGTGGATCGCAACGCCGCTGACCCAGGCGCTGCAGGACGATCCGGCACGCGCCGGTCCGATCCTGGCGCGAACGCCGATGGCGCGCTGGGGCACGCCGGAAGACCTGCAGGGCCTGGCGCTTTTCCTGACACGTCCCCACGCCGGCTTCATCACCGGGACGATCATCCCGGTCGACGGTGGCTACGCCATCTCCTGACAGTGCCCCGACACGCGACATGCTGCCGGTTCAGCGGCGAAACTCGGTTATCCCTCGCCGGATGGCGCACTCGGTTCCGGTAAAAAAAATCAGTTGGAAGGCGATTCCCTCAGGCCGATAGTCCAGTCTGGTCTCGGCCCTCGCCTTGGACGGAAAGGCTCTTTCGATGAGGACGGAGCCAAAGCCTCGCCTCGTCGGTGCCGAAACGCGCGGTCCGCCGCTCTCTGTCCAGTCCAGTATGACGTTGCGGCCATCGCACTTCCACTGAACCTCGACCCGCCCCTGTTGGCTGCCCAGGCTGCCGTACTTGGTGGCATTGGTTGCCAGTTCGTGGATCACCAGCGACAGCGGCAAGGCGACGTCGGCTTCAAGCATCACCGGCGGTCCTCCACATGGATGCGATCCTCGTCGGGATCTATGTGAGCCCGCAGTGCCGCCGAGACGACGTCGGCGACAGATGAGGAGGACGTCTCTCTCGAGAGGATAAGGTCGTAGGTCGAGGCAAGCGCCGCCAGCCGCTGCGAAAATGACTTGTAGCGCGCCGGATCGGCGCGACCGAACGTCTGGCTGGCGATGGCCTGCACCAGCGAAAAGCCATTCTTGACGCGATGTGCCAGTTCTCCGACAAGCAGGCGTCTCTCCTCCTCCTCCTCCTCACTGCGGCGACGGCGATCCTCAAGCTCGTCAAGGAGCCGGTCCAGCGTCGCACCGACATTGGCCAGCGCGTCACCGGTCCTCATGCCCGTCCTTGCCCTTGCGTCACCCTCCCGCCATCGGTCCATGACACCTGAAATCCGGCCGATAGGTCTGAGGATGAATCGGTCGCCGATCAAGATCGCCATGACGAATACCGCAAGTGCTCCGCCGCAGATTGCCAGAGCATTCATCAGCGTTGCCCGGTTCAAGGAACCGAAGGCTTCTTCACGCGAGAAGCCCGCGCTGACATAGAGCGGACTGGAAGGGAGCGCTATGGGGCGATAGGCCAGAATCCTTTCTGTTCCGTCCTGGCTTTTGACCGTGGTGACTCCGGGACGCGTGGCGTGGATGAGCGCCCGATACTCATCGGGGATAACCGTGCCGACGAACCGTTCCGGCAGGGGAACCCGCGCAAGGATGGACCCCTTGCCGTCGGCGATCGTCACGGCGTTGCCTGGGGAAACGCCCCGTTCGGTGAGGCGGCTTTGCAGCCAGTCGAGGCGAATCCCCGAAACGACAACGGCTCGGACACTGCCTGCTTCAAGCAACGGCATGGCGAGCGGAAGGACGGCCGCTCCGGAGATGCGGCTCGACGTGTAGGTGCCGACGACGAAGTCCTTGGTTGCCACCGCCTGTTGGAAATAGGCGCGATCGGCAAAACGCGTCCCGCTGGCGGGGTCGAGGCTGCTGCAGATAGCATTGCCGTCCAGGTCGACCACGAAAATGGCGCGGATGTTGTCAACCCTGTCGGCGACCGAGCGAAGGGCGCGTTTACATTCCGGCACGTCGAGGTCAAGGACGGAAGGCATCGCCGTGACAGAGACCAGCAGGGCATGAACACCCTCGATAATGCGCTCGACCTCCGAGGCTGCCTGTCGTGCGGCCTGGGACGCGGAATCATGGATCTCCTGGCTTCGCTGCTCGCGAAGCGCGTATTCGTTGTACGCCAGCATTGCCACGACCGGCGCAAGTGCCGCAAGCGCTACGGCGACCAACTTCTGCCGCACGGATGTCCTCCCTCACTCCCGCTACCTAGCACGAGATCTTGCCTTGGGCTATTGCATAGCAGGCAACGGCCCGCCGGAAGAAGTCACGGCTCAACTCGGCCTCGGCTGGCCCACGCGGTCTAATTCGGAACGCAGAGTCCCGGCGAAGGAGCGGAAGTCGCAGTTTCCGTGCAGCCTGATCACCCGGCATGGGCAAAGTTCTCCGGCAGCGGCGCTGTCGGGCGCGAGGCCCCAATCAAGATAGAGCCATTCCGCGACACTGGGCACGGAGAGCGCGACGGCAAGATCGGGTGACGGCGGCTTCGTTGGTGACCGCCCGGAATCCCTTGATGCCGGATGGCGCTGCGCAAGCGCCCTTGCGGAAAGACCGGAACCGGACGGCTGTGCATGACACACCGGCATGCTTTGGTGGTCCTTAATTTCCATGTTGACGGTTCTTCAGCCCCGCCTCTTTAGATGCGTTCTCAGGCGGCAGCAAACTTCAATTGGGTGTCTCTCGGGTGTCGCCCGTCGCGCGATGCCCGTGCGTCCTTGGCCAACAATAGATCCGGCACGACGCCATGGCCCGGCATGAAACCGTCGCCAGCTCCGCAACCTCCCGACCCAACACCCGATCTGCTGCCGGGGCCCGAGATACATATTAAGATTTTCTTCAAAAGAATATGCAAAAGTTTCGGACATGGAGGAGAAAACACATGGTCTTATCTCGCGCTCTACTTGCTGCCGCCTTGATCGCGGCTATGGGTCATACCGCACGCGCCGAGCCATCCCCACCGGACAGTGCGCTCATCACGGCGCAAGTTCTTCAGGAGATCAACGACTGGATCAATACCGACATCGTCCGTGTCAGCATCATTGCGCAGAACAAGCGTTATGACCATCCTGGCGCGGCGTCGATTGCAGCGCTCGACAGCCAGTGGGTCAAGGAGCGCGAGAATCCGGACAAGCCTCTGATCGCAGCCACGCTGTCAAACCCTCTGTCGGTCTATCTTTCGCGGATGCAAGGGAAATCGCTTGGGCTTTACCCGGAGATCTTCGTCATGGACCAGAATGGCCTCAACGTCGGCCAAAGCTCCATCACCAGCGACTTCTGGCAAGGCGATGAGGACAAGTTTCTGAAGACCTTCGAGGTTTCTGCCGATGCTGTGTTTATCGACGAGGCCGAGTACGACAGCGAGTTCGGCATCTGGCGGACGCAGGTGAGTATGACTGTCAACGATGCCGATGGCGGCCAAAAGATCGGCGCCGTGACGGTGGAACTCAATCTGACGGAACTGGAGCGCCGTGCCTCATCCGGCACGTGAAGCTGGTCGGTTTACCGCACCTTCAAGCATGCTTGGACGGTTTCACGCCAAGCAGAACAATCCCGATAGGACTTCAATCGTGATCAGAAACATCTCTGTAGCATCCAAGGGCTTTGCCGCTTTCGGCATCCTCGCTCTCATCGCCGTGGCATCGAGTGCCTACATCTTCAACAGAGCTGTGGTTGCGACCGACCTTGTCGAGAACAATCAGACGATCGTTCAAATGTTGAACGCGACCGGTGAGCTTGCCGATGTGGTGACGGCCACAGACCTGGCCGTCAAAAGCTTCCTGCTGACTGGCAATCGCGACTTCGTCGAGACCTATCAGAGGCTTGGCGCCAGTGCCGCGGAGCAGTACGCGTCGCTCCAGCAGCTGTTTTCCGATCATGCCGCTGGCGAGCTCCCTGCCCTGCGCACAGCCTTTGCCGGCATCCAGGATTGGCGCACACAGGTTACCGACCACCAGATCCAGCTGATGCGCGATCCGTCGACGGTGGAGCTCGCACGGGCATTGCAGGCGACAGACGCCGGCGCTGACGCTCTCGATCTCTTCTACACTCAACTTCGGACAATCTCCGAGGTCCTGCGGCAGCGAGCCGGAGACGCGGCCGCTGCGCAGAAGCATGCGCTGGAACTGGTAGAATGGATCGGGGCGGCGTCGGCGCTGCTGATGATCCTGGTTGCCATCATGATGGCCGTCTTGAACTTCAGGTTGGTTTCGCGTCCCTTGCGGCAGTTCAGCGAGATCATGTCCCGGCTCGCCAACGGCGACCTCGATGTACCCTCCGTCAAGGCTGGACGTGATGAAATCGGCACGATGGCGTCGACACTGGAGGTCTTTCGGGACGCAGCCGTTGCCAATCGCCGCCTCGAGGCAGAGGCCGGCGATGCGCGCCAACGTGCCGAGGGCGACCGGGCGGCAGCGCAACAACGGGCCGAGGCGGAAGCAGCGGAGCGTTTGCGCATTGCGACTTCAGGCCTGGCTGCCGGATTGAAGCGCCTTGCCGAAGGTGATCTTTCGTTCCAGCTTACGGAGGCCTTTGCTCCCGATTTCGAGCCGCTGCGCCACGACTTCAATCAAAGCGTCGTGCAACTGGGTTCGACGTTGGCGGCGATCTCCAGCGGCATCACCCGAATGGAAGCCGGGACCGCCGAAATCGCCGCGGGCGCGGACGATCTGTCGCGGCGGACAGAGCGACAGGCAGCATCTTTGGAAGAGACCGCAGCCGCCGTTGAAGAAATCACGGTCAACGTTGCCAATTCATCGCGGCGCACGGGTGAGGCGCGCGAACTGGCTGGACGTGCAAACACGGCAGCCTCCCAGTCGTCACAGGTCGTCGGCCATGCGGAAGAAGCGATGCGCCGGATCGAAGGTAGCTCGAAGCAGATCTCGAACATCATTGGCGTGATCGACGAAATTGCCTTCCAGACCAACCTGCTTGCCCTCAATGCCGGCGTCGAGGCGGCCCGCGCCGGCGAGGCCGGGCGGGGCTTTGCCGTCGTCGCCCAGGAAGTGCGCGAACTCGCCCAGCGTTCGGCCAATGCTGCCAAGGAGATCAAGACACTGATCCAGACGTCGACGACCGAAGTGTCCGGCGGCGTTGATCTGGTGCGCAAGGCTGGCGAAGCGCTTCGCACGATTGGTGGATTCATCGAAGAGATGAACACCCACGTCGATTCGATCGCCACGTCGGCGAAGGAGCAGTCAACGGGTCTGAGCGAGGTCAACCAGGCTGTCAACTCCATGGACCAGACGACCCAGCAGAACGCGGCGATGGTGGAACAGTCAAGTGCTGCATCGGCCGCCCTTGCGTCTGAGGCAGCTGGACTGAGACAGCTTGTCGAGAGTTTCCGGTTGGCCGGGAAAGCCGGCCGCGAAGAGCTGGATGAGGAAGCGCGGCGGATGGCCCGTCCTATCGAAGCGGCGCCTCCTTTGCGGGCCGCTCGCCGGTAGGGCCGGTTGAGCGGTCGCGGCGGGAAAAATCCGAAGCAAGCAAAAGCACGGGGCAAGCGAAGTCCGCACGCGTCTGCCGATCTGGTTATCCCAGACCGTGAGCCCGCTCATCGTCAATGTGATCAGCCCTCAGTCGCTTCCAGCCACCGTCCGGGTCGAAGCGACGAGCTATTCATCGACCAAGGAGCAATCGATGGGGGGCCGGCACGGCTTGACGACCGCCGTTCTCAGCAGCACCTCTCTGATAGTTCTTCGGAAAAGAGAGGGACGCATTGCAAGGGCACGAAGGAGACGGCTGCTGTCGTTCGCCAGGCACTGGAGACAGTTGTGCGCGTTGAATCCGGCAAGCGGTTGATCGCTCTCGGTGGCTCTACTCCCGACGCTGATGCTGCACCACGCCGACGGAGCCAAGCGATCCTCGTAGACACCTCAGTTTGGATCGATCATTTTAGACGCGGTGACGTCGAGCTGCGAAGAAGCATCGAGGATGACCGGCTGCTCTGCCATCCCTTCGTTGTCGGTGAACTGGCGCTAGGTAGTCTTTGAGAGCGGGATGCCGTTATAGCTTTCCTCGCAGCTCAACGCGAAGCGCCGGTCGCAGCCTACTTTGAGGTGATGACGGTAATCGACCAATACGCGATATTCAGCATGGCTACTGGTTATACAGATGCGCACTGCTGGCTGGCTTCAGTACTCCTTGATCGGCGGGCAAGCTTGTGGACAAGAGATAGACGCCTGATGGGCGCAGCCCAAAAGGTTGGCGCCACAGTTCATGAATCTCTGCACAGCCCCCACCAGAAGACAAGCGACGCCTGTTTAGGGTTATACGCCTTGAACCACTGCGGGCGGAGAGTCAGAAGAATTTCGAGGCGGCCTAGCGTGGCACGCTTTTCGCGATGACCCTGGACCCAGACAGCCTTGCAGCCAGATTCCGCAATTGGCCGACCGACATCTCGGTGGAACAGTTCCTCCAGATTGCTTACGACATGAGCAAGATCAATGCCCAGGAGAAGGTAGATATGGGGCTCCTCATCCATCTCATCGCTTGGTTGTACGAGGAACCGGCGCTTCTTGGCCCTTGGCATATGTCGACCCGAAACACTGAAGAGACAATGGCCGAGGTCATTGCTACGCGGCTCGATCTCTGACCGCGTGATTTCGATGTGATGCTCTGCGCTGCAACTGTCGCCGCGGCAATGCGAACCGTCGACGAGACAGTCAGCCGTGGCGCGGTGAAATACGGACAGATCCCGACCGTCGCTGACACTAATGACCGCCTGGCTCAAGCGATACGACGCGCGAGCACGCTTCCGTTCTGCGATCCCATCACGCCAAGGCCCAGGTGAAGGATAAGCAGTTTAAACTCCGGCCAAATGCGGTCGGCTGCCGCGACGTCACCTTTCAGGTGTAAACGCGCTTATCCCCGCTTCGCGCCCGACAGCCGAAGCTGCCAGCAACTCTCCTCCACATAAGGCGACTGATTCAACGCACTGAGAGGGGAGAAAGGCGCTCTGCCCTCTCTCCCCCACAAGCGCTAAACCGGTCTCCCCATACTTCGGCCTTCGGCCTGCAGCACCGGTCGCATTTTCATGAAATCCGTCTCCGCCCTTCGGTGGGTGATCCCCCAAACCGGCTCCCTATGCTACTTGCTGCCCTGGGCAGAAACCGCAAACCTGGCCAGATCCTTGTTGAAACGCGCCGCTTCTTCAACGAAAGGCGCGTGACCGGAATCGTCGTAGATCTCCCACTTGATCCGATTGTTCAAAAACTTTGCGCGTGCAATGCTTGCCTCAGGCAGTACCAGATTGTCCTTGCCGCCGTAGATCAACAGAACAGGCACTTTCGCCCTGGGCAGGCCCTCTTCTGCCTGAACCGTCATCGAGGGGACCGTTCGGGTCATCAGCCACGATGCGGTGGCTGCGTTGGAAAGGAGCCGTTCAAACGTTGTCCGGTCTGGCGGCGTTTGGAAGCAGAGAGCCAGAAACGTCCGTACCGCGTCGAGATGCGTCCGCAGGTCCTGTGACGCTAGTCCTGCATAGACCTCCGGGTGCGGCGTGATGAGGTCCGGTTTCAGCTCGATCACACCGTCTACGTAAACCAAACCGCCAATCCCGGCGTCGCCATGCGCGGCAAGATAATTGGACAGCACTACGCCACCAAGAGACCAGCCCACAAGAACGGGGTTCTTTGCATTGCTTTCCTTCAACACCGCCGCAAGGTCGTCTGCCCAGCGGTCACCGTCTTTATAAGCGGAGGCATCATCCGGTTTTCCCGACTGTCCGTGCCCCCTAAGATCATAGGTAATCAGCCGAAACCTCTGCATGTCGGGGTCGCTGGTCTGCTTGTCCCAGTTGATGCGGCTGCCGAGCAGGCCATGGACGAATACGATCGGCTGACCTGCGGGGTTTCCTGTTTCCTCGACGGCGATCGACACGCCATCGGATGATTGCACGGTGTATTCTCTGTCGGCAGCCGCGGCGGCCGACACGCTCGAAAGCAGCACAGCAGCGACGAACATACCTTTTGCGGCTCGGGTGAAACGTCCTGACATAAATTCTCCGATGCGTTGCGGCCAAGACCATCTTAACTGTAGTGGGCACTAAAAACTAACAACTTGATTTCTTCTGTCAAGCAGTCTTTAGTGATCACTATGGATAAGCCGATTAGAAGACGGCGGGGCGGACCGCGAACCTTCAACCGCAACGAGGCGGTCGACATCGCCATGCGGCTGTTCTGGCGGCACGGTTATGAGGGTGTGTCGCTCAACGACCTGACGACCGCGATCGGGATTGCGCCGCCGAGCCTCTATGCCGCGTTCGGCAGCAAGGCGGGGCTTTATCGTGAGGCCCTCGATCGTTACTCCGGAATACCCGGCGCGCTTCTCAACCTCGATAAAGCGTCATCGCTGGACGATGCGGTGGCGTTGATCTTGCGACAGGCTGCTGATGCCGCCACAGATCCCTGCGGAGAACCAGGATGCATGGTATCGAGCGGAATGCTCCAATGCGCAGAAGAGCATACCGCCCTCGCCCTTGTATTGTCGGAGCGCAGGGATGCTATGCGCGAGACAATTGCTGAAGCGCTCCGGCGTTGGCTTGAGCCAGACCGAGCGTCCTCTGTAGCTCGCTTTTTGGTCGTCGTGCTTCAGGGCATGTCCGTCCAGGCCCGCGACGGCGCCACCCGCGAGGACCTTGAAGAGGTCGTGCAAGAGGCTTCATGCGTTTCCGCACGCGATAATGGGGCGCCGGCCAGAGCAGCGGGAAGTGTATAAGCTCTTGAGCGGATTCGAACCATCGGCCAGTATCAAAAGCTATCTAAGGTGTTTCAGAACCTTCGCTTTTTGCTATTCAGGGTGTATCGGCGGCTGATGTGCCGGTAGCTGCTTTACCAGAAACGCTCATGCAGCTAGCTCGCCGAGATGCTGCCTGATCCACTTGGACTCTTCAGAAGCTGTTCGTCCAAAGTGCCTTTTGAAGTCACGGCTGAACTGGGCAGGGCTCACGTATCCGACCAATACCGCGACTTCGGCGATCGTTTTATCGCTGCGAGCAACCAGCAGTCTGGCTTCGTGAAGTCGCATTGCCTTGAGGTACTGCATCGGGCTTGTACCGGTGAGGTCCCTGAAGTGGACGTGGTAGGATGGAACGCTCATGCCTACATCGCGCGCTAGGCCTGCTATGGTAACCTCTAAACCCATGTTCTCCCTCATCCAGGCGAGGCTCTTTATGATCTTTCCGGACGAGCCTTCTTGCTTGAGCGCGGCGATCATCGTGCCGCCTTGGGGACCAAGTAGAAGCCGAAATTGCAGTTCGCGCAGTATACCTGCACCAATTACGGCGCTCGCTATCGGATCGTGAAGAGCCTTCAGGAGACGGAGAAGAACATCGGCTATGTCTGGTGCCATCTTGCTTGAAGCAAGTCCCCGCGTCTTTTGAACTTTCAGTTCCGTATGCTGCTCGATCTGCAAGACGATGTCGGCTGCCATTTGCATTTCGAATTCAATGTAGACAGCCAGCAGGGGCCGCTCCGGCGTGGCATCGGATTCCATCCTGAACGGAACGGGCACGGAAACGGCAAGGTAATGCTCCTCGTCATAGAGGAAGATTTCACCGTCAAGGCTACCTCGCTTGCTGCCCTGTAACACAAAAACGGCGCCTGGCTTGTACAGAACTGGAACGTCGCGCAGCACAGCTTCTGACCGCAGGATCCGAACGAAGGGGGATGCCGTGGGATTGTAGCCATGATGAGGAGCGAGATCGGTGGCAAGCTCGACAAGGTCCTCTGGGTCGGGTGCTTTGGTCGTATCATTCATAGGATTTGGCAAGAAACTCATATGTTCTGCAATCGGAAGATCGGTTCGCTCATAGTATTTACAAACTTCGGAATACGCCAAGGAGTTTGTAACATGTTACCAAAAACCATCTTCATTACTGGAGCCAATTCTGGTTTCGGTTTCGCAATTGCGTCTGCGGCTGTGCAGATGGGGCACAAGGTCATCGGTACCGTCCGCTCGGAAAGCGCCCGCGCCGTCTTGGTTGACGCTCTTCCGGAGGCCTGCCCTGTACTTTGTGACGTCACGGATTTCGAGCGCCTCCCGCAGGTCGTTCGTCAGGCGGAGGAGGAGCATGGACCGGTTGAGGTCTTGATCAACAATGCCGGCTACGGGCATGAAGGCATAATCGAAGAATCTTCGATCGAGGAAATGCGCCGACAGTTCGACGTCAACGTGTTCGGTGCGGTTGCGGTCGCCAAGGCGTTTCTTCCGAGGTTCCGGGAGCGCCGTCGCGGTTTCATTGTCAATGTCACGTCTATGGGCGGCATGATCACCATGCCGGGGATCGGCTACTACTGCGGCAGCAAGTTCGCCCTGCAAGGCATCTCCGAAGTCATGCGTTCTGAGATGGCTCCATTTGGCGTTCATGTCACGACGCTCTGCCCCGGATCTTTCCGGACGGATTGGGCTGGACGTTCCATGGTTCGTACCGATCGCTCGATTGCTGACTACGATGCTCTCTTCAATCCAGTTCGCGAAGCCCGCCAGGCGGTCAGCGGCAAGCAGCTCGGGAATCCCGACAAGCTTGCCGTTGCTGTGCTCGACTTGATTGAGTCGGACAACCCGCCACCTCAGCTTCTGCTTGGGAGTGATGCGTTCAAGCATGTATCTGACCGCATTGGGCGGCTGCAGCAGGAATTAGAAGCTTGGAAGTCAGTCACGTTGTCAACTGACGGCTGAGCGATCTCAACCGGCGATCGCGCCTACTACTGTCCAAGGTCGGCAGTGGCAGGCGCGGTCGCCTCTTCCATCATTTAGTGTCCATATCCAACGCCGCCTTCTTTCGCATGAACACCCTTCGAAAACCGTCCTGCTCGGCCCGGTCGTACTGCTCCCAACCGAGCTTCTGGTAGATCTCCAAATTTTCGTGCATCAGCTCGTTGGTGTAGAGCCGGAGTTCGTCTTTGCCTTGCTCTGCGGCGTAGCGCTCCGCGTGGTCGAGAAGTTGGCGCCCAAGGCCACGTCCCTGGAACCGGGTTGCGACCGCCACATTGCCTACAAGCAGATGATCTTCCGTGATCCGCAGCACGATCAGGCCAGCGATCTCATCTTCAACGACAACAAGCCAAACATCGCGATTTTCGACCAGAGGCCCGTAATCTTCTGTCATGGGCGCGGGTTCTCGGCCGATCCGGGTGACGTAGTGAGAGTAGGCGTCGCGGACGATTTGCCTGATTGCTGAAACATCAGCATCACGAGCGAGACGGATTTGAGACTTGGGCACTTCACGTTCTCCGATCACTGGCGCCTGACCTCGAAGCGCCGCTACGACATGCGCGAGCGCATGCTTCCAACCGTAAGCCAGACGGCGGTGACGAGGAAGTAGATAGCCCCGAAGGCAGCGTAGCCCGCGACATTGGCGATCGATGGGGCCTCCGGCATCCTTGCCTGGAAGAGGAAGAACACGCCAGCCAAGGCTGATTGGCCGCCGCTGAGGATCATTGCCCATTGGCCGCCGCTCGTCTTCCAGCGTCGAACAGCCGTGCTAAGCTGGAGGAGCCCCGACAGGACCGCCCACAGGCCGAACGCGGCAAGGACCCAGTTCATGCTGATCGTAAGTGCAACAGCTACCGCAATGGTCATGACCGTGCTGGCGGTGACGTTGAAGGCTTGACTTTTATTGGCGGTCAAGCCGCCGTTTTTCGACGCGTCAACCAGATTGGCGCCGGCGTCCCACGCCGGGTAGCCGATCAACAGTGCGGCGGACACCGCTTGATTTTCGCGCGCCAAAGTCAATGCCGCCACCACCCAAAGGAATGAGAAACCGGCGCGGACGTAGGAATAGCGCTGCAGCCAGTTGTGGTCCGCATCATCAGCGATGCCTGCTTGGTAGTTTGTCATAGGATCTTCTTTCTGTGTTGGGTTATCGTCGCGGGACCCACAGGCGCCTAGAGGTAGCCGATGTGTTTTCCGAATGGCGTAGTTTGAGACCAGTCACCCTGACCGATCCGCTCGCTTTCTCCGGAGAGGCGGGCAGCCCGCCCGTCCAACGATGCTTCGTCACCTGAAGCGGCTCGCTCGCCGCCTTCTCGAAGCAGCGGCGAGAGATCGGACTGCGGACCGTCGAACTCTTCGGACTTGTTCCTTGCTCGCGCCTCAAGCGCAGCGGTGATGGCCGACTGGCGCTTCGCGACCCACGTGTTGTCAGGATCCGAGGTGATCGATGTCGTGAAGCATAGCTCAGTCGCCGCAGACGGCAGGACCGCTGACACCGCTGCAACTCTCTCGACGCCTCTGTGGCTGCTCATTAGAAACCTCATCTTGATTGGATTTTCGGTACGGTACTTTGAGTGTCGGAAGACCAGCGGATGAACCGGAGATCGCAGAACTGGTCTGGAAGACGATGCTCTCGTGAGGTGCCGCCCACGACATTTTTCGGGCTTGGATGCCGGATTAAATCCCCGCATACCACTCGTAGCCGCGGTCTTCCCAGAAACCGCCGTTCCCACCCCACAGGCTCGAAAAGCTGTCGACGAGCTCGATGCGCATCAGGTACTTGGCTTGCTTATAACCAAGCTGCCTCTCGACCCTCAGGCGCAGCGGTGCGCCGTGCCCGATGCTGAGCGGCTGGTCGTTCATCCCGTAGGCGAGGATGGTTTGCGGGTGAACGGCATCGACAAGATCTATACTCTCGTAATAGACGCCACTGCCGTCCAAGGTCTTTTCCAGTTCGTCGGCACAATGAAAGACGACGTAGCGGGCATTGGACTTCAGCCCAGTCAACATCAGGATATTGGCGAGCGGCACGCCGGTCCATTTTCCAATGGCGCTCCAACCCTCGACGCAGTCGTGGCGCGTGATCTGGGTGCGCGCCGGAAGCCTCTTAAGCTGTTCCAAAGAGAGCTTCACCGGGCGCTCCACCAGTCCATCAACCTTAAGCTTCCAGTCCTTGAACTTGCCTTCCGCCAACATGTTGTACTGTTCCCTGTCGGGAGCACTTGTGCCGTTGACGCGAAACGACGGAGATATGTCGGCCTCGCCGTATTCGCGAGCAAGTGCGTCTTTACCCTGAAGGAGGCGCTGGGTCTTCATGGTGAGACTTTCCGCCGATCGTAGAACGTTTGCGATATCGTCGTTCTGGTCAAGCAGATCGCAGCCGGTCAGCGTGATCGCTCCCGCGCCGAGTGTGGAGCCGACCAGGAATTGCCGGCGGGAAAGAAAGTGGCTCATGGCCGCGTGTCCTTCTCTTCGATGGCGTAGCGCCCGGTAATCATCGAGCGGATGTTGTTCCAGGTTCCCGATAGGATGACCATGGCGATGTGCACGATCACGAACACCATGAGGAAGGAGGCCGTGAGGAAGTGGATCGTCCTGGCTGATTGTCGTCCGCCAAAGATGTCGACCAACACGGGCAACGCAGCGTCGACACCGGGCGACATGGTCAGTCCCGTCAACACCATGAGAGGAAGCAGGACGCCGATAACAGCCAGGTAGGTCAGCTTCTGAAGTGCATTGTAGTGCTTGGCTTCCTCTCCCTGGGGAAAGCGTAGCCGGGCGTGATCGATGACCTCGCGCCCCAGATGACGCGGCGAAAGATCGCGTGCTGTCGGCGCAAGATCGCGCCTGAAGTGACCGCTGAAGACACCAAACCCGAGGTAAATGAGCCCGTTGATGACGAAGAGCCAGGCAAAAAAGAAGTGCCAGCGACGCCCGGCAGCCAAGTCCTGGAAGGATGGCAATGTAGCCCAGGCTGGAAAGGCGCGTTTCGTTTGCCCCTCGTCGGCCGTCGAGACCCCCAGGACGCCTGTTGTTGGGAGCTCGATCCCACCTACGCGAAGGAATCCGCGGGCAGCATTGCCCTCTCCTGCCGAACCGATGGTGAGGACAGCCGGATCACCATTCGCTCCATAATGTCCCCAGTAAAGCTCCGGGTGAGCGTTGAAGATCTGCAGCCCGCTCAAAAGGAGGAAGCTGAGGCAAAGCACGTTGATCCAGTGCGTTAGCCGGGTCGCGATGGAATGCCGGCGGATGAAAACTCTCCGCACCTCTGCAAGGTTATCCTTGCTGGCATATTGGGTCATGACGGAGCTCCGCCTGCGTGCTGGGTGTACGATGAAAACCAAGAAAATCGCCGGCCACACCGCTTAGGCGGGCGGCCTGACCGGCGCAGGCGCGATTACATCGGGGGAACCACGCCATTCTTGCCCACGAGAACCTGATGTGCCGTTGCTCCGGTTGGTGTCTTCTCGGCGGGGATGAAGACCACTTCACCCGCAACGAGATCTTCCTCGGTGGCTGGAGCCAAGGTGACAACTGGCGTGCCTTCAGGAATGGAGATCTTCTTTTCCTTGCCATGGTAGGAGACCGTCACGGTCCGGCCGTCGACGTCCTTGACGGCATCTGCCACAGTGGCGTTTGTCATGCTGCTGTCTGGTTTCAGATCCCAGCCATAGCTTCCCTCGCCGGTTCCCTTCATGGCGGGCGGGAGGATGAGAACCTCCAGCGCACCATCGCCACCTTCCTCTTTTGGAAGCGAGGCAATGCCTACGAAGTCGCCAGGCTTGATATCCGTTACCTTGGCCGCAGCGACGCTTGAGACCTTCCAGTCATCGGCAAGCGCGACGTCGAGCATCTCTCCCTCTCTCGTCTTCACCTTGAGGGTGGAACCGCTGTAGCTGAGGATGCTGCCCCGGACGTTGATCCTTTGAGCCTTAACCTCTTCAGCGTGGGCGGGAGTGTTCGATACCGAAGCGGCCAGCAAAAGCCCGGCTCCGATAACGAAGGCGGGAATGATGTTGTTTAGCATGCTTATCTTCCTACTAGTTGATAGGTGAGAAAATGAAGAAAAATGGCATTGGGCGATGACCGCCCGCTACCTTAGTGAGCCGCCCGGGGTGACAAGCGGCGAAGGGTGGGAGCAAGAATGAGGGCGAATGTCTCGCCGTCCCCATAAGCACGAGCCGAAAGCATGGCGCCATGAACCGACGCCATGAACGCCTCGGCTTCGACATCAGGCGAAGCGGACAAGACGAGAGATCCCTCCTCGCCTCCCCGCTGCATGACAGATGTCAGCCACTTCGAGATGAGGCGGAAAAATGCTCTGACTTCCGCCGCGACCTCTGGAGGCAAGACCGGCAATTCGCTCGCGAGCATTGCGCACACGCAGAACGGCCTGCTCGCATCTTCAATGCACTTGGCCCAATGGTTGGTGTAGGCCTGAAGCAAAGCCAGCGGATCTTGCACCTTCTGCTCAAGAGCAGCGAAGCCCGCTCGCGCATCCTCGACATAGCGAGCCACCAACACACGAGCCAGATCCACCTTGCTGGGAAAATGATGGTGGATGCTGGCTTTGCGGATACCGACGACCTCGGCGATATCCGCGTAGCTGAAGCCGTTGTAGCCACCGTTGGTGATCAACGTTCTCGTGCAGGCAAGGATTTCTTCGGAAGTCGTACCAAGATTGCTCATGCATTCTGTCTACCTTTTGGTAGGTAGAGTGTCAAGCGGACAATCACCCTGGTCTGACGGCGACGCATTTCACTTCCGCTAACAAGCCGGGGTGAGCGAGTTCAGTGACACCAACACAAGTCCAGGCACAGGTTCCTCTCGGGAACACCTGGTCTTTGATCAGCCTGAACACATCCATGTGCCTGGACATATCGACGTGATAGGTGGTCATCTCAACTACGTCCTCAAAGACGCAACCCGCGGCTGCGAGCACAATGCGAAGGTTTTCCCACATGGCCTGAAACTGTTCGGCGGGGTCTTCAATGGCCTGGAGATCCTCCCTGCGTCCAACTTGACCGGCCAAGTAGATCGTATCGCCGACCCTAACCGCCGGCACATATCCGGCGCGATCGACGATCTTCTGCATTTGCTCGGGGATGACGTTTTCCCGGTTCACGATCTTCTCCTTCTTGATAATGCGTTGCACTGGTCACTGAGCGAAGAATCCAGGTACGCGAACTCCTCCCCCATCGCGACCAAGCTCGGGGCCGCCGGCATTTCGTCACGCAAATCCAACGACCGGGTGTGGAACATAGTTGCTCTCAAGGGCGGCGATTTCCGCCGTGGTGAGCTTGACTTCCAGCGCAGCGACAGCGTCGTCCAGGTGCTGCAACCTGGTCGCTCCGATGATGGGTGCCGTGATCTCGGATTTCGACAGGATCCAAGCCAGCGCGATCTGCGCTTTGGGAACCGCCCTCTCCTGCGCAATCCTTGCAACAGCCTCCACCACGCGCCTGTCGGCGTCCTCGGTGGTTCGGGTATATAAGCCTTTGCCGATCTCGTCGGTTTCGGAGCGATCGCTTTGCATGCTCCATTCGCGGGTCAGACGGCCACGTGCAAGCGGGCTCCACGGGATGACGCCAATACCTTCTGCCTTGCAGAGCGGAAGCATCTCCCTCTCCTCCTCCCGGTAGAGCAGGTTCAGGTGGTTCTGCATGGAGACGAACCGGGTCCATCCGTTCGCCTGCGAGACTGCCAGCATTTTCGAGAACTGCCACGCGTACATGGACGACGCACCGATGTAACGTGCTTTGCCCGCCTTGACGACGTCATGCAAAGCTTCCAGCGTTTCCTCGATCGGCGTATCAGGGTCGAAGCGGTGAATCTGGTAGAGGTCGACATAGTCGGTCCCCAACCGCTTCAGGCTGGCATCGATCTCCGAAAGAATGGCTTTGCGGGACAGACCGGCACCATTTGGTCCCGGCTTCATCCGGCCGTTGACCTTCGTGGCGATGACGACGTCGTCTCTCGTCGAGTAGTCCCTGATGGCGCGGCCGAGGATTTCCTCGCTCGTTCCGTCCGAGTAGACATTGGCGGTGTCGAAGAAGTTTATCCCCAGTTCGATCGCTTTGCGGATAAAGGGGCGACTTTGCTCTTCCGCCAGCGTCCATGGATGGCTGCCGCGATCGGGTTGCCCATAAGTCATGCATCCAAGGCAGAGGCGGGAGACCTCAAGACCGGTATTTCCGAGGCGGGTATATTCCATGTTTATCTCCCAGTTTTTCGTGAGAATGAATATGAACGTGACGAACGAGGCGTCAGATCGCCGCCTCGTGCAGTGCTCAAGCGCTGATGCCGCCGTCAACGAGAATGCCCGAGCCGGTGATATAGGCGGCACCAGGTCCGGCGAGGAAAGCGACGGCCTCTGCGATTTCCCTCGTCTTGCCGTACCGGGCAATCGACAGTTTCGGCAGGATAGCAGGTGCGAGAGCACCGTCGGCAGGGTTCATGTCGGTGTCGATCGGGCCTGGCCGGACCAGATTGACGGTAATCTCCCTTGGACCCAGTTCACGCGCGAGACCGCGCGTGAAGCTTTCCAGCGCGGACTTGGTTGCTGCATAGACCGCGATCCCCGCGAACGGGACAGCCAGACCCGCATTGCTCCCGGTACTGATGATACGGCCGCCGTTCGGGATGTGTTTCAACGCCGCCTGAGTGATCAGAAACACGCCGCGCACATTGACGTTCAGCTGCAGATCGATCTCCTCCAGGGGCTGTGTGGAAAAGTCACCGGAGAAAAGGACGCCGGCGTTATTGATCAGAATGTCAAGGCCGCCAAGGTCAGCAACGGTCCGCTTGACAGTCGCGATCGCGGCTTCCGGGCTGGCGGCATCTGCCTGAATGGCGACAGCTTTGCGGCCCATGGCGCCGATCTCGGCGACGAGAGTTTCGGCCTTTTCGGCCGACTTCTCATAGGTGATTGCAACGTCAGCACCGTCCTCCGCGAGCTTCAGCGCGATGGCCGCTCCAATGCCGCGCGCTGCACCGGTGACGAGCGCGCGTTTACCAGCGAGTGGAAGGGTGGGGATACTGTTCATGGAGGCGTTCCTTCTGAAATACTTCTTTTCTGTAGAGACAAAATTTCCGGCTTGCTGACCGATTGGAAGGCGTGATTTCACGCCGTGAGCCGACGCGCCGATTGGACTGCCAAGCAATATCCGCGGTCATCGGTGGACCTCTGCGTTCGATGCCGAGCCGACGGAAAGCCATCCTGCAATCAGAAGACAGATTGCAATTGCGATCGCTGCAATGCTGTAGGCTTTGCTGACGGACATAACGTCGGTCGCGGATCCCAAAATTGCGAAGAACAACCCGCCGACGATTGCCACCGCGAAGGCGCCGCCGATCTGAAGCATTGAGTTGACGAGGCCGGAAGCCAATCCGGACTGTCTTCTGTCGACCCGCTGCACGACGCTTTTCAAAAGGTTTGGAAGCGCGATCCCCTGCCCCATCCCGATGAGAAAGAGCGCAGGAAACAGGAATTGGGCATGACCACTTGAGATCATGGCCGCTGTTGCAAACAGGCCGACAGATTGCAGCCCCATACCAACCGCCGCGGAATGTCTTCCGAAAACCCTGAGAATGCGCTCGCTCGCGAAAGGGCCTAGGACAAAGCCGACTGCCGCGGGAAGGATCGCCAACCCGGCTCCGAAAGGTGTGCGACCAAGGCCGCTCTGCTCATAGACGGAGAACACGAGCCAGAATGCTGCGAGCGCGTAGAAGAACAGGGCAGCTGTCAGCCCGCGCTTCAATCCCGGGACATCAAGCAGGCTGGGTGCAAGGATGGGATCTCCTCCTGCCGCCTCCAGATGTCGCTCATGTCGCCAGAACAGGAGAAAAAGCAGCGGGGAAGCGGCAAGCATCAAAAGTAGCCAGATCGGCCAGCCCTGCTCGCGACCCTCGATCAGCGGCGCGATCAGTGCAAAAAGTGCAAGCGCGATCAACAATGCTCCGCCCAGATCCAGTTTGCTTGGATGCTCCGATCGGGTTTCGCGCAATATGAAGAAGGCCAACGGCGCGGCGGTCGCGATCACCGGAAGGTTGATCAGGAAGATGGATCTCCATCCAAGACCGTAAATATCAAGCGCAATCAGCGCTCCACCGAGAAACAGACCAACCATCGATGCGACACCGAAGGTCAGGGCGTAAAAGCTGAGTGCCTTTGATTTTTCGTGGTCAGGAAATATTGCGTTTATTGACGCCAAAGCCTGCGGCGCCATGATTGCCGCAGCAAACCCCTGAAGCACCCGACCGGCGATCAGGACTGATGGAGACCAGGCAAGTCCGCATAACGCAGATGCGGCCGCAAACCCGACCATTCCAGAGAGAAAGACATTCCGGCGACCGTAGAGATCCCCAAGCCTGCCACCGGTGATCAGCATGACCGCATAGGTGGTGGCATAGCCTGAGATAATCAGCTGCATCGTCGAAGCAGAAGCCTGGAAGTCCTCCCGGATAGAGGGCAGCGCCACGTTGACGATGAAGAAATCGAGCGGTGGCAAAAAAGCCCCGACCAGGAGAATGACCAGCGCGGCCCATCTGCGTGGATCGAGCTTGTCTTCGGTGTCGCAGGAACGTTCCACATTCATCTCCTTGTCGTCCGCGAGAGGCCGGAGAAAACCCGGCACAACTGCAGTATTTCGGAACCATTCAGTTCCAAATTGAAGTCAGCCAAGCGCCTTTAAGGCAAGGTCGATCATGGCCCTCGTCTCTTCGCGATCCGCTCCTGCCTTGCCCAGAACCCTCATGCCCTGGATCTGGCAGACAAGGAACCTGGCAAGTGCCCGTTCATCCAGCCCGGAATCGATTTCGCCAGCAGCCTGGGCCCTGATGAGCGTGGCTGCATAAAGGTCTTGCAGTCGCCGAAACAGACGGGAAATTCGAGCTGAAACCTCTTCATCTCCCGGAAGCATTTCCACCGCTGCCAAGACAACAAAACATCCGCGCAACCCCTCTTTTCCGGAAGAAAAGTGAACCTGCTGCGAGAATGCCTCGCGGATTGCGGCTTTTGGCGATGGGTTGGAGCGCAGCGTTTCACCCACCGTGCGAATGGCATCCTCGATATAGGCATCAAGTGCACGGAGATAGACGCCCCGCTTGTCTACGAAAGCTTTATAGAAACTGCCTCGTGATAGATCCATGCCTTCAAGCAGGTCGGGCAGCGATGCATCGTGGTATCCACGATCCCAAAATACATCCATCGCCTTGCGAACTGCATCATCGAGTTCGAATTCGCGAGGGCGACCAACGGAGGGCGATGTCTGAGCGCGTTTGACCATGAGGCCTATATGGAACCATTCGGTTCCTATTGCAAGCGACATTTTGAAGATTTAAAGGACACGCTTGGAGGAAGCACGAATTACCCTTGATCCGAGCAACGAGGCTAACCTGTCGTTTCCGTGGAGGCGCATGCCTGCTCCCTCGTCAGCCGTATCTGCCAATGCCGACATGGATCTGCGTTGCCACGTCTGCGAAATTGAACACCCAAACAGCCATTTCCAGAAGCATGATGACGGGATTTGTCTAAAGAGGAGAGGAATAAGGCGATGAGGATGAACGTGACCAAGCTGACCAGCACGATTGCTGAGTAGCGCCTAGCACTCGTAGACTGTGGAGGGCTGTCGCTTTCGGGCGCCATCAAAGGCCAAAGGCAGCGCCGAGAAAAGAACCGGCATGACGCGTTCGCACCCATTGCAGCCATGAGCGCGCATGCGTTTCAGGCAGACGTTCGGGGGTGTTCCCGAGAAAACTCTCGGACGGCCATCAAGACCGGCATAAGACCGCGGCCAGCCCTCGAGAGACTGTATTCAACGTGGGGCGGCCGTTCGCCGAAATCTTGCCTCTCAACAAGGCCATCATTCTCCAACTCGCGAAGATGTTGCGTCAGCATTTTCTGGGAGATGTCAGGAATGTCTCGCATGAAATGCGATGCCCGCATCGACGGCTCGGCAAAGAGCCGGAAGAGGATTGGTAGCTTCCATCGACCGATGATCATTCGAAGCACCCTGGCGATATGTGCGACCGATCCATCGGGGCCGAGACAGGCCTCCCTCGGTTCTCGTTCGACAGGCACTTTAAAGTGCGTAATTGCCTCTTTCATCGTCTTATCCCCTTATCGGTGCATCGCAGTAACATGGGAATTGCCAGGTGGATTTGAAACTTGATGGAAAAGTTGCGCTTGTCACAGGGAGCAGCAGGGGTATCGGCGAAGGAATAGCCAAAGGCTTGGCGCGTGAGGGTGCTATCGTCATCGTCCACGGCCGCAACAAGACCATGACCGAGGAGGTCGCCCACGGCATCGTCACCCATGGTGGGCGTGCCTACGCGGTCTTCGGCGACCTGACGAATGACGATGACGTACAAGCGCTCACCGATGATGCACAGGCCTTAGTAAAACCCGTGGAAATCCTGGTTAACAACGCGGGTGGGTCTGGCGAGGTAGAAGACTGGACCACCACTCGCCCGGAAACATGGGCATCCGGTTACGACCGGAACGTACTGGCGGCAGTAAGGGTTACAGCTCGGCTGCTGCCAAGCATGCGGGCTGCCAAATGGGGAAGAGTGGTCAATATCTCCAGCATGGCGGCAATGATCGCTCCTGCGAAGAGGCCGGATTATGGTGCCGCAAAGGCTGCGATGATCGCGATGACGGCGTCACTGGCAAAGGAGGTTGCCATGGATGGCGTTACAGCAAACACGGTATCGCCCGGAACCATCCATAGCGATAAATTGGAAGAAGGCTTCCGTAAGGCAGCCGCCGGGCAAGGACTTGCGTCCGATGCGTCATGGGCCGAAATCGAGCAAACTGTGCTACCAATGTTTGCCCAGGTTCCGATGGGAAGGGTTGGAACGCTTGAGGAAATCGCCGATGCCATCGCTTTCCTCGCAAGTCCGCGGGCCAGCTATATCACTGGAGCAAACCTGCGCCTCGACGGTGGCATGTGGCCCGGACTTTGATCTTCGGAAAGTCAGTTCTGCCTGGCAAGCAGACGAAGTGGCCTTCGGCTCAGATTGGGACTTGACCCAAAGACCCGTAACCGTAGGCACGCCGCGCTCAAGCCCTCAGCCTCGCCGCGTCTTTCGATGGCGGTAGGCCGAACTGCCGCGCATATTCGCGGCTGAACTGCGTCGGGCTCTCATATCCAACGCCAAAGGCGATGGACGTCGCGTTGCCATCGCCCGCGATGAGGCGGGATCGCGCGTGTAGCAATCTTACATGCTTCTGATACTGCAGGGGACTGAGTGCGGTCACGGCCTTGAAGTGGCGATGGAAAGCCGAAACACTGAGCGCCGCCATCGCCGCCAGGGCCTCGACGCGTAGCGGCTTGGCGAAGTTTTCCCTGATCCACTGAATGGTAATGCCTATGCGGGATAAAGCTGTGTCCGGGGTGGCGATATCGCGCAACATCCAGCTAAGCGGTCCCTGCAGCACCCGGAAGAGAATTTCGCGCTCATAGGCTGGCGCGAGCGCTGTGATCTCCCCCGGACGCTCCATCAAGCGCAGCATCCGAAGCCAGGCATCGAGCAGTTCGGTCGTCACGGGCGCGACCGAGAAGCCGGGACTGTAGATCTCGCCGCCGGCAGGTTTGGGCAGGTCAGCCAACAGGTTCGCGACGACCGCGGGCTCGAGCGTCAGGCTGATGGCGAGATAGGGGTCGCCATCTTCAGACGGATGCACGGAGCCTACCGCGGGCAGATCGACCGACATGACGAAATAGGTTGCAGGATCATAGCGAAACGCGCGATCGCCGACCGTCATGGTCTTCGATCCGGTGAGGATCAGGTTGACCATGGGCTCGTAGACAGCGGCAAGCTGATGCTCCGGGATTTCGCCCTGAACCATGGCGACGCGCGGAATGCCTGTCTCCGTGCGACGGTTCTTCGCCCGCGACGCCAATTGCCTGAGTTCCTGAAGCTGTGTGTCCATGAAGTTGTTGTTTCACACGGACGGCGCGGATTCAACGGAAAAGCAGAAATAGGCAAGATTCGAAGAGGATCGTGAGAGCGGGAGGTGGGGCACGCGACTATCACTTGGTCATCCAATCGAAGGAGCACCAATGAGCATCGTCATCATCACCGGCGGAAGCCGCGGCCTCGGCGCCAGCATAGCTACCCAATGCGCCAGACGCGGCATGGACGTCATCATCACCTACAACAGCAACAGACAATCTGCCGAGACGGTTGTCGGCACGATCGAGGCTGACGGCGGCAAGGCCATCGCTCTCGAGCTTGATGTCAGCGATAGTGCGAGTTTCCCGGCGTTTCGCGACGCAGTGGGCGAAGCACTGGAGAAGACCTGGGAAGCGCAGACCTTCGACTTCCTCGTCAACAATGCGGGATACGGGCTCTACAATCCCATCACGACCGTGACCGAAGACGAGTTCGACGGCCTGTTCCGCGTGCATCTCAAAGGGCCGTTCTTCCTCACGCAGGTTCTGCTTCCCCTCATGGCCGATGGCGGGCACGTCGTGAATGTGACGAGCGCGACCAGCCGTGTCGCCACTGCGGGCGTGGCACCCTATGCTTCCTTCAAGGGTGGGCTCGAAGTGCTGACCCGGTACATGGCCAAGGAGTTCGGCGAGCGCCGCATTCGCGCCAACTCGATTGCTCCGGGGGCGATCCGAACCGAACTCGGCGGAGGTCTCACGCAAGTATTCGAAGCGACGCTCGCCGGGCAGACGGCGCTTGGGCGCGTCGGCGAACCCGACGATGTCGGCTGCATGGTTGCCAGCCTCTTGTCGAACGACAACCGCTGGATCAACGCCCAGAACATCGAAGTCGCCGGCGGCTACATCATCTGAGGAGACCGAACATGCTCGACCATATGTTCCTGACGGTAAGCGACACGGCACGCTCGGTGGCCTTTTACGAGAGGGTTCTGCCGCTCCTTGGGATCACCGCTCGCCTCGATTACGACGGCGAGGACGGTCCGCAAGGTCATCCCGATCTCAAAGGCTTCGGTGCGAACGGGCGGATGTTCTTCTGGCTGAGGCAAGGTGCGGCTGCGCCCGGCGCCGTGCATGTCGGCTTTGTTGCCGGTTCCGAAGCCATGGTGAACGCCGCCCATGCCGAGGCCTTGGCGGCCGGCGCCACCGAGATTCACGCCCCGGGGCCGCAGCTTCACTACGATCCGCGCTATTATGCGGCGCAGGTCAGGGACCCGGACGGCTACAGCCTCGAATTTGTTTTCAAGAGCTGGCAGCATGGGAGCTGATGCCATGAGCGCGACCACCTTGCGCACCGTCGCGGATGCGCTGATTGCCGCTACCAATGCCTTCGATGTGGACGCTGCTTCAGCAATGTTCACGCCGGACGCGGTGATCGACGATCCATCGACGGGTCATTGTTTCGAGGGTCACGCGGGCATCCGCGATTACGTCGAGCGGTATTTCATCGGCTATCACACGGTCACCCGCTGTCTCTCAATCGAGACCATCAACGAAACACAAGGTCGCGTACGGGTCGATTTCACCGGAGACTTCGGCCACGAGATTGGCCGCCTCGATATCTCGATCAATGACGATGGACTAATCACGCGCATCGACGCCGACCTCGAGTAATTCAGAAAAGAAGATCTCCTATGAACACGCTGATGATTTATGGAGCCGCCGGTTATACCGGTGGTATGGCAGCGGAGCATGCCGCTTCCGCTGGACTGAACCTCGTTCTTGCAGGTCGTGAGAAAGACCGCACGACGCTTGAGGCAATGGCGCGCTCTCTTGGCGCAAGTATCCGGCTCTTTTCACTCGACGACGCAGATGCCGTCGCGACCGGCCTCGACGGCATTTCGGTGCTGCTGAACGCCGCTGGTCCCTTCGCCAACACGGCCGAGCCGCTGATATCCGCCGCGATCCGGGCCGGGGTCCACTATCTCGATTTCTCGGCTGAGCTCGACACATACCGCGAAGCCTTGGCGCTTGATGCCCGGGCCCGCGCGGCCGGCGTTATGCTGCTGCCGGGAAGTGGTGGAAGCGTCGCCATGCTGGGCAGTCTTGCCGGTCACGCCGTTGCGCGCGTCAGGAATCCCCGCAAGATCAGCATCGCGCTTGATGTGGCAGGCACAATGTCGAGAGGATCGGCTATCAGCGCGAGCCAGAATATCGCACCGGAGACGCTTCAGCTCGTTGACGGCGAACTCGTCACGCGCGGCCCGGACGAACTGCGTGATTTCGATTTCGGAAGCGGACCCCGATCGTCTTTTCCCGTAACGCTGCCTGACCTCTTTACCATCTACCATGCAACCGGCGTGTCCGACGTCGAAACCTTTGTTCATGTTTCTGCCGGCGCGTTCCCCACGGGAGAGGTCAAGCAGATGCCTCCCGGTCCCAGCTTCGAAGAGCGTGAGGCGAGCCGCTATCACGCGGCCGTCGAAGTTACCGACGCCGACGGAACGGTGGTTCGCTCGCTGCTCGATACGGTGAACGGTTACACTTTCACGGCCACGGCCGCCGTGGAGGCGGCCCGGCGTGTGCTCGCCGGTGAGGTTCGGCCCGGCTTCCAGACACCTTCCGGGCTGTTTGGCAATGGCTTTGCCGAAACGATCGCCGATACGCGGATTATCGATCTCTAGCAGATGGAGATCAGAGGGCTTGATCCATGGCCTGATTTGCGT
Source organism: Pseudorhizobium marinum (assembly GCF_000705355.1). Lineage (NCBI taxonomy): Bacteria > Pseudomonadati > Pseudomonadota > Alphaproteobacteria > Hyphomicrobiales > Rhizobiaceae > Pseudorhizobium > Pseudorhizobium marinum. The sequence continues at coordinate 25,090 of NZ_JMQK01000022.1, forward strand.
TGCTTCAAGCCCTTTGGCAGACCGCTTCGATATTGTTGCCGTCGGGATCAAGGACATACGCCGCGTAATAGTTTGCATGATAGCGCTCCCGGATTCCGGGGGCGCCATTGTCCGTTCCACCACTGGCAAGTGCTGCGGCATGAAACGCATCGACTGCTAGCCTGTCATCAGCAGTGAAAGCGACATGGATCGGGAGTTCCGCCCCGCTCTGCTGGTGAATCCAAACGCTCGGATAACCGTTCTTGCCAAAGCCGTATCGCTGGCCGCCATGAGTCGTGCGGGCCGGATCGAGGCTGATGACGAGCGTCAGCCCCAGAGGCGCCAGAGCTGCCTCGTAAAATCGACGAGCCCCCTCCGCCTCTGCGACCGGGAACTCGACGTGATTGATGATATCGGTGGACATGGTCGTTCCTCCTCTCAAGCTTGTGACGCGCCGCCATCGGCGAACAGTTCGACGCCGTTGACGTAGCTGGCGGCATCGCTCGCCAGGAAGGCGGCGACCTCTGCGATTTCCTCCGGCTCACCGATACGACCGATCGGGCTCTTGTTCTTGAGGAAAGCCATACCCTCTGCCGCATGCTCTCCAAAAGCATCCCGCAGCGCTTGAGTGTTCGTCGGGCCTGGGCTGACAATGTTGATACGAATCCCGGTGCCCTTGAGATCGCTGACCCAGCTACGGACGAGATTGCGCACCGCCGCCTTGGTGGCCCCATAGATGCTCATCGTCGGGCCCGGGTCGATGGAGGCGGTAGAGCCGACGATAACAATGGACGAACCCGGCTGCATGAGCGGCAAGGCGCCTTGCACGGTGAAGACGATGCCTTTGACGTTCGTGTCGAACTGCTGGTCATAGGCCGCCTCGGTAATCTTCCCCAATGGGGCGTGGACACCGCCGCCGGCATTGGCGACGAGGGTATCGATCCGCCCGAACTCCGACCGGATCTCGGAAAACAGCGCATCCAATCCTGCTGTGCTGGAAACATCGGCAACGATGCCGATAGCGTCGCCGCCAAGTTCCGTGACGGCACGATCCAGCGCATCCCGGCGACGCCCTGTGATGACAACCCGCATGCCCTGCGCCGCCATCTTTTGCGCGATGGCAAAGCCGATCCCGCTGCTGCCGCCGGTCACGACGGCCACTTTGCTTTGGTCTGATGGGCTCACTGTATTGTTCCTTTATAGCTCGTTGCACTCACCACGGCTGCCTGCCTTGGTTGCTGAAGAATTTGACTGTTGGGCCGTCGGTCCCAATCAAAGCTGTCCGGATTGCGGCGCGGCGACATGGAAGCTGACATCACCGAAGAGGCGGGGCTGCACCCGGCGTGACGCGTAACGCCACTTTCCATCGCGTCGCTCGAACGTGTCCACGTAGCGCCCGGTCACTATCGGCTGCAGCGGCAGGCCGGGCATTTCCTGATGGACGGTGAAGTAGCTCACTGACGTTGCCGTCGTTGCACTCTCGATGTCGATGAGGATGTTCGACAGTGCATGCCAGGTCCGCGGTGTGCCATCCTGGTGATGCTGCACGTTGTCTCTGAAGAACCGGGCGACCTCGTCGTGGCCATTGACGACATCATCGCCCACCTGGAACCGGGCATCGTCCAGCAGTTCGGCATTCTCAGCGATCTTTCCGTCGTCCAGGTTATGGACATAGGTTGCGAGCAGCCGGTTAATCTCACTCTCGATTACGAGACGGTCGAGAGCGTCGGGGGTGTATTCATTGACGGGCATTGAGGTTCCTTTTTCATGACGGTTGCCACGAAGTTCGTCAGCCTGGGATTTGTTGGGTTTGCGGGCCATCAGACCTGCGAAGCGCCACCATCGGCGAACAACTCGGCGCCATTGATGTAGCTGGCGGCGTCGCTTCCAAGGAATGCCACGGCGCCGGCGATCTCTTCAGGCTGGCCGATGCGGCCGATCGTGCTGCGATCGCCGAGATAGGCGATCGCTTCCTCTGCCTTGTCGCCGAGAAACGAACGGAGAGACGCCGTGTCGGTCGGTCCCGGGCTGAGGATGTTTATGCGGATACCCGACCCCTTGATGTCCATGACCCAGCCTCGGACCATGGCGCGCAGCGCGGCCTTGGTGCCGCCATAGACACTGAGGCCCGGACCCGGCTGAATCGACGATGTCGAGCCGATAATGACGATCGCACTGCCCGCGCCCATCAGTGGCAGCGCCTTCTGGACGGAAAAGGTCACGCCCTTCACGTTGCCGTCGAACGCCCGATCGAAATGCTCCTCGGTGATCGAAGCGAGCGGGACGATTTCACCGGCGCCGGCATTGGCGACCAGCAGATCGAGGCGACCATGTTTTGCCTTCACATGCGCGTAGAGCCGGTCGAGGTCGGCGAGGTCTGATGTCTCCGCCTGAACGCCCTCGGCGTCGTTGCCCAGCGTTTCGACGGCGGCGTTGAGTTTTTGCGCATTCCGGCCGGTGATGATGACCTTCGCACTCTGCAATACGAGTTCCTGCGCGATCGCTAGCCCGATCCCCGACGTACCGCCTGTAACGACAACTATCTTCTGCGCGAACGACATGGTGGCTCCTTAGTTGGTGATTTCATGTAGCGAACGCTATAAATCATCAGATTGTCTCTCGGCAAGCATTATATATCGATCGCTACAAACGCGCTTCTTACCGACTTGAGAATTGTTGTAGGAGCCGCTATATCTGGGACATGGAAAACAACACCGTTTCGCCTCCCGCCACCCGACAGAGACGACCGCCATTCGACCGCGAGAAGGGTGTCGAAATTGCCAAGTCCTTGTTCCATGCGCGCGGCTACGATGCGGTGAGCATTGCCGATCTGACGCAGGCGCTGGAAATCAACCCGCCGAGCCTTTATGCGGCCTATGGCAGCAAGCTCGCGCTATTCGAGCGCGCGATGCGGTCGTACCGATCGACGGACTTTTTGCAGATTGAGAAAATCCTGCGTCCCGGCAGGCTGCCAGCAGAGGCGCTGACGGACCTTATGATCGCTGCCGCCCGCCATTACACAAAGGATCGCGACAAGCGTGGCTGCATGATTACCGAGGCCCTGCAGGGCGACGACGAGCAGGCGTGCACGCTGGCTGGCGAACTGGCGAGAGAGCCCAGAGAACGGATCCGAAACTACATCGCCGCGCACGCGCCGAAGTCAGAAGTTGATCGGATCAGCGACTATCTGCTGCTGAACTTGCGCGGGCTGTCGGCCTACGCCCGCCTGGGCTACACCCAGAAGAAGCTGATCGATTGCGCCCGCACCGCTGGACGCGCCCTTGAAAGAGAATTTGCTCACCCGTCGCCAGCCTAACGGATCAGACGAGGATGATGTGGCCGCCGGCAGCTTCGTCACTTTTGTTTCAGCGGCCTGTGACGCGGGGATCTCTTCCGACCGACGATCTTCGATCGCAAAAGATAGGGCCGACAACAGCTCTGCTGGTGCCGGAATTGGTTCCAGCGGCGTTGGCAACTTTGTTCTTGAAGGTCATTCATTGACTTTTCTCCTCTCGGGTAAAGGCCAGCCGGGTTCGCTCGCCGGAACGATATCCACGGCTGTTGCCTTGTTCAGGCTCCTGATGATCAGGGCTGATCGGTCGGCCGAACGACGATCTCGTTGATCGCAACCCGCCGGGGGCTCGTAATGATGAAGGACACGGCCTCCGCGATGTCCTCGGCGTGCAGGCGTTCGACATCGCCGAACATTGCCTTGAAGCCTTCCCACTGTCCCTTGGCATCCCATAGGCCGGTCGCAGTCGCTCCTGGCTCGATGACAGAGAAGCGGATCGACTGTCGGGTGAACTCCTGCCGCCAGGCTTCGGTCGCGGCCGTGACCGCAAACTTGGTCGCATTGTAGATGGCGACCTGCGCCGCAGCAAAGCGTCCCGCGACGGAGGAGATGTTCACGGCATCCACGACCCTGCAGGGGCTTTCCTTCACAGCCTCCGATAGATGCGGAAGCGAAGCCTTCGTAACGTACATGAGACCGCGCAGGTTGATGTCGATCATGATGTCCCAGTCCTTAAGGGGACTCTTGATGGACGGGCCGTTGAGCATGACGCCAGCAGCATTGATAATGCGTGTCGAGACGACCGAACCGGTCGACGGTCTGAGAGACGACCCTTTCGGCCTCGGCCGATGTTCTAAGATCGACTTCAATCGGGAAAGCCTCTCCACCGGCAGCCGCTATTTTTTCCGCCACACTTTTCAGCCGCTCGACGTTGCGGCCAGCGAGGGCCACTCTTGCGCCCGACGTGGCCAGGCGCAGGGCGGTTGCCTGGCCGATCCCGCTCGATGCTCCCGTCACGAGGGCGACGGTGTTGTTCAGTGTTTCAGACATATTTTGCTCCTATGACAGTCTCGGTTCCGTAAACGGCCAGGATCCTCCAAGGATCGGCTCGGCTTGAAACCGGGACAGAGTAAGATGACGAATCATCTAGGGTGACCCTGATCCTTCCCGATTATTGCCCAATCCTCTTGGTGACGGAGTTTTGGGGTGTGCGGAAACGGAACCACTTCTTGAACGACTTCGTTTTGGCACTTATGTCTCACCCTAGGAGCGTGCGGCCATGGATCTCAGGGAAAGTGCTGGAAACAGAGAGTTGCGGGAAGCGACGGCCTCAGCGCGGGCGCGTCTCGCGCAGACCATTGAAAAGAAAATCGGAAGTCTTGAGGAACTTCACACCGACATTGCTGGACTGACACTCGTTCGACGGGATCGGCCGATCCCGCCTACTCCCTATCTTTACGAGCCGTCGCTGGCGATGGTCGCGCAAGGGGCCAAGCATGTCGTACTCGGAGACTCCTCGCTCTGGTACGACGAGTCGCATTTCCTTTTGACTTCCATGAACCTACCGACAATAACACGGGTGGTCGAAGCGACACCGGAGCGCCCCTACCTGTCGATGGTGCTAAAGCTCGATCTCGCCGTTGCCAGGGAGATTATGACCGATCTCGATGTTACCGGAATGGAAACTTCCGGAGGTGCCGCAATGGCTGTCGGTCCCGCTACGCCGGAGATGTTCGACGGGGTCGAGCGCCTTCTCACGCTGCTGGACCGTCCGGCCGAGATCCCGATCATGTCCGGCCTGATACGGCGAGAACTTCTGTTCAGGGTGCTGACCAGTCCGGCCGGGGAGCGGCTCCGGCAGATCGTCAGGATGGGTACCGACGGGAACCGGATCGCACGCGCCGTCGCCTGGTTGCGTGAGCACTTCAGATCGCCATTCAAGGTCGCCGAGCTGGCAGAGCACTGTCGCATGGGCGTTTCCACGCTCCACCATCACTTCAAGCTGATGACGGCGATGAGCCCATTGCAGTTCCAGAAAAACCTTCGCCTCCACGAGGCTCGGCGACTGATGATGTGCGAGGACCTGGACGCGACGAGCGCTGCAATCGAAGTCGGTTACGAGAGCGTCACGCAGTTCAATCGCGAATATCGCCGTCTGTTCGGCGCTCCGCCGATCGGCCACGTCAGATCATTGATTGGCGACGGCTCTTTCAGCCCCATGCAGATCTAGTCCGACGCAAGACGAAGGCCGCCGGGCGGACCCGAAGGCCTCGTTAGTTGTCCAGTCCAGAACCCGGATGACGCGGATATAGGTGCCATCCTCCAGAAGATGGGTGGCAAAGCTGTGCCTCAAGCCGCCGTTGAGGTTGAACGGTGATGGCATTATCAAATGCAGCAGGACGAGCTTCTTGTGAACGGAATCGAACCGTAAGCACTGTTCATTGGGAACAGCATTGCGGCACGATGCCAACCGGAGCTCGGATTTGACCCGTCATCGAGGAATGACCTGCTCCCGTCGGCTCATGCGACCGGTATGCAACACCAATCATGCGGCGCGGCGATAATGCACCCCGCGCTACGTCACCGCGATTCGTTGAACGAAATCCAGAAAAGCCCGCACCTTGGCCGGCGGCATGTGGCGCGATGGATGATAGGCGTAAAGCGGAAACCGCTCGCCGGACCATTCCCTCAGAATCGTCGTGAGCGCCCCGCTCTCAAGCCACTCGTCGAGACCGATGGCAAAGCTCTGGAATATGCCTTGCCCCGCGAGACAGGCCGCGACGGCAGCGGAGGGATCGTCCATGACCAACCGCCCTGCCACCTTGATCTCGATGGCACCGTTATCACCCTGGAATTCCCAAGTGAACGGCCGCCCGGTCTGCGGGTCGCGAAAGAGAATGCAATCATGGTGCATCAGGTCGTGGGGCGTGGCTGGAACGCCGTGACGGTCGAGATAGGCTGGGGCGGCACAGGTCAGCACCGGTACGTCCAGCAGTTTGCGCGCGATCAGCGACGATTCGTCCGGCGGACCGAAACGCACGGCGACATCCGCGCCGCTCATCATCTCTTCGCGATAGTTGCTGGTGGTCAGATCGAGCGTCAGGGCGGGATAGCGCGTCAGAAATTCACCGATCCTCGGTGCCAGCACCATGCGCGCGAACCAGGGATCGATCGAAACCCTGAGCCGCCCGCCGACGAATGCCGCGGAACCGGCGGCTTCGGAGGCCGCTTCCTCCAGCCCGGCCAGCAACGGCATGATCCTGGCATGGAAGCGGGCGCCCTCTTCCGTCAGCGTAACCTCACGCGGATTGCGGTCGAACAATCTGACGCCGACGCGTTGTTCGAGCCGCGCTACAGCACGACTGACCCCCGATGGCGTGAGGCCGAGAACATCCGCAGCCCGCACGAAATTGCCCGCCTCGATAACCGCCCCGAAAACGCCGACCCCGGTCAGCAGCCGCGTGTCGAAACTCATGCACCCTCTCCGCCGCAAGGTCGGCCTTCGCCGACCGTCTCGTCATGATGATTTTAAGTCATCTTATCTTTGATTTTAATGCGCGTGAATCATCTTTCTTCGTCCCGTAAATAGTTCCTCAGCGCCCGGGCGGCGCCAGCGGCATGCCGGAACCGTGGAAATCTCCGGCCTTGCAGAGAAGGACTTCATCCATGAATGCGATCTCACGCAGAAGCCTGTTGGCGCGCGGCGGCCTCTTGCTGGCAGCCGGCACAGCCGCTGCGAATACGCCGGTTCATGCGGTGGCAGCCAAACCGCAAGCGCGGTCCGGAAATTTCAAAAAGATCGACATGGCGATGGAGCAGGCCGTTCGCGACGGGACCGTGGCAGGAGTCGTTGCCACAGCCGCGGGACCGGACGGCATGATCTACGAAGGGACATTCGGAAAGGCCAATACAGTGACCGGAGCGATAATGCGCGCCGATACGGTGTTCTGGCTGTTGTCCATGACGAAGGCCTTCACCGCCACGGCCTGCATGCAACTCATCGACCAAGGTAGGATCGATCCCGAGGACGATGCGGCGAAATATCTGCCGGAGCTCGCCAATCCGATGGTGCTGGAGGGTTTCGACGGCGACGGCCAGCCACGCCTGCGCCCGGCCAAGCGTGCCATCAAGGTGCGTCACCTGCTCACCCACACCTCCGGCTATACCTATTCGATCTGGAGCGATGCGCTGACCCGCTACGAGCAGGTCACAGGAATGCCGGACATAGCGACCTGCAAAAACGGTGCTTTCCTGGCACCGCTCGAATTCGATCCCGGCGATCGCTGGCAATACGGCATCAGCATGGACTGGATCGGAAAGCTGGTGGAGGCGGTCAGCGACCAGTCGCTGGAGGTCTATTTCCGCGAAAACATCTTCGCCCCGCTCGGCATGACCGATTCAGGCTTCCTGATCGGCAGCAAGCAAAAGTCCAGGGTCGCCACCTTCCACAACAGGAACGCGGACGGCGGACTGACACCCGCACCCTTCGAAATGCCACAACGGCCGGAATTCTTCATGGGCGGCGGCGGCGCCTTCAGCACGCCACGCGACTACATGACCTTCCTGCGGATGATGTTGAACGACGGCTCCCACAAGGGCGTGCGCGTGCTGAAGCCGGAAACGGTCGCGTCGATGATGCGAAACCAGATCGGCGACCTCGACGTGCGCGCCATGACGACGGCCCAACCCGCCTATTCGCAGAGCTTCGACCAGTTTCCCGGTGAGCACCACAAGTGGGGATATTCCTTCGACATCAATACGCTGCCCGGTCCGAACGGTCGGTCGGCGGGCAGCATTTCATGGGCTGGCCTGCTGAACTGCTATTTCTGGCTCGACCCGGTGCAAAAAGTGACCGGCGCCATCTTCACCCAGCTTCTCCCATTCTACGACGAAAAGGTCGTGAAGCTCTACGGCACATTCGAACGCCGCCTCTACGACGGCCTCGCCTGATCCATTCCCGACCTCAACACCAGGAGACATATCATGTATGCGATTACAGGAATTACCGGCAAAGTCGGTGGCGCGCTGGCGAAAGCCCTGATCGAAGCCGGAGAGCCGGTCCGTGCGGTGCTGCGCGATCCCGCCAAGGCGGAAATCTGGCGCAAGCGCGGTTGCGAAATCGCCTTTGCCGACATGGGCGACGCGACGCAGCTTGCCGCCGCGTTCCAGGGCGCCAAGGGCGTCTTCATTCTGCCGCCGTCGGAATTCGATCCGGCGCCCGGCTATCCGGAAGCGGCAAAGCAGAATGAGGTGCTGACGACCGCTCTCCTTGCCGCCCGCCCCGAAAGGGTCGTCTGCCTCTCCACCATCGGCGCCGACGCGGAAGTCGACAATCTGTTGAGCCAGCGGACCATGCTGGAAGAAGCCCTCGGCGAACTCGATCTTCCCGTCACCTTCCTGCGGCCCGGCTGGTTCATGGAAAATGCCGCCTGGGACGTGGCCTCGGCCCGCGACAAAGGCGTGCTGCACAGCTTCCTCCAGCCTGCCGACAAGACATTCGCCATGGTGGCAACGCAGGATATCGGCCGGCTTGCCGCAGATCTGATCCGCGAGCAATGGATCGGCAAGCGGGTGGTGGAACTGGAAGGCCCGGCTCGGGTCTCACCCAATGATCTCGCAGAGGCTTTCGCGTCGGTTCTCGGGCATCCGGTGCGGGTGGAGATCGTCCCGCGGGAAAGCTGGGAGGGCCTGTTCCGTGCCCAGGGTACGCGTCACCCGCAGCCGCGCATGCGTATGCTCGACGGTTTCAACGAAGGCTGGATCGACTTCAAAGCCGACGGCGGAAACCGCGTCAGGGGCACGACGTCACTTGAGCAGGTGATCGAAGCGCTGGTCCGGCAGGCGGCGGCGAACGAGGCCGCCTGAGCCCGCCGGGAGAACGGGCGGCGGACGGCTTCTGCCTCTGCCGCCGCGTCCCTCGCAACTCGAAAGGAATGATCATGGAAACGATTGAGACTCACGGTGTCGCGATCCCCCGCTTAGGACTGGGGACTTTCCGGATGCCTGGCGATGCCGCCCGACCGGTGGTCGAAAGCGGGCTTGCCCTCGGCTTTCGCCACATCGATACCGCCGCCATGTACGACAATGAAGCCGCCGTCGGTGCGGGGCTCGCGGCCTCCGGCATAAACCGCGCTGACCTCTTCGTCACCACCAAGGTCTGGCACGACAAGCTCTCCCCCGATGCCCTGCGGCGGTCCTTCGACACGAGCCTCGGCAAGCTTCGCCTCGACCATATCGATCTCTTCCTCGTCCATTGGCCATCGGGAAACATGAACATGAGCGCGACGCTGGACGCGATCACCGAACTGAAGGAGGAAGGTCTGGCGCGCGCCATCGGCGTCTGCAACTTCAACCTGCCCATGATCCGGCACGCGGTCGAGGATATCGGCGCCCCCATCGCCGTTCATCAAGTGGAATATCATCCGTTCCTGTCGCAGACGCCGATGCTGAACTACCTTCGCCGCAAGGGTATTCCAATGACCGCCTATGCGCCGCTTGCGCAAGGCCGGGCGGCAAAGGATCCCGTTCTCGCCAGGATCGGTGAGAAGCACAGCGCCACCGCAGCCCAGATCGCCATAGCCTGGCTTCTGGATCAGGAAAACGTCATCGCTATCCCCAAAGCCGCTCGCCCCTCCAGCCAGAGAGCCAATCTCGATGCGCTCAACATTCACCTCGACGAGGAGGACCGCGCGGCTATCGCGGCTCTGCCGAAGGACCTACGCTACGTTGACCCGCCCTTTGCTCCAGACTGGGAGGCTGCAACGCTCTGAAAAGCAGGTGCTTAATCTCGGGATAGTTCGAGGATACCCCTCTATTTAGCAAGTAACGTCCGCACTGACGGCCCAGTGGTTACACTGCTGAGCGTGGGGCGGCAGTCATCAGCGGGATGATCATCGATTGGCCAGCCTCAACCAAGGCAACACGAGGGACTTGGGAAATAATCAATTGAACCTTGACGAACCAAAGTGGTTCAAGGATATTCAAGGTGAACAAGAGAGGACCTTTTCATGACCGCATTCACGATCCGCGTCCCGGACGAGGTGGCCGACCGTCTGAACCAGATTGCTCAAAAGCTCGACCGTTCGCGCTCTTACATGGCAGCTCAGGCCATTGAAGATTTTGTGTCGCGCGAAGAATGGCAGCTCGCGGAAATTGAAGCCGGAATTGCCGAGGCTGACCGCGGCGAATTCGCCAGTGACGACGACGTGGCGCGCGTCGTCGGCAAATACGTCAAGGCGACTTCTCGGTCATGAAGCAGAGGCGCATCCGCTGGACCGTGCGGGCGTTGCGGCGACTTGACGAAATCGGCGCGTACATAGAACAAGACGACCCAGATGCCGCTGCACGGGTCGTTGCCCGACTCGTAGCTTCCGTCGATATGCTGGCAGAGATGCCAGCCGCTGGACGCATCGGTCGCATCGCCAGCACGCGCGAAGTGGTCTTGTCCGACATTCCTTACATCATCCCTTATCGGGTTCGCCAGGACATCGAGATCATTACCGTAATGCATGCCTCTCAGAAATGGCCGAAGAGGCTGTAAAGGCAGTGCGTCACCTGGGCACAACACCGGCAGCGGCGAAGCTGCGATCGCCTTGAAGGGATTCGAACCGACGACCAAGACGTAATAGAGTCGGAGAAAAAACTGATTAGGGAGAATCTCCTGCCCAATCTTCGTGGACGTGCCGGATACGGATCACGAAAACCGTTCCGTCTTCGTTGATGCGATAGACGACGAGGTGAGCTTTGAAGGGATGGATCCTGACAGGCGGAGAAATTTCATGGCGCTCGCGCGCCATTCGTGGGTTTTCGGCGATGAGTTCGAGTACGGCGAAGAGCTCGTCATGATATCGTTTGGCCACCGGTGATCCAAAGGCGCGGATACCTTCTTCTGCGATGGAAACGATATCCTCTTCCGCCCGGACCGAAAGGCTGAATGGCATCAAGCACGTCCGCGGCTAATCTCAGCTAGCTCGGTTGCTGCAGCGAACAGCTCGTCCCTTGAACGACGCCCCAACCCACTTGTGATCCCGTCGTCGACAAAGCGCTGCATCTGGGCAATCTTGTCCGTACGAGCCTGGTCTCTGCGGATTAGGTCCCTGACGTAATCGCTTACGTTTGAATATCGACCCGTCTTGGCTTGTGCTTCAACCCAGTCTTTCATGGGGTCCGGCAGGGATACATTCATCGTCGCCATCACAGTCTCCTTAGACCCCAAGAATAGCCGCTGATGGCAAAGTTTGTCAAATAGCTAGTGATTGCGCGATACGCTTTTGAAGGGATACGAACCGCCAGCCCGTTGGTCGAAGGATCAAGCGCTGGATATCCGAAACCATTCAACTGCTCAAGACATCTGCTCCGCGGCTCTCTGTAGCAAACCAGCCCGACTAGAGATGACCTTGCGAATTGCACTCAGGATGGGGTGCCTGATCCCCTCGTCGGCCAGTTCTGCAACAAGGGTATCGGCCTCGCTCACAATCATTTCCGCCATCTGGGCAAGATCGCGAACAAGGATGCGCTGGGAAGATTTAGTGTCGGGCACCAATGCCTTCCAATGCTTCAGCTGGATGGTGTCGGGCACATCGCGGCCGCCAATCTTCATGGCGAGCCTCTTTGACAAGCGGGGATAAACAGCCGTGCAAACGACATCGTAGATCGGTGCCAGATCCGGTCCATCGGAGCCATAAAGCAGGGCGTAGTTCTTGCCGTGGGCATCGGCGTTGCCGACGAGATAGTGGAAGATCAGCATGCGGATGAACCGTAACCGATCCGCGACAGGTCTAGCGGAGGCCTGGTCGATCAGCCCGAGAGCCCGTTCTGTTCCCGGTCCGCCCTCGGCCTCATACTTCAGCTCCGGCGGTACGCTAAGGGCCTGGCAAAAGTCTTCCTGGTGTAGGCGCTCTATGATGCCGTCTGCAGCCTGCGTCCGATCATAACGTTCAACCAGGAGAAAGGCAGTCGCCCCGTCTAGGCGTATCTCGACATGGGGTACCGGCAGCTTGAGGCGGGCACCCAACCGCATACAAAAATACTCGTTCTCCACTGTGCCTTCCAACGCCTGGATGACCGGTTTCAAGATATGGGTCGTTGGTCGACCATCTCTCGCCAAGGCAATGGAATCTCCATCGACAATAACCGCCAGTTTATCCTGCGCGCCGGCGAGCGATAGGCGAATGCCCTCGTCTCCACCAAGCAAAGGCCGGGTCCGCAGCCTGCTGAGAATTTCATCCAGACGTTCCGAAGTGAGAATTTCGGCGTGGGATCGGCCAGAAGGTTCGGGCGCCGTGCCTGTAGGGTAGAGTGACAAAGCACCTGCGCACTCGCCCCCGATAACTTCCAGTAGCCCGAAGGCATTGCCTGCCGAGAGGCCGAGCGCACCAGCGAGGCGTTGCCGCGCCCCCTCGTCCGGCAAGAGACCGGAGAAAAAAGGGCGCACTACCTGATCGCCAAAGGGCTCTTCTTGCAGGGGCATCGAGAACGAGATCGCACGCGATCGTTGGTCCAGGAGATACGCGCCATCATAGGCAAAAGTCAGCAAGCCGTCGTCAAGTCGGCTGAGTAGGCCCGCCTTCGTGTCGCGAAAATAGACGTCCAATACCCGGGTCATGATCGCGGGCCCTGGCGACGCCCGACCGAAACAACGAGGCCCAAACCAGCCAGGACTTGCATCGCACGGCCAATCTGGCAGCTCTCTTTGCCGGCCTCGAGTTCACGCAGAAAACGTACGCCCACACCAATCACCCCTGCGAGTTGCTCCTGGGTTAACCCTTGCTGTTTGCGCTCCTGACGGATCAGCATGCCGAGGCTTTTCGTATCTTTGATCTTTTCCATAATCACCCCTATCGGGATGATTATATCACCAGACGGCATGAAGGGAAGTCAAAAGAACCGATCGGGATGATTTTAGGATTATTGGCGCCAACGGACCGAAATAGACCCGCTCAGGATGAAACTACAGCGCAAGACTTACCCTGGTGCTCACCGCTTGAAGCAGTTCTCACGGTGCCATCTCAGGAACTGGGGATGTGGCCGCTCGAAAACCCGGCCTGGCACGATCGCCTTCCCGGTCTTGTTGAGGAGTCCTTGAATGCTGTCAGGATCATTCGCCTGACGCGATATCAGGATATCAAGATCGTCCGAAAGACCAATTAGACCGCGGTCAAACATCCAGTGCGCGGTTCCCGAAAGCGCAATCCCGTTGGAAAGAATGTCAGGTCCATTCGCTTCCACCGGGCGAATATGAGCGGCATCAACCTCCGCTCGGCCGCCGCCATTGATGAGCTTCAACCCCGTGATGGCGCATCGTTTGTCATAGGCGTGAAGAACGAGCCGACGAAACAGCCGATTTCGAACAATCCGCGATGAGAGTTGCGTGACCCGGTCGCGCTCTTGCTCGAACATGAACGGCGCTTGAGCTTCATCCGCAAATCCGTCGATCGCGGGCGTCGCCCTCGGCTCATCCAGCCGAGGCAGTTCAGGCTCATGCTCGTCGATGCCGATCGACACGATGCGGTTAAAGTCTACCGCGGAAATTGGACGCACCGCCGCCTGGGCTCTGCCTGAAATGCGCCCCTCTTCATTCAGCACACCTCGTTCTATGACACCGTCTGGTCCGCTAAACGGAACGGGATTGATAAAGTCGAGATAGCTACCGTGTTCAATCAGCGCCAGATACATGCCGGGCGCCTTCGGATCAGCAATTACCCGTTCAACCTTGGCGACAGCAAAATAGCCGCGGGTCGCTGCGACTTTCCGAGGCTCGTAGTAGATGATCCAGGCACCCACACACGCCTGGACACGACCGAGATACTGGCCCGGGAACTGGTATTGTTCAGCCGGGCTATCGTCGTAAATCGAATCTGACCGGTGGATGAAAACCCCGAATCCCATCTGCAACCTTTAGCACCAGGCTCTTGATGCTTCATTTGAAATCTGGGGACCTAAGCCTGGCCCCAAATGCTCGCCGCTGCGGCAATACCATTTGTTAAATGTCCGCTCCTACCCGCCCGCGCTCGGCACTGGTGCCGAGAGAACGGAATAGAAGCATGACAAAACACGATCTTTCAACTCATCACTTTCAACGAAAAATCTCGGATTTCTGCGAGGTACGCATCGCGCCAATCGCCTCACAGCGAGCTCTGGAAAGCATCCGGCCCTATCTCATAGGTCTTGTCATCCACCGCCGGCCACCACCGATCGTTAGTGGCCGTATGGATTGGACGGTCATTGGCGAGGCATGCGGGATTGAGGGCGATTTGACAGCGGAGTTGAAAAAGCAGCTGCGTCCGGGTTTGGACGCGATTATCCGCTGGCTCGGAGCGGCACCTGTCGCTGAGGACATCCTGTCGGCGAAACCACGTGCGAAATCGAAGAAAACTGTTCCCCGCAAGTCGGAAACTGTGACGCGTTCCAGGCCGCAACAGATCCTCTCCGACAAGACCCCGGCTACCTCTTCGTCAGTGGCGAGGGGACCACAACCGAAACCAATCAGTCCATTCCCTGAGCCATTGTTTGAGGCGACCGACGATCCGGCCAGCTTTAACGATGCGCTCATTTATCACATGCGCCGGTTCGGCGAGAGCTACTGGCAGCTTTACCGCGCCGTCGTTCGCCTGGGCGAGACATTCGATGACAAGACTCTGCTGTCGTGGGTTCAGGGCGAGCGCGTGCCGCGATCTCTGAAGAGCTTCGAGATCCTGTCCCGTATCGAGCGGCGCTACCGACTGGGACAGGGTTATTTCAGAGCAAAGTTGCCCCACCAATCCCGCTCCCTCTACGGCCATGATATGGGCGACATCAGCTCTGCGGAGCGGCGACGACTTGCATGGCATCTTCCGGACGATTTCAGCAGCTTGCCGTTTTCCAAGCGGGAGGGAATCGTCGAGTGGGTGCGCCGGGTCATTATCTCGAGCTCGACTGATTATCGCCGCTACCAGGCGGCGGCCGTCAAACAGCGTTATGCAATACGATTTCCGGGGATCACCTATGGCGGAGGCACCCTGTCTCCACGACCACAAATGAACCCGGACAGCACGAGCCACAATCCCGAGGCCTTTGAAGATCCTGATCTCCTGTCCGGCGTCGTCGAAGCGCCGCCGCGGTTGGCTATCGAGATGGCCGATCTGATCCGCTTTAAGACATCGACGCTGACCGCAATCGGCTTCCAACGAAATGGAGTTTGGGGAGAGGAAACCGCATCCCAGAAGGTCGAGCATCTCGGCCTCATGTTCGGTGCACTCGCTGCCTCCCCCTCCAGCGTCGTCAAAGGGCGCGGTGTGCCGCTCAGCCAACTAACCTTTGGCCTGTTGATCTTCCCGGGCGTCTGGGACTGGTACCTCCAATGGCGGGAGCAGCGCCGCGGCTTCTACACCAAATGGGAAGAAGACATGCTCATGGTGGCGCAAGCTCTCACGCGGGCAGAGGTGGGCTGGATCCGCCAGCATCCGGAGCTACTGAAGAAGGTTCAGCCAATCGAAGGGCTGATCGCGCCGGAGGAAATAGAATTCGCAGCACGCGACTGGCACATCGATGAAAATGTCGATATCGAAGCTTTCACGATGGCTGATGCTGGAGCATAAGGGCGGTCCCGCCGCCGAAAGTCCAGCTATCGAGCAGTATATAAGAAGAGTTTGCCTGATCGATGATCGACACAGACTGGTCGAAGAGCCTTTCCCATTCGCTCATCAGAACAGCCCTCAGGCGGCTAGGGCGAGCGGATATCCGGCTAGCTGCGAGAATTTCTTAGCAATCTCGGATGCGGCCCCGTGGTCAATTTCCATCTCATCGAGAAACTGGTGCTGGAGCTCGGCTTTCACTTCGGAATAGAATGAGAATGCGGAAGCATCGAAATTCTCAACGCTCGCGAAATCGGAAATCTTAGAAGCGAGTTGCTCAGCCGAAAGGTTCGTCCCGTAGGGGGCGTTCACCGTCGACAGAACCTTAAATGCAACGCTAGACATCGTCATCACCATCAGTTTTCAATAAGCTATGTAATGCATATCCTTCAAAAACGCAAGAAACACCGCAGATGCAGGCATTCAACAGCAATTACACAAATGGGAAATAATGTCGCAACGAGCAAGCGCCCGTCGCGAGGTAATCAACGACCCTGAAACGCCGACGACCGATTATAACATCCATGATCGCAATAAAGTCCCGTAGGCCTCAGAATATTGGACAGCCGACAAGTAATCCGGCATGAAGGCTGCGCCCTGATGAAATCGAATGCGCCACGGCTCGACATATCCTGGCGTGCGGCGCGAGCTACCGTCTTGACGATCGTCCTCCCTCCATGTCCCTCGGACAATGTTCAAAGCCGCAAACGCTGTGCAGATCAAAGTATCCCTCGACGAGGTCGCGCCGGATGTCTGGCGCCGTCTGGTACTGCCAGTCCATTGTAACCTGGAGCATCTGCATCTGGGCATTCAGGCCGCGTTCAACTGGTGGAACTATCATCTCTATGAATTCCGCATCGGTGGTCTGCGGTATGGGGATGTCGAGATCCTGACGGAAGATGCGACCGATGACGATCCTCGGGTCCTCGATCAGAGAGAGGTTCGCTTGCTGGACTTAGAGCGAGGTTCTGTCTTCAGCTATCGCTATGACTTCGGGGACGGTTGGCGGCATACCGTTGCGGTCGAGGAGGTCTTGACGCTCACTGCTACACCCAAACACGCGAGCTCATCGCCGGCGAAAGGGCGCGCCCGCCCGAAGATGTCGGTGGTGTGTCCGGACATGAGCGGTTGCTGGAGACTATAGCCGAGCGGAACGCTCGGGAATATGCCGAAACCACTCGATGGTGCGGTGGCTACTTTCATCCGGAGTGGTTCGACCTTTCGATCGCAGACAAGGATGTTCGCAATTGTCTGCGTTCAAACGTCAAACGGCGCCTATATCAACCGAAGCCGGAAGCCGTCCCGAAGAAAAGAAAAGGCAATGGGTCAGGGTGAGCGCCTTGAACGGATACGAACCGCCGACCGTCGGCCAGATCAGTTATATTTGCTGCAATTTTCGCTTCGAATGACCGACCTTTGGCCGCCCGAAGCGGCCAAAACGCGTACGGACAGCCACAGCAAAAAAAGTGGTCATCGTGATGATGAAGATTGAACCTATTCAATCATTTGGCTGACCACACTCAGGCCAAAGCCTCAAAAAGCCATATTCCCGGATAACCACCGGCTTGATATTTTGTCCCCTATGGGTTACATCCCTTCATGTTCACGATTAGGCGCACCCGTGATTTTGCGGACTGGATCAAAACGCTGAAGGACTTTCGTGCCCAAGCTCGAATTGCCGACCGCATTGACCGTCTGGCTGCAGGAAATCCTGGGGATGTAAAGCCAGTCGGCGAAGGCGTGAGCGAACTCCGCATTAAATATGGGCCTGGTTAGCGGGTCTATTTTGTCCGGGACGGGTCGGTCGTTTATGTTCTTCTCTGTGGTGGCGACAAGAGTACGCAAGACAAAGACATTCGATAAGCTAAAAAACTAGCACAGCAATTGAAGGAGTAATCGCATGCCACTTGAGACGCTTGAGTACGACTCCGCCGAATTCCTTGGGAGTGAGGAAGCGATTGCTGAGTATCTTTTAGCTGCCAGCGAAGATGGAGACGCAAACCATATTGCTCGGGCTCTTGGTGTTGTCGCGCGCGCGCGCGGAATGTCAGATCTTTCTCGGAATACCGGACTTACAAGACCTGCTCTCTACCGGGCATTAAGTGGGGATGGCAATCCAGAGTTTGGGACGATCGCAAAGGTAGCTGACGCACTTGGTTACAGGCTAAATCTTGTTTTGAAATCCGACAGGGGATCGACCGCCGCAGTGAAATGAACGGCATATTCGAGCATTGGCTAGACGTTTTTTTGCTCCGTGCCCGAGCGAGGCTGCCCGTCTCTCATGGTTTAAGCTCTTGAACCAGTTCGAACCACCGACCCGTTGTTCTCAGTGGCCAAAACAAGGTCTAGCTCGTTGGCAAGGTGTCTGGCCATTCCTGCGCGTCATGAAGGACGCGAAGAATACGGACCGCTGTTTCGGTGATTGCATAGGCCGCGACGTACGGCGTGCCGTTAATGACCAGTTCGCGGGTCCCGGCAATTCTGCCAACACGACCGCTCGCGGGGAAATCTATCAACCGGCGAACCGCAGCAACGATCCGCTCGTCGACCAGAATGGCTGCTGACGGATTTTCTGATTCTATGTACGTAAAGATGGCGTCGCGATCGGATAACGCGAACGCAGACCAGGTAAGCTTCACGATTTTCGCTCACCCGCGTTGAGACGGGCTGCCGCTCGGCGTTCAGCGAAATGCACCTCGACTTCATCGTCCGAGACGTCCGGTCGAGTATCGTTCAGCGCTTCAAGTACCTTGATGCGAAACCAAGCGTCATGGGCCTCGCTGCCTGTAAGAAGCTCCAGCGGCAGCGCACCCTCATTGGCCGTCCGGGTAAGTAAGATACGAACCGCGTCCGATACGGTTAGTCCCATATTTCCAAGCACTACGGACGCACGATCCCGAACCTCAGCATCAATACGAGTTTGTACCAGTGCATTTGCAGCCATATCGATCTCCACTTTGGCTGGAATGATAATGCAAATGAATGACAAATACCATAGCCTCTCGAGCTGCCTTCACCAGTCCTCGTCTCCATGAATTGCTCTTGCACACTTGAGCAAATGCTCGCAGCTGCCCAACTGGCACGGCGCATGCGATGCATTCCACCGACATGCCGCCAATCGCTCGAGGGAAATCCAGCGGGTCATGCGTGTGCATCGCGACCCGCTCGAGCCGATCATGGTGGTGCTTGAAGCAGACAGCCCACTGTCGGAATATCGTAAGATCACAGACGAGATCCTGGAGCGCATGCCGGACGAAAACCGCTATCCCCGGCCGGCCGCAGAGGCCGTCCGATCGTTCCTGTTGCTCCGCCCTGCATCTGGGACTTCGGCAAAAGAACCTTCGACAGCTTCGCTTGTGCCCACGCGGGCATTTTCCGACATCAGAGCGACGACTGGAAGACATGAAATGCGGTGAGCTACGCTGGAGCGATCGAGAGAACGGATGGGAGGTCCTCATTCCGTGGGTCGCCTTCAAGAACTCAGGCTCATCCTTCTTCGGACAAAAGCCGTTCCGGCTGATCCTGCCGGATCTGCTCGCCCTCTACAAATTCCTCGAGGCGTATATCGACAAGCACCGCGGCGTACTGCTGGGCAGCGCCAAGGATCCTGGCACCCTGTTCGTAAAAACAGTGAAGACGACAAGCATCGATGCGGCGTACAACTCGACGAAATTCTACGAGGCTTGGCGAAGCGTGATCCAACGTTATGGGATTTACAACCCCTATACAGGCCGCGGCGCCATCAAGGGGTTGCTGCCGCACGGACCGCATAATCTTAGCGATATTCTGGCAACGCATATCCTCAAGCAGACCGGGTCATACGAGCAGGCCAGTTATGCCATCCAGGACACACCGGATGTCGTTCAGCAACACTACGGTCGCTTCCTGCCGCAGGACAAAGCGGCGCTTGCGGCGAAAATCCTCAATCAGGTTTGGGAGGCCGCATAGCCACTCGGATGAATGGGTGATCCACATCGCCCATGCAGATGCAAATCAAGCCCCGCATCTGCATGGGCCCTGCCGGTCGTCTCCGCCTTGAAGAGAATCGAACCAACGACCCGTGCCTTGTTCATCCTCCCCTGAAGGGCTCCCGCCGATGAGCTGGGAACTTCGGCTGTTCTGCGGATCTGGACATTCCTATCCCTTTAGTCCGGAGTCGGCCCTAACCGGTCATTGGCCGTCGCAAAAATCCGCCGCGAGACATTGAGTTTTGCGACCGAGTTCTGCGACAGAAATTCCCTTTTGATTTCAGCGGTGGCCGATCTGTCGCGAAAGTCAGGAATTCCGCGACAGTCGAGAGCTGAGAGTGTCGATTTCCGTTTCTGCAAAAACCTCTATGCCATGATCGCGGAGCAGGGCGGCTGTGACGCCGGCACCAACATGCGTTCGGCCTCCGAAGCTACCGTCATAGATAAACCCGCTACCACATGACGGGCTGCCATCGATCAACAGGGCAAACCTGCAATCATGCTCGCGTGCTAGGTCCAAGGCCGCATGAGCCCCGGCGATGTAAAGGTCTGTCACGTCAGCGCCCGTCACCTCAATGACACGCGCACCATCTGAAAGAACCGCTTCACCCGACCGTCCTTTGGCAATCTCGGCCGGGGGGCGCGGTACGCTGAATCCGGCTGTCAACTCCGGGCATATCGAAACAATCCGCCCCTCCCTCTGCCATTGCTCAAGGGCTGGATGCGCAACGTGCTTTGCCGAACCATTGTAGCGGACGGGACGGCCGAGCAGGCAAGCGCTGACAAGGATTTTCTCCATCATGGCACCGCCGCTTTCGCTGAAAGCACGAGCCGATAGACGTTGGTTTCCCGCTGTTCGAACCCCAGCCTCTGATAGAGCCTGTTGGCGGCTTCTCGGGACGGTCGGGAAGTCAGGTCAATTTTTTGAACACCAAGGGACGCTGCCTGCCCGATCGCCGCCCGCACCAGCTTTTCCCCCAATCCTTTGCCCCGGTGCGCATCGCGAACGACCACATCGTCAATGAAGGCCCGTACCCCTGTGGCAACACGGAAAACGACGAGGGTTGTGATGCCGACGATCTCGCCTCCGGCGCGGGCAGCCAAGATCGTGATTGCGGGGTCAGCAACCATTGCCTCAAGATCGGTCTGGGCAAATGGCGGGGCGCTGGACGATAATTGAGCTAACAGCGAAGCAATGGCCTGGGTGTCCTCTGAAGTGGCGACTTTGATCGGTTCGGGATAGGCTTCACGCATTGCAGCGACCTACGGATGCGGGACAGGGATTCCGTGCCTGTCGGATAACGCGGCGAGAATCTTGTCCTTGTCGGAAATGAAAGCCACACCCTTATGAGTGCCGGTTTGATGAGGGGATGTTTCTCCCTCGGCCAGCACCAGCAAAGGCAGCGATTGATTTTCCTCCCCAACCAGCTCGATCACTTCACGCCGAGGGCGGGGCCACGTAACCCTCTCTACATCGATGCGGCTGGCAAGTTCGGGAAAGGAGGCCAGTAGACCTTCCACTAGAACACAGTGCCAACAATAGAATTTCTGCCTGGGATAGGCGGGGTCTTCAAATCCCGGCTTCAAGATGATGAGTTTGTCACGTTTCAAGTTTCCCCCTTCCAGCTTCGGCACGTCAGTGCAAAAAATCTATAGGCAATTTGTCGCGAAAGTCCCGAGTTTTGTTTCGGTTCTGCGCCTGATATTTGCGACGTTGCAGAATTGGCATTTCTGCGACTAACCTTCGGACTTTGTATCACATTATTCCGGGCGGGGGAAAAGTCAGCATGATCATCGTCGTCGAGGGCATCAGCGCAGCCGGTAAAACGACTTGGTGCCGTCAGTACGCGGCGCAATACCTGATCAAGGAAAGCTATCCGGAAAAGCGTCCCGATCGGCATGCTGATCCCAGTGAAGCGGCGCGTCTATGGACGGAGTGGAATGCAAAACGATGGGCCGACGCTATAGCAATGGAGAGAGCCAAAGGTGTTGCCATTTGCGATACAGATCCTCTGAAACTGCATTTTATCTGGGCGCTCTGGCAGGTCGGCGAGGCACCGGAGGCCGATTGGCTTGCCCAGCTAGAGTTTACACGAGCAGCTGTTGGCGATCGCCGGCTTGGTTTTGCCGATCGCTACCTGTTCAAGACGATCGATCCTCTGTTCGCACTACAGCAGCGGGATCGCGATACAGCCAGGCCGCGGTCGAATTTCGGCCTGCATCTTCGGCTGCACAACTCGCTGGTGCGGTGGTACCAGACGATAGCGAAGGTGATGCCGGAGAGGCTGGTCTGGGGACTTCCGGGAATGCTTCCCCCGATCGAGATGACGGCCAATCCCCGTCGCTATGATCTGCCGCTGTTCGACAGGTTCATCGGCCTGTTGCCCGGGCCGAGCGGGCGGGAGCCGTAGGCTTTGCGCGCGGGGCACATTGCCGGCCGGTCTATATGTGATAACGTCCATATCATACATAGATCAGGAGCTTAGTTTGGGTCGCTCGATGGTGCTCCGCCTTGAACAGAATCGAACCAACGATCCCTGCCGTTGAATACCTCGCGTAACAGATTCCGTTGGCGAGCAAAGAGCTTAGGCTGCCGGGGTTGGACGAGCTGGGGTTGGCTGGCTGCTCTCCCTTCTGTCCCATCTGCGAATTGCGGGCACCTGACCCAGCAGTCCGGAGTCAACCCTTAGCGGACGACGGTTTCGCGGCGTGTTTGAATCCGTTACAACCATCGCACTATGACAACGATCAACACAGCGACCGCTTCTGCCCGTCCCATTATTCTATTCGACGCCGAATGCGTTTTGTGCTCGGCCAATGCTCGTTTCGTTCTGGAACGGGATCATGCCGCGGTCTTCCGACTTGCATCGATGCAGGGCGAGGTCGGGCAGGCTCTCTATCGCAAGCACGGGATGGACCCGAGCGACCCGGCAAGCATGCTTGTGGTGGAGGGCGATCGGATGCGACGCGACAGCGATGCCGTCCTCAGCATCTATGAGCGGCTAGGATTTCCTTGGTCGCTCGTCCGGATATTCCGCATCGTGCCCTCCTCGCTGCGTGATCAGGTCTACCGCTTTGTGGCGAGAAACCGCTATCGCATCTTCGGTCGACGCGACAGTTGCTGGATAGCTCCAGAACACTACAGAGATCGCATCCTTTGATGGAAGTGACTTATCAAACCGGTACCGACGGAAGACACAAGCGCCCCCGGATGAGGGTCATAATCTTGGGTGGATACGGTGTTTTCGGTGGGCGGCTCATCGAGCTCCTGAGTGACCTCCAAGAACTCGAGCTTGTTGTTTGCGGGCGCAGTCTTGAGCGCGCACGGGAGTTCTGCGCCTTGTATCGAGGTGCGGCGCGGCTTGAGCCATTGGCCCTCGACCGCTTGAATATTTCGGAGGGGCTCCGGACCAAAGCGGCAGACCTGGTCGTGGACGCTTCGGGACCGTTTCAAGACTACGGTTCCGAACCATATCACGTGATTGAAGCGTGCATCGCGGCAGGCGTCGATTATCTCGACTTCGCCGACGGTGCTGATTTCGTTTTCGGCGTATCCCGATTTGACGAACGCGCCAGAGCTGCGGGCGTCTTCGTATTGTCCGGGGTGAGCAGTTTCCCTTTTCTGACTGCCGCTGTCCTTCGCCGAATGGCATCAACGATGGAGATCCAAGAGGTGGAAGGTGGCATCGCCCCCTCTCCCTATGCCGGGATCGGGCTCAACGTCATGCGCGCGGTGGTGGGATATGCGGGCGCGCCGGTGGCTCTAATGCGCGACGGCAAAATGTTCAGCGCTAAAGCTCTCACGGAAAGCCGCCGCTTCACGGTCGCCGTGCCGGGTCATCTTCCCCTGCGAAACCTCCGTTTTTCGCTCGTTGACGTACCTGACCTCCAGGTCCTTCCGCCCGAGCATCCGTCTATGACCGACATCTGGATGGGAGCTGGACCGGCACCCGAAACCTTGCATCGTGTAATCAACCTCTTGGCCAAGGCCCGCGCCCGGTTCGGTTTACCGGCCTTTACCCCCTTTTCTCCCCTGTTTTATGCGGTGCTCAACCGGATGCGGTTCGGCGAACACCGTGGCGGCATGTTCGTGTCCGCTCGGGGACACTCTGACGGCCGCGACGTTGTGCGGAGTTGGCATCTCCTCGCTGAGGGAGATGATGGACCGCTCATTCCTTCGATGGCAATTGAAGCGTTGATCCGGAAGATGATCCATGGCGAGCCCCCTGCGGTCGGTGCCCGGCCAGCGGTTCATGCATTGAAGCTGGAAGATTACGAGGCGCTGTTCGAACGTCGTACGATATCCTCCGGGTTCCGAGACGACAGTGGTGGGGGCACGACCTACCGCGTGCTTCTAGGATCGGCTTTCGACGCGCTGCCCTACGCCGTACGGGAACTCCATGA
The DNA here is from genome assembly GCF_000705355.1 of Pseudorhizobium marinum. NCBI lineage: Bacteria > Pseudomonadati > Pseudomonadota > Alphaproteobacteria > Hyphomicrobiales > Rhizobiaceae > Pseudorhizobium > Pseudorhizobium marinum. Next base: position 49,344 of record NZ_JMQK01000022.1, read on the forward strand.
TGGGGCCGGAACGCGTCGCTGGACAGGTTCGGCAACCGTCCAACGTGGGGCGGGGCTCATGGTTGGTATCCTATGCGCTGCCTTCGGGTTTCCAAACAATGGTCGCGAGGTTCCGGCGGCGGTTACGTTTACCAACGAGGCGGACGGCGAAGTTTGGACCCGTACCATAGGTGGCAGGAGGTTCACGTCGTTCCAATCCGTCGGGAAAGGCCGTAGTCAGCACCTCTTGGTTGAGCGGTTCGGCGTCGTTCGAGTTTCGATCGCTCTCGTCCGGGATGGTTCCCGTCTCTTCTTCGTTCCCCGGCGGTGGTCGATTCTGAAGATTCCCATGCCCAAGTGCCTTTTGCCAACAGGAGAGAGTTTCGAGACCGATATTGGCGGCAAGTTTGCTTTCGACGTTACGATACGCGTGCCGCTCCTTGGGCTGATAGTTGCCTACAGCGGCATCTTAAAGTCCGAAGAGATCGCTGTTTAGCAAATTCAGGCTAGCCCAGCTCTCCCTCGATCAGAGGGTTCGTCAAAGTCGTTGGCAGAAGCTAACGGCGCATCAGCATCCCGGCAGCAGTCTATCGCCAGCTCCGATCTCATGGGAGCCAGACCTGAATATGGGGATATCCAGCCTTGCAAAGGTCAACAAGACGAGGAAGCGCCGGCAGGATTTGCAGGTGATTGCCGCGAGTTAACGGCTCCTCAGCCAGTTGCTCCAGTTCATGAATGATACCGACAGAGCGGCTAACCACGACACTCATGGTGATTGCGAAGTTCGATAGAGGATGATCCGCCCGGTTGGCAGGATCTGGGTTAGAAAATCGTAATCACGCACGTTGCCGGTCAGCACGCTCGCTCCTAGTTGACGCGCCTGCAGGAACACAAGCGCATCATTGACGAATCGACGCTCGTGCCCTTCCCCCTTTGGTAGATTGCTCAGTCGAAAAAGAAGGCCCGCCAACACGCCGGCCTGCCCCCAGACAGCAGCGTCGGGTGCATGGAGACGGTGCTGTGGTACGTCCTCCACCGTCGCCTCGAGCGTTTCGAGGACGGCCTTCGTCGATCCATGCTTTGGATCGAGTCGACCGAAGGCATGTGTCAGTTCAGACAAGCAGACCGAGGAATGGTGGCACAGACGATAGGAAAGCAGCCTATCGACCTCATCCGGCGATCTTCCTTGCAGCACGTCAAGGTAGACGGTGGTATCCAGAAACAGCGCCCCGCCGATTGCGGGTTCGTCAGCAACCCACGGAAGATCCTCATCGGCGCGGCGCTTGAGTGTTCCCGAATGCCTTTGGGGCTTTAGTGATCGGAGCGTGGCCCCAAGATCAAATCGCAAGATCTATATCCGCCGGAATGCTGCCCTTTCGGTCAACCAGACGGGCGCCGAAGTCATCCTCGATGGCCAGACGTGACAACGCCAGTTCCAACAGCTCCGTGTCGGATGTGACATGAGCGCGCTTCTTAGCCGCCTCAATCAAATCAGAGGGCACTCGCCCTGAAAGACGCGTATTCTTGGCTGCGCCGAGGAGCCCGGCAGCTTTCGCCTGGTCAAGAACGAGTTTATTGCGCGCCGACGCGACCTTTGCTTCGCTTTCTGCGGCAGCCCTTATTTGTGTAGCCATCAGAACCTCCTGTGTTCAACATTATATATATAGCGTTGAACATTCGGGCAAGACCTGATAGCCGCTAGCCCCCGTGATGCCGAGCCGTCGATCCATTTCTATCATTATAGGGGAGCTGCCCGCCTTGTGCCGGACGAGGTGAGTGAGTGACGGAACAACTTTGTCCAATGGACCAATCGGAATTGAACCGACGTCCCAGCAGGTGCCCTATCGGAAGGACATCTAATTGTTGCGAGCCACCGACAATTCAGCCCGGACACTCAGATCATCATCCAGAAAGTCCGGCTCCGCCTCCGCCCCGACCGCATCGAAATATCGGCTCATGAAATTGCGGAAAGAGGCGGCGAGAGCGATATCGGCGATATTCACGTCGGTGAACCCTACAGTACGGAGATGATCAATATCGGCCTTGCTTATGCGAGAGGCATCGATCGTGATTTGCTCGGCGTAAGCCAGCATGGCTATTTGCTGCTCCGTAAGACCGGCGTTGCGGTAGTCGCGATGCACCGCCAGCGTCTGTTCCCTTCCGATCATGCCGGAGAGCGCCTTAAAGTACACGTAGGAGCAATAGCTGGACGGCACGTGCTTGGCCGCCACCAGCGTGATGAGCCGGAAGTTGATCAGGCCCAGGGAGAACCCATCTCTGATCTGGTGTAACAGGCGCTCGACGGGGCCAAGGATGTCCGGCCTTGCTGACCAGCATTGGGTGGCCTGCATCACGCGCCCCATCGATGCTAGCTCGTTAGCATAGATCGACGCCACTTCGCCCTCGGCTTCGGCCGGCTCTATGGTTCGTAGAAACACCTTCACCTCCTGGGTTGCTGTGAACGGGCATCATTGTGCCTTGCAAGCGTCATGATGAGAAGAGATGGCAACAGCGGCTGTGACGGTTTGTCTGCCGATACGATACTTTCCTTTGTCTACTATAGGGAAGCGATGCCAGCGAACGAGACGCCACTTCTCTTGCGTTAAACCAAATTTGCCGCAAGCGGCGTCCAACTGGCGCACTGGTGGAGATGCTGGGCGAGGATCGCCGGCGTGCAAATTCGCTGCTTGGCTAACAATGAGGTTCTCCCCTGCCGCTCTTCATGGCGTAGTCAAATTTGCTCCTTGATGTGCCTCTGGACGTTCCTTTCGGATAGGCCAGTTCGATCCGCCGGCATCCATGCGCGAATCAGGAGGTGATGGATACAGGCGGCGGTTGTGATCTGCTGCTGGACAATCAGCGTGATATTGAGATGGCCGCGTTGGTAGCAGGTGGAAGCGGCCGTCGAGAACCGGGCCGATCACCATAGAATCACCTGTGAGTCGCATTCTGACGCCCGCAGCACCCGCAAAGGAACACTGAAGGCCCCTCTTGTGCTTGTGGGTTCGGTCAGGGAGCCTCAATGTTGCGGCAGCTTCTCACGTCCTCAAGTATCTAACAAATTGGACGATTCCGTCGCCGCAGATGGTCCTTCTGCAGATCTGCGGGTCTATATGTTGTTGAGTTAGAGAAGCCACCTTTGACGAATGGTCGGAATCAGGTAACCCTTCCTTCGACGGATTATCATCACCGATCACACAAAAACCGTCGAGGCGAGATGAGAGCGAAGCAACAGCACGTCCAACCTGTGGAGTCGTCGGCGGTAAAGATCCGCCGGCAATCCCAGATGTTGTCTGCTCAACTCCAGTCGATCCGCGAGCGGTTGTATGAACCAGCGGCAGCCAAGACGCTGAAAACCTTCACCTCCCGTGAAGTTGCAGCCTTGCTGGGAATTGCAGAATCGACGCTGAGGCAGATGTCGCTGGACGGTGAGAGCGCCATACCGGACCGGCGTGACAACGGTCGGCGCATCTACACGCTCTCGCAGGTGAATCAGATTCGCCAGCACCTTGCGCGCAAGCGACCGGCCGAAGCGCTGCAGTTTTTTCCCCGACGGCAAGCCGGGGAGAAACTACAGGTCCTGGCCGTTGCGAATTTCAAGGGCGGCTCCGCCAAGACCACCACAACGCTTCATCTGGCCCACTACCTTGCGGTTCAGGGACTGCGTGTTCTTGCCATCGACCTTGATCCACAGGCCTCGCTGTCGGCCATGTTCGGGTATCAGCCTGAGTTTGATGTCGACGAAAACGAGACCGTCTATGCGGCTATTCGATACGACGACCGCCGGCGCCCGGTTCGGGAGGTCATCCGGAAGACCTATTTCGACGGGATCGACCTCATCCCGGCGAATCTGGAGCTCATGGAATATGAGCACGAAACGCCGCAGGCAATCGCAGACGGATACGGCCGGGGCGACGAGATTTTCTTCCGCAGGCTGTCTGCGGTCATCCATGAAGTCGAGGCAGACTACGACGTCGTTCTCATCGATGCGCCACCCCAACTGGGCTATCTGACCCTCGGCGCTCTTTATGCTGCGACAGGGCTGCTGATCACCATTCACCCGGCGATGATTGATGTCGCGAGCATGAACCAGTTCCTGGCCATGATGAGCGATCTCATGGCGGTTATTGACGAACGCGGCGGCACGCTCAGCCACGACTTCATTCGCTATGTCATCACGCGCCATAACCCCAACGACGGGCCGCAGGTAAACGTGGTGACCCTGTTGCGTTCTTTGTTCAGGGAAGATGTCCTGGCACCGGCTGTCGTTGAAACCACGGCCATCGCGAGTGCCGGGCTGGAGAAGAAAAGCCTTTACGAGTTGTCGAGGGGGAGCGTGCGGCGCGATACGCTGAGCCGGGCGCTCGAATCCGTTGACTCGGTCAACCGTGAGATTTTCCTTCACATCAAAGACGTGTGGGGCAGGTGATGACAAACCCGAAGGAACGCAGCCTGCGCATGAAAAGCCTGTTTGCCAGCGCCGACCCGGAGGTGCTTTCCAAGCACAATGTCCCCTCTCCTGACGAACAGGAAAAGCGTCGGATCGGCTCTGCAGCAGTCAAATCGATGGACCGGGCCTTCGTATCGATCGAGGAGGAAAACAAGCGTCTCCATGATCAGTTGCTCGCCGCTGAATCGATCATCGAGCTCGATCCGGACCGGATCGTGCCGTCATTCGTCAACGACCGACTGGACATCGAAGGCAACGAGACGTTCCGGGCCTTCGTCGACGGGATCAAGGATGCCGGCCAGAAGCTTCCCATCCTTGTGCGGCCGATAGCGGGCAAGCCTGGCCATTACCAGGCCGCCTATGGCCATCGGCGGCTTCGCGCCTGCCAGGTGCTGAAGAGGCCCGTCAAGGCGATCGTTCGCGAGATGACCGACGAGGAGTTGGTCGTTTCACAGGGGATCGAGAATTCCGAGCGTCTCAATCTCTCCTTCATCGAGCAGGCGTTTTTCGCCTTGAAGCTGAAGGAGCGAAGATACTCCCGGGAGCTCATCTCCGACGCCCTGGGACGCAAGGAGGGGCAGCGGCTCGCCTATATCTCGATCCTGACCAATACGGCGGCCCTCATCCCCGAGGACCTCATTCGCCTGATCGGGCCTGCGCCGTCTGTCGGTCGTCCGAAATGGGAAAAGCTCGGCTCGCTCATCAACAACCGGAGCCTGAGCACCAGCCAGAAGCAGGCCATCGCTGACGTGAAGGCCTCTTCCGCGTGGTTGGAGGGAGGAAGCGACCAGCGGTTTGCACTCGTCATGCAGAGCTTGGATCAATCCTCCAAGGACACGCAAGACAGTTTCGAGGTGGTGGTTGGCGATGGGATCATCGTGCTGGCCAAACGGACCGAGACCACCACGCGCTTCTCTATCCCCGACAATCGCCTTCCGGGGCTTTCGGACTGGCTGCTGCAACGGCTGCCCGAACTTGTCGAGGAGTTTGACCAAAGCAGAAAAGGAAGTCTGGGATGACCTAGTCGCCGAGAACGGAAAAGGACCCACCGACTGCAATCGGCAGGCCCTTTGAACCATTAGCCAACGGAACACAGGCACCGTCAACTTCAGCTGTAACAAACTGATTCTAAGACGGACCGGCGTGTGAATCAAGTCTCTGTAACTCACGGGGACCGATTTTTTGCGCCTTGCGATCCGCTGGCTTCCTCCCATCAACGGTTTCGGACTGCGATCTTCGGATCTGCAGCGGGGAAAGCTATGACTGAAGTATCGTCCGTTGCGTCGTTTCGGCGCGTCACCCCTGCCATTGCTGCCAGCGCCCGGCTTGCCATGGCAAATGATGTTCCTGACACTACCAAGTCGGAGATGGCGCTGCTTTTGAAGAAAGCCGCGCCAGTGTTGGGCATTGATGGCACGACCTATCATGTCATGGATATTCTCCTCGGGCTATCCCGAGCGGAGGACTGGAAAGGCGCCGGACGTCCGGTTGTCGCGATCTCGAACGCGAAGCTTGCCGAGTACACGATGCGCTCGGAGCGCACGGTGATCAGATGCTTGCGGCGCCTGGTCGAAGCCGGGATCGCGGCCTATCGCGACAGCTCCACGGGGCGCCGGTTCATCTATCGCAATGGGGCGGGCGATGTCGTCGCCGGGTACGGCATTGATTTCACGCCCGCTCGCGTGCGGGTCGAGGAGCTGAAACAGGCGGTCGAGCAATACCAGCGACGGCTGACCGCAGAACTGGCAGCCAAGCGGGACATCGCCCGCCTGGCGCGCGCGATCGACGATGTCTGCAGCGCTTACCCAGACGAGGCGAAGACGGCCAGATCGGAGCTGGAGGAGATTTTGGGCAGCGGGGAGGCGCTGTTTGTTCGCGCCGACCGCGTCCGGGAGCTGCATCAGCGGACGGTCTCCAACCTTGCGCCTGAGCATGTACCGTTTGAAATGTCAGGCGAGGGTGACATCGACGTCACCTCTAATATTAATACAACCCCCAAACCTAATTCTGAAGGTAGGAAGACTGAACGGACCCGCTCTGACGAGCGGGCACAAAAATCCACTGACGGCCGCTGCGCGGCCGAAATGGCTTTTGAAGAAAAGCCTGGCGAAGCCGAAGGCGCAAGGCAAGTCCAAGCCGGTCCTCAAGGTCGCGATGCGAACGCCATCCAGAACGAAGTGCTGGCATCGGTCTCGGTAGGCCTCATCCAGGCTGCCTGCCCCGAAGCACAGTCACTGATCGCGCAGCAATTTGATAGCTGGTCGGCTCTTGGCCGCGCCGGCGAAACCCTGCGCAGGATGATCGGCCTTTCGGAAGCGGGCTGGGCGGATGGGCAGCAGAAGGTCGGCCTTTATGCGGCCACGGCAATTCTGGCCACGGTAGTGGAAAAATCGATCCGCGATCCGGAGCAGATCACCCGGCCGGGGGGCTATTTCCGGGCCATGATCGACCGGGCCATCGACGGCAAGCTGAACCTGGAGCGCAGTTTGTTCGGGCTGGCGGACACGCGATATGGCGCGGATGAGAAGTAACAGCTGTTACATTTTTTGCGCCGGCGCTGGCTGCCGTCCCTTCCCTGCCCTCAAGGAGGAGAGCAGGTCGTCAGGACCTCGGGCAGTCCCGCCATCCGGACATCTGGATGGGCTGCTCGGCTAGAAGAGCACCGAAGGGAACGGCAAGATCATCGACCTTGATTGCCGAGCCTGGCGCCGCGGGTATGGATCGATTCGGGTCACAAAAGAGCGGTGTATGCGGGAGACTATGGCTTTCAGAGCCCGCCGAGGCTGGCCACGTCCTTTTCGGGAACGGCTTTTCACGAGGCGACAGGACGGCTATGTTCCACTTTTGTTCGGAAGCGCCAGATGCGCGCTTGATTGCGGGAGTAGGTGAACGAATGGCCGCCACATACCTTGATAAGCTCAATGATCGCCAAAAGGAGGCGGTCGAGCATGGAGTCGGGCTGCCAGGAGGTGCGATCGGAGGTCCCTTGCTGATCATCGCCGGTGCAGGCTCGGGCAAGACGAACACGCTGGCCCATCGGGTCGCCCATCTCATCGTCAACGGCGCCGATCCGCGGCGGATCTTGCTGATGACCTTCTCGCGCAGAGCCGCGGCAGAAATGACCCGTCGGGTGCAGCGGATCTGCCGGCAGGTGCTTGGAGACAGGGCCGCGCCGCTGGCCGACGGGCTGACCTGGACCGGAACCTTTCATGGCATCGGCGCACGACTGTTGCGTGTCTACGCCGGGCAGATCGGCCTCGATGTCGACTTCAGCATCCATGACCGCGAAGACTCCGCGGACCTTATGAACCTTGTTCGGCATGACCTGGGCTTGTCGAAGACCGAAAATCGCTTCCCGACAAAGAACACCTGCCTTGCGATTTACTCGCGCGTGGTCAATTCGCAGGGTTCACTTCTGGAGGTCTTGAAGTCCTCTTATCCCTGGGTGATCACCTGGGAGCCAGAGCTCAAGACATTGTTTGCGGCCTATGTCGAGGCGAAACAGGCGCAAAGTGTACTCGATTACGATGACCTCCTGCTTTACTGGGCCCAGATGGTGTCGCATCCGGACCTTGCCGAGGACGTCGGCAGCCGCTTCGACCATGTCCTTGTGGATGAGTACCAGGACACCAACCGCCTGCAGGCCTCGATCCTCTTCTCGCTCAAGCCTGGCGGGCGCGGCCTGACCGTGGTTGGCGATGACGCCCAGTCGATCTATTCGTTTCGCGCGGCCACGATCCGCAATATTCTCGACTTCCCCCGCGAATTTTCGCCCAAAGCGGCCGATGTCGTGACGCTGGACAGGAACTACCGGTCTACCGAGACGATCCTGGCGGCTGCCAATGGTGTCATTGACCTGGCACGGGAGCGGTTTACCAAGAACCTGTGGACGGACCGGACATCGCAGCAGCGGCCACTGCTGGTCACAGTGCGCGACGAGGCCGATCAGGCCGCCTACGTCGTCGAGCAGGTGCTGGCCAAACGCGAGATCGGCGTCCCCCTGAAAAGCCAGGCGGTGTTGTTCCGCTCTTCCAGCCACAGCGGCAGCCTCGAAGTGGAGCTGACCCGGCGCAATATTCCCTTCGTCAAGTTCGGCGGTCTGAAGTTCCTCGATTCCGCCCATGTCAAGGATCTGCTGGCGGTGCTTCGCTTTGCCCAGAACCCGAGGGACCGGGTGGCCGGCTTCCGCCTGCTGCAGATGCTGCCGGGCGTGGGTCCCCAGACCGCAGGCAAGATCCTTGAGACGATCGCCGCCGATGCAGAACCGCTGGCGTCCCTTGCGGAAATCCCGCCGCCACCCAAAAGCGGTGAGAACTGGCCGGCTCTTGTGAAGCTGCTTGCGACGCTGCGTCAGTCCGCGGTGGGCTGGCCGAGCGAGATCGCCCTGGCGCGCGACTGGTACGAGCCGCATCTGGAGCGGATCCACGAGGACGCCGACACCCGCAAGGCTGACCTGCTGCAGCTTGAACATATTGCCGGAGGCTATCCCAATCGTGAGCGGTTCCTCACCGAGTTGACGCTCGATCCCCCCGATGCCACCAGCGATCAGGCCGGCGTTCCGCTGCTCGACGAAGACTACCTGATCCTGTCGACCATCCATTCGGCCAAAGGCCAGGAATGGCGGTCGGTGTTCATGCTCAACTGTGTTGATGGCTGCATCCCGTCGGACCTTGCCACGGGAACCACCGCCGAGATCGAGGAAGAACGGCGACTGCTCTATGTCGGAATGACCAGAGCCCGCGACGGTCTGACGCTTGTCACGCCGCAACGCTTCTTCACCGGAGGGCAAAACAGTCAGGGGGATCGTCACGTCTATGCCTCGCGCACCCGCTTCATTCCGGCCACGCTGCTGCAGTTCTTCGAGACCGTCACCTGGCCTCTGGTCGGTGCGGCGGCCGGCGAGAGAAGTGCCCGCGATGTCCGGATCGATGTGGGCGGCCAGATGCGTTCGATGTGGAAATGACGGCCATTGGACAGAAGCAGCCTGCGGAGCGGGTCCGCAAGATCATCCATGTCGACATGGACGCCTTCTACGCCTCCGTTGAGCAGCGCGACGACCCCGATCTGCGCGGCAGGCCGGTTGCGGTCGGCGGTGGTGAGGCCCGAGGCGTCGTGGCGGCCGCCAGCTACGAGGCGCGAAAGTTCGGCGTCCACTCTGCCATGGCTTCGGTGACGGCGAGACGCAAGTGTCCCGAGCTGATTTTCGTGAAGCCAAGGTTCGACGTCTACAAGGCGATATCGCGGCAAATCCGGGAGATCTTCGCCGAGTATACAGATCTCGTCGAACCCCTGTCGCTGGACGAGGCCTACTTGGATGTCACCGAAAACTTCAAGGGGATGGAGCTTGCCAGCGAGATCGCCGAACAGATCCGCGGCAGGATCAGGATCGCAACCGGGCTGACGGCATCCGCCGGGGTCTCCTATAACAAGTTCCTCGCCAAAATGGCCAGCGATCAACGCAAGCCCGATGGCCTGTTCGTCATCTCCCCGAAAAACGGACCCGCTTTTGTCGAGGAGCTGCCGGTGAGCAAGTTCCACGGCGTGGGACCCGCAACGGCGCAGAAGATGCGCCGCCTGGGGATTGAAACCGGCGCGGATCTCAAGGAGAAGCCACTTGCCCTGCTGCAGCAGCATTTTGGCAAGTCCGGGCCCTATTTCTACGGCATCGCCCGGGGGATCGACACGCGCCTGGTGAGGCCTCATCGTGTTCGCAAGTCGGTCGGGGCGGAGGATACATTTTCGAGCGACATCCATCAACTGGGCGAGGCGCTCGACAAGGTCACGCCATTGATCGGCAAGGTCTGGGATTCTTGTCGCAGCGGTGGCTTTTGCGCGCGAACCGTCACGGTCAAGATCAAATACGCGGATTTCAGGCAGGTGACCCGCAGCCGTTCATTGCCTGCGCCGATCGCGTCGGCCGAGGAGATGGCGGCGATCTGCCAGACGATCCTGGCGCAGGAATTCCCGGTGGAAAAAGGCGTGCGCTTGCTGGGTGTCACGCTTTCGTCTTTGGCCACGGACGGCGCGATCGGGACCGGCCAGTTCCGGCTTGACCTATAGGGACGACACGCCAGAGCCGATGGCTCTGGCAAGGGAGGGTTCACCGTGCCACAGAGCATGCGATGCGGTCGGCGACCTCACCCGGCTTGAGACCAGCGCCGGTCGGGACCGCCTCCCCCGCCCGCCATGGGGGCCGTCGGCGCGAAGGGACAATACCTGCACCAGTTCGCCCGCGGCCCGTCCGACGCATGTGCCACCGGCAGTCTAGGCGTCATCGGGGGACGCAGGTGTCCTCGCGCTGAGGATGTCTCGCTTGCCGACGTGGTTCGGCGGCCCCACCAGACCCTCCTGCTCCATGCGCTCGACCAGGGAGGCGGCCCTGTTGTAGCCGATGGAGAGTCGCCGCTGGATGTAGGACGTGGAGCATTTGTTGTCGCGCAGCACGATTTTGACGGCGCGCTCGTAAAGGTCGTCACATCCGGGTTCGGTGCCCATTGCCGTTTCGTCGAAAACGGCGGGATCCTCTTCATGCTCTGCGTCTGCATCGGTCTCTTCGGTCACGCCGCCCAGATAGGAAGGCTGACCCTGAGCCTTGAGGTGGGCGACCACCTTCTCCACTTCATGGTCGGACACAAATGGCCCGTGGACGCGGGCGATGCGGCCACCGCCCACCATATGCAGCATGTCCCCCTGCCCCAGCAGATGTTCGGCGCCCTGCTCTCCCAGGATGGTCCGGCTATCGATCTTCGAGGTGACCTGGAACGAGATGCGGGTGGGAAAGTTTGCCTTGATCGTCCCGGTAATCACATCGACCGACGGTCGTTGCGTGGCCATGATGAGATGGATCCCGGCTGCCCGCGCCATCTGCGCGAGCCGCTGGATTGCCCCTTCGATCTCCTTGCCGGCGACCATCATCAGGTCCGCCATTTCATCGACGATGACGACGATGTAAGGCAGCGACGCCAGATCGAGTTGCTGCTGCTCAAACAGCTCCTGCCCGGTCGATCTGTCGAAACCGCAGGGCACGGTGACAAGGATCGTCTCACCTTTGCTGCGGGCTTCGGCGACCCGCATGTTGAAGCCGTCGATGTTGCGCACCGCCAGTCGCGACATCTTGCGATAGCGGTCTTCCATCTCCCGGACCGCCCACTTCAGGGCCAGGACGGCCTTCTTGGCATCGGTGACCACCGGCGTCAGCAGGTGGGGGATGCCGTCGTAGACCGACAGCTCGAGCATCTTTGGATCCACCATGATCAGGCGGCACTCATCCGGCCTGAGATGATAGATCAGCGACAGGATCATCGTATTGATGGCAACCGATTTGCCTGATCCCGTGGTGCCTGCCACCAGGAGGTGCGGCATCTTAGCCAGGTCTGCGATGACCGGCTCTCCGCCGATCGTCTTGCCCAGGCACAGGGGCAGGCGAAGGTCGGTGCTGATGTAGCTGCGGCTTTCGACGAGTTCCCTGAGAAAGACGGTTTCGCGTTCCGGGTTGGGCAGCTCGATGCCGATGACGTTGCGGCCAGGGACGACGGCCACACGCGCAGACAGGGCCGACATAGATCGGGCAATGTCATCGGACAGATTGATGATCCTGGATGATTTGACACCGGGCGCGGGCTCGAATTCGTAGAGCGTCACCACGGGTCCGGGCCTGACATCGATGATGTCACCCTTGATCCCGAAATCCTCCAGAACGCTTTCCAGCAGGCCGGCACTCTTCTCCAGGCTTTCCGCGCTCATGCCTTCGGATAGTATCGGCATAGCCGGTTGCAACAGGTGCACGGGCGGAAAGCGATAGTCGTCTGAGATGGCGATCTCGCAAGCCGCGAGCGCCAGGGGTTGTGGTCGCCGATACTGCTGTTCCGGCTGGACTTGTGAAGCCGACATGACAGCCGCCTCTGCAGCGGCATGGTTGCGCTGTTGCGTCGTCACAATCCCTGCAACGGGTGCTTTGACGTCGATCTGGCGATAGAAGCGCACGGCCGAGGTGGTTTCCACGGGAACAGCCTGTGGCAGCAGGCGTGAACTGCTGTCGAGCGGCTCAGCAGCCGCAGCCTGGCCTGGAGGGGACTGCGGATGCACACGGTTCTGGAACGGCGCAAGCCTTGCCGGCGCAGGCGGCGGCGCAGGCTGCAACACCTCCTTCGGGTGTGGGGCAAGCTCGGAGGCTCCCAGGCTGAGCATCTCCCACACCAGGTGATCCGGGATTGCAACGCGGCCGGGGGGGCGGGTTCTCGCGGGGGCGGGCGAGATGGTCCGCGCCGGCACCTCGCGCGACGCAGCGGTTGGGTCGACCGTATCGTGCTGCCGTGGCCCGATCCGTGATCGTGAGATTCCCTGCTGAATGCCACCTTGGATGATCGGCTGCGCGGGGGCATCGACACCCTGGTCAGGCCTGTGGCCTGCGGCCTCCAGTGTCTGTTTGAGATGCTGCTGGAGCGCGCGCACGGAAGAAGAGGGCGCGGCTGAAACCACCCCGTTTGGCCCGTCAGCAGGTTCCGGCAGTGTCACGACGGCATTCGGCGGCGGGACTGTAACCGGCAATTCCGGCGTTGCGGTGCAGGAGGCGTTGCGGCTGGGGGTGCGTGTGAAGCGCACATTGGGGCCCAGTACGAAGGCGCGCTGCCATTGGGGAAGCTGGGCCGGATCCAGGATGATCGCATCCGGCATTGCCTCGGCTGGCGCCGGGGCGACATTGGCATCGGCCGGAGCCGACGCCCCGCCCTGGGGCGCAACCTCATGTTCTGGCGTCATCTGGACATCGGAAGGGGACGTTCGGGAAGGCTCTTGCATGCTACGCGAAACCATCAATAGGAGCTGACACACTTGCAGCGTTAATAGAAAGAAAACCTTAACCAGGTGTTGCCAAGGCGACGTATCCGGCGCTCATTTGCGCCAGACAGGCCCCCTGCCCTCTCTCTCGAGAGAATTTTCCTGTTAATGGAATTAATGCTTTAAGGCATATGAGCGACCAAAGACCGCTGCCCGCGAATGCCTTACGGCGTTGGGCTGGAGCATGGGGGATCGCCACCTTCAGGGGGGCCGGGCGGCATCAAGCCCGCGGCCTCGCCAATGGGGAAGAATGGCATTCGGGCGGAAAAGGGTGCCGACGACGCACCCGGTCGCGATCACAGGCGAGAACAGCACCCCTGATGGGTTGGGCCCCTCACCGCTTGGAGGAATCGCTTCCCTCGGCGTTTTGCCGGTACTCCTGGTAGAGGGCAGCCAGTCTGGCTTCGACAAAAGCGCCGAAACGCCTGTCGACCGTCTTGTTGAATGCCAGATTGAGTTTGTCCTCCGTCTCGGTAATCCGGACGGCCTTGGTTCCGTCCGCCGTCTGCCAGGTTTGCGTCCGAGGCTTTGACTTCAGGTGTCGGATCAGGTCGTAGATGGCCTGGAAGCGTGCATCGGAGGACAGTTCGGCGAAGGAGGCGGCCGCGGTGGCTTCTAGCGCCTTGGCCTTCTTCGCGGGATTGTCGAGAAGTTCCGCAAGTTCTGCCCAGCGGGTGCGGCCATAGCCCGGGGCGGCACCAATGAACTCGATCAGCGGCGCGGGCAAGCTTTCCACCAGCGAGATCATCCGGGACAGGGCCGCCTTGTCGACGCCGATGGCCGACATGATGATCTCGCGGCCGAACCCGCGCTGCTCGAGGCGAAAGGCAAAGTAGGCACGCTCGATGAAGGAGAGGTCTGTGCGTGCATTGTTTTCCTGTCCCTGGCTGACCACCAGCTGTTCGTCGCTGAGGTCGCGGACGACCGCCCTCACCTTTCGGTCCAGCAGGCGCACGGCGGCCAGGCGCCGGTGACCATAGGCGACCTGATATCGGCCCGGCTCGTCTGGATGCGGTCGCACGAGGATCGGTACCTGCTGGCCGTTGTCGCGGATCTGCTCGGCCAACAGGGACAGATCCGCCGGCGCAACCGTCAGGCGGTCGACGACGATCGAACTGTCGATGAGATCCGGTTCCAGCTCGACGATCGCCTGTCCGAGGGCCAGCTGCCGTTCAAGCTCGTCGGCGCGATTGGCTTTCTCCGAGATGCCGCCAAGTGTACTCGACAGCGCGCCGACAGGGCCTGCCCGTTTCAACGGACGCTCGAGGGAGGTCAAAGGCCTGGACGGAGGCGCCGCCTGCTCCGTTGGCTCGTGCTTTGCCGTCGGTTCGACGTCCACTCCGAAAACATTCTTGCGTGCCATGTTCTACTTGCGCCCCCAGGTTTGCTTGATGAGGTTTTCGATTTCACCGTTGACCGCGGTCAGCGATTCCAGCGCCCGGTCGTAGGTGCCACGGGTAAACTGGCTTCTGTCGACTTCGTACATCGTCTGCTTGGTCAGGCCTGCATCGGAGATTGCGGTCGACTTCAGCATCGTGTTGTCGAGGACGCGGTTGCCAAAGATGGAGCGCATGAAGCCTGCCATCTGCGACTGCGGTCCGTCGTTGGGTTCGAACCGCGTGATCAGGTATCGCATCCAGTCATAGTCCATGGTGCCGCCTGCCTGCTCGACGACATCCAGAAGGTCCCCGGTCATGTGAAGGAACTGACTCATGGACATCACGTCGAGCATTTGCGGATGCACCGTGATCAGCACGGCCGTGGCAGCACAGAGTGCAGACAGGGTCAGGAAGCCAAGCTGCGGCGGGCAGTCGATGACCACGATGTCGTAAGCGCTCTCGATATCCTCCAGGCAAAGGCCGATGCGGGCAAAGAACATGGAATTGTTGTTGGTGCGCTTGGACAGGGCCTTTGGCGTCTCGTGCTCGAACTCCATGAGCTCGAGATTGCCCGGTATGATGTGGAGATTGGGGGTATAGGTGGCGCGGACCACCTCGGTGATGTCGCGGCGTTCCTCGTCGTAGCGGATCGCGCCGTAGATGGTTTCGTTCTCGCCGACATCGAGCTCCGGCTGGTGCCCAAACAGCGCCGACAGGGAGGCCTGCGGGTCGAGATCGATGGCCAATACCCGGTAGCCTCGCAAAGCCAGATACTGGGCGAGATGTGCGGAGGTGGTGGTCTTGCCCGAGCCACCCTTGAAGTTCATCACCGAAACGACCTGAAGCTTTTCGCCCTCTCGCCGGTGACGGACATATTTGCGAGGCCCCTTCCCTCCGTCGTCGAGGTGCTGGCGCAATGCCTCGATATCCTGGGCCGAATATAGGCGGCGGCCGTTGGCTTGCGGTTCCGGACCGATCCCGTCGGCGACAACCTGCCTGAGGTAGCCTTGGTGGATCCCGATAAAATCGGCCGCTTCGGCGGGCGTGAACTGCCGGATCCCTTTCTGCGCCGTGGGTGGATAGGTGCGCAGCTGGTGAGCCTGAAGCTGTCGCGACAGTTCCGCCGCATCCGCCGATATGATCGAACGGAGCGACTGGTACTCGGCTTTCTGTGCCACTGTCATGGGTTCCTCTCGAAGATCTGCGCAGTTAATGGCTTGAAGATGCGAAATGCGCTGATGCAGTAGAGCCGATCCGGGCGATTCGGGCAAAGCTTTTGTCGGGCCGTGGAGCCGCTTCGCGCGAAGTTGTACATGTACAATTCGCGATTTCGGAGAGGCTCCGATGGCCCGATGCCCTGGATTCACCACGGCAACCCGAGTGCAGAAAGCGCCCATGGCGGTGATGGGTTGTACATGTACAACTGAGCGCCCCCTGCCCCTGTTGTACATGTACAACTGAGAACCCGCTGGCGCTGTTGTACGTGTACAACCGCCGGCTCAGGCAATCGTCTCCGAGTGCCGGCCTGCCGTGCTGCCGCAATCGCTGGCGCCGTGGAGATGGTTCGAAAGACTGCAGGTCACTCCGCGCGGCCCGGAACGTCAGGTCCGCCAGTCAGCTCCTGGCATGCTGTCTTGTCGCCAGACGTCCGCCCGCGAGCCCGCCGGTGTTTCTTCAGGCGCCCGTTTGAACAGCAACGAGCCGGGCACTGGCCAAAACGTGTCTGTGGAGGAGGTTTGGGTGGCGGCGAACGGAGGCTGCGCCACCCTCAGTCCTGTTGGAGCCCGTCAAACACCTCAAGCAGGGCATCGACGACGGCCTGCCCCAGTGCATTGCCGGCCTCGGCAATCTTGCCCTCGTCCATGTCGCGCGCGGCCAGTGCTAGGTCGCCACCCTGGTCAACGACAATGGCTCGTGACCGCTCGATGGCCCATTGGATGAAATCGACCCTGTTTCCAATTGTCGTGGTTTCCATGCAGCCGCCTTAGCAATTTATCAAGGGTGGATGGTCTATAGCTGTGTCAGCGCGATCTGGTTTTGCGTGCGCGCGAATTTCTATGCCCAAGGCGACACCTGCGGTCAAGCAATCGTACAGCAGGTAAGCGTCCCCGCAATGGGCGGCGCTGGAGACACCGACGGGACGCTGGCGCCCGGTCGATCACATAAGCATGACCTTGCATTCGGTCTCCCATGGATGACCGTTCGCATTGAGTCTGACCAAGGGGCTTCGGATGACGGCCTGTTGTGTATCAGGCATCGTGCGCAATCCGCACTCGCGTCCCTGAATGCTTGCGAACATCGGCGCAGCCCAGCCACCTGTTCTCCCGGCTGGCGAGGTTTGAGAGGACGAGGGCCACCGCATCGATCGAAGCGGCGACAGCAGCAGCGGCCGAGGAGATCGCGGCTCTCGATCATTCTGGCGCGGTCGCAGGTCGCCGATGAATTGCCGCGGATGTTCCCAGCCTGTCCTCGTGGCATTCTTGCGTGCAAGGGTGGTTGCCGCGGCGACGACATGGTTTGGGGCGGCTTTGACAGGCGGTGCCCGGGATTGTTTGGCTTCCTTAGAAGCGCGCGTTCAACAGACTGCGTCGCTCGGGATCGGCGGCGTGAGAGCCGGCGCTTGCAAGCAGGTCCGGGGGCTCGAACTGCGGCCCCGACGTCTAGAGAATCCTGTGTCGTCGGGCTGCTTCACCGGGCCCGGCGATGCCTCACTCCGGAGCAACATTGTCCGGTTGCGGCCAGGGGAGGAGAGAGGGGAGTGCCAGCGTCAACCGGGCCCCAGGCAATGAAAGGTCGCAGGCAGTCGCCGCAGCGTCAATGCGCCCATTGTTCTTCCGGCCCTGTGGTTCACGGTTGCGGCATCATCATCGATGGGCCGCCCGACGAGCCGGTCACACCCTCGACAGTGAGAGAGCCATCGAGCGCCTCGGGCCGTACCGCCTGTTCAATGCGGCCATACGGCATCCCGGTACGGTCACGGCCGTGCTGTAGCGTCGCGCTGTGGTGGGCCGTCGAGGACTTTCTTGCCCAGTAACCGAGAAGCGGCTTGATCGTCAGCGGTGGCAGTTGCCAGCGCGCATCCGGCGCCACGGACCATCCTTGATCTTGGGCGACCTGTCACCGTCACGACCTGTCACCGTCACGAGAGGATGCCCTGCAGGAGCAGCTTTCGATTGACAGAGAGCAGAGCTGCCGGTGGCCGTCCCGGATTTGGCCGCTTCGTACGAATTTTGTCGACGGTCGCGCGTGAGGTCGCGGCTTGATGAGGAAGCCTCTGCGTGGCCCTGCCTCAGATCTGCCAGGGGCCCGAACGTGCCACCGCCTGACCGTCGCCTGATGCACCCGGCCTCAGCGGGGAAGGAGGCCAAAACGCTGGGCATCGTCCATAAGAGCACGCACCAAAGAGGGCTGCCATTTCTTGCCTCCTTTCGCGGGGCGTTCTCCCATCTGCTCCAGTTGCGTGCCGATGTCGCGCAGGGATAGATGTGGATCTGCAATGGCGATTGCCGCGACCAGCGTCATCGGATGGTCCTCGGGTCCGCGGCGCGGTGATCGCACCAGCAGCTCCTGTTCAGCAAGCGTCTTGCGGACCATGCGATGGACGGCTCGACGCAGCCGCTCAACAGTCCAGTCCTGGCCGCGGCGGTTGAGCACCCACACGACATTGTCCCAGCTGTGCTGCGGCCGCATTTGCCGCACCAGTGGCAGCCAGGTCTGCGCGGACGCGACGAGCTTGTCGATGTAGATTTTCTCACGGGCCTTGGAGACCGCTTCGATTGCCTCCGGCCGTCGTTCGCGCAGGCCAGGATTGCCGGCAAGCTTGCCACGCGCCTTCGCCGCCTGGATGCCGGCTTTGCTGCGTTCGGCAGTCAGCGCTTTTTCAAGCTGCGCGACCGCACCGAGAACCTGAAGGGCAAACATGCCTCGTGGCGCAGAGGTATCGATAGGATCACCGATTGACCGGAAATGAACGCCGCGTCTTTGAAGATCCTCAATGACCGTCACGAGATCGGTCGCGGAGCGCGCGAGACGGTCGAGGCGGACAACGACCAGGACGTCGCCGGCGACGAGGTCGCCAAGCAGGCGGCTCAGGACGGGAAGCATGCGCGCAGGACCCGGACCATGCTCTTCGAAGATTCGATCGCAGCCTGCGGCTCGCAATGCATCGATCTGCGCATCCTGGACTTCGCCGATCGAGACACGGACGTAGCCAATGAGGCGGCCGGCCCCTGGCGGATGACTGGCAGTTCGTTTTTTCACCATAGCGGCATCGATTGTCACTTCAGATTCGACTGCACTTGAACATGCATCTGAAACAGGGTGGTTGCAAGCGTGGTTTGGGGCGAGAATTGCGGCCCGTCAGACTCTGATCTCCGGTGCGGACGGGCAACGGGGCGTCTATAGAGCCAAACGCGCGCCAGCGGGCCTCTGGAGCCGAAATGGCCGGGGAAAAGCATTGGCTTTGGAGGTGGCCGCGAATGCGAAGGTCGGCCCAGAGCGCTGGACCCGTTTTGGAGAGAAAGAGGGCGGCATGCGCGCGGGGCACGCCTCTGAACCTGTCGCAGGGAGGGCGGTCTTCCCACGTGAGAAGCATAAACTTTGGGTGCCGGCTGACATCGGCAGTCACGGAGGACGAGGCTAATCGATCAGCCGGGTTGCCCGGCTGCTTCTCCGGTTGGCGCTGTTGTAATACGACGAGGCCTGTTGGACCGAGCGATGGCGCGATTGCTCCATGGCTTCCTGTAGCGGGATCCCCCGGTTGGCCGCTTCAGTCAGGTAGCCGGAGCGCAGGCCGTGGGCAGAGTAATCAGCCGCCTCCAGCCCGGCCATCGTCGCTCGATGTTTGACGATGTCATTGATCGCCTTTGGATCGAGTGCACGCTGCGAAACATTGCCCCAACGATCGATGGCGCGGAACACGCTGCCACTGTCGATCCTGGCCTTGGCAAGCCAGGCATTGAGGGCGTCCACCGGGCTACCTACCAGGTAGACGATTTCGTCACTGTCGGCGCCGCTGGTCTTGGTGCGGCCAAGATGGATCGACAGCGAGGGGAGGGGAGGGCCTCTTTCGACGGGGATCGGCGGCTCGACGGTGAGCTGTTCCTTGCGCAACCCCGCGACCTCGCTGCGCCGGCGCCCGCCGGAGGCAAACGCCACCATCAGGATCGCCCGGTCGCGGACGTCGCGCAGGCTGTCCGTAGTGCAAGTTAAAAGCAGTTTCGTCAGGATATCGCCCGTGACGGCCTTGGCGCTTTTGCGCATTCGTGGCCGCGGCCTGGCCCGAACCGCCAGACGGAGGGCTGACTTGAGGGCAGGGGAGGTAAACATGCCCTCTAGCCCGCGCCATTTGGTCAGCGTCGACCATGTGGCCAACCGCCTGCGAACGGTATCGGGGGCATGCGGACCCTCCACCTTGAGGAGACCCTGGTCCCGAAGTGTCTGTTCGACTGCGAGCGGCATGCCGTGCTGCGGGTCTGCCCGGCGTTTTTCCGGGTCCCAGAGATGATGGGCAACAAACTTCAGGAGCAGCGCTTCAGGTGCCGGCCAAGGCAGGGAGGATCCGGTTGCGGCCAGCGACCAGGCCTGCAGATAGGCGAGGTCGGAGGCAAGCGCCCGCAACGTGTTGACGCCCATGCCCTGGTTGACCAGACGACGCAGTGTTTCGACATCCTGGTCTGTGAGGAGCTCCGCCAGCTCGCCGCGGCGTTCGATGGGCAGCACCGCAGCGATCGTGTCCAACGTCTGTGTGCGGTTTTCGATCGAACCTGACGGCGAGCTCCTCATTTCGGCAATCCGTTCTCGTCGCTGGATCGATCAGTTCTTCAAGTCGCCCCGCAGCATCGGCAATTTCCACGAATAACTTCACCGCCGCTGCCCTTTACCAGATCCGCTCATGCAAGATCGCGTCGAACGCCAGATCGGTCGAGACGAAGGCGCAATGCTCTAGCCGCGCCTGGGCGGCGAGAATGCGGTCCCACGGATCGCGGTGATCCCAATCGAAGCTTGCGGCCAGTTCGGCATGCAGATCGCTGATGGCCAAAGTCTGCAGGCCGCTCTCTGTGACGGCTGCCCGCAGCTCCTGCGGCTTGAGATCAAGTTTGTTCAGGCGCATCTTGTTGTCCAATTCATAGAACGTGACCGCACTGACGAGTATAGCATTCGCCTTGTCCTCGATCAGTAATCGTGCCTTCGTGGACAGGCGATCACTGCCGATCGTCCACCAGTAGACGGCATGGCTGTCGAGCAAGACTTTCATTGCGTGCTTTCCTGGCTGCCGGATTTGCCCTGCCAGACGCCGGTATCGTCATTCCAATCGCCAGCGTCGATCGCGGCCTGCTCGGCATCTGTGGTATCGAACAGGTCATTGGGCAAGCCACGGTGGCGCAGCAGGCCAAAGGGACGCTTTCCGCCGCCGGCTGCGGGACCGATACGAGCATAAACCTCGTTTCCGCGCATGATGACGATTTCCTCGCCCTGGTTGGCGCGCTCCAGAACTTCTGCGAACTTCTTGCGGGCTTCGCTGATCTTGTAGCTTGTTTGGGGCATCGGGGACCTCCGAATTTGCTTTGCAGCATTGATACCACCGCTGCACTGTGCGTACAAATATATCGTACACATCACCTCCGATAAGGGGTTTCGGAACGGTCGCGCAGTGTCTGTTCAATCTCAAAGGGCATGCCATGCTGCGGATCTGTCAGCGTTTTTCGCAATCCCACAGGTGATGGGCAACAAATTTGAGGAGCGGTGCTTCGGGCGCCGGCCAGGGCGGGCACGTGCCGGTGGACGCAAGCGACCAAGCCTGCAGTTAGGCGAGATCGGAGGTCAGGGCGCGTAGCGTATTTGGGCCCATGCCGTGGTTGACCAGATGTCGCAGTGTTTCGACATCCTGATCCGTCAGGAGCTCCGCCAGTTCGTCACGCCGATCCACCGGCAAGACGGAGGCGATGGTATCGAGCGTTCGCACCCGACGTTCGACTGAATTGCCTGCCGGACGTTCAGTCGCCACGGGCAAATGGTCCAAGGACGCTGACACCTTCCTTGCGCGCGGCCGCGGCAAGCCTGCGATCAAGCGTCGCAAGCGGCAAACTTCTGTTGCTGGCGAGGTTTAGATAGCTCGCATCGTAGGCGCTGAGAGTGTGCGTGGCTGCCAGGAGCAGGACAGAACTGTCGCCGCCGATCCCGGCATCATCGAGCGGCAGTCGACGCACGCGTTCCATGTTGACGAGTGCGCCGCCACTTGCAATCCGGCCGCGCCGCTCAGACATCGCCAGAATGTTGCGGATCTCGAACCAGAACAGCGAAGGCACAGGGCAGGGATCACGGATCGTCGCGATGACCGACTCCGCTGCTTCGGAAAACTCTTCCGGCAGAATCCAGGCTGCCACCATGGAAGCATCAAGGACAAACATCAGCGACGGCCTTCGTCCCGCCAGGATAGAATCTCTTCATGGGTGGAGGAGGTCGCTTTCGTCCGTGCGGCGCGAACCTCGGCAAGCAGCAGCTGCATGTCGGTCTGCTTGCGCACCCGGGTGATCTGCGCGATGGGATCATTGCCGCGGGCAATGACAAAATCCTCGCCGGCCTCGACACGGGCCAGCACGTCTGAAAGATGGGTCTTTGCTTCGGATACCTTGATCGTCGTCGCCATGCTTCTGAGACCTTGTGGAGCGCTTCACGCGAAAATAGGTGCGTTCATCGGGTTGGTCAACCGGTTGGTCTCATCACCTCCGATAAGGGGTACTTATCGGGGGTCAGCGACCCAAGGCTCATTTATACCACGTCAGGAACCGTATTGGACATCTAGCTTTCGTTTAAGAGATCGTTTACCATAATATCAATGGCTTACGATCTCGCGAAATTGCCCATCCACACCCTGCTGCGGCCCATCTCCGACGCCAGCAGCGCCCTCGCCCGTCTTGATGAGAGGATCTCGCGTTCGCCGGTCGGGGAGGGGTGGCTAGAACGCCAAAATTTCACCGACGCCTGCGCCTCCCTCTGGATCGACGGCGAACTCGTCCACCTCGAAGACCTTGTCCTCCACGACGCCACCAGGGATATCCGCACCCCCACCCACGAACTCACCATCGCCCGCGACGTGCTTCGCACCCGCCGACGCATCGCGTCTCAGAAACCAGGCTGGCCTTTGTCGGAAGACGGCCTGCGCGGCCTGCGCCGGCCGTGGGCCGGGGCATCTTTGGGAAATGCAGGCGCTGGTGTGGCCGACGAAGCCGCCGCGGGTGAGGTGGCTGATGGAGGAGGGGAGGGAGAGGACGGTGATGACGGCCATGATGGCGCCAGTGCCTTCGATGCGGAACTGGCCGCCATCGATGCAGTCCTGGAGCGCTCCGCAGCGGCCATCGAACAGGCAAAGAAGCCTGGCTCCGCAAACAAGCCCGGCCGGGCGCCGGCCGATCCGCTGGTTTATGATCTCGACTGGGACGAGGATTCCAGGCTGGAGGAATGGCGGGGCGTGCTGCGGCAGACAAACGATCTCCCGGCGGTGGTTCGGGCCATCGCCGCCCTCGATGCCTGGAATGAGCTCACCGTCCTCCAACATGCGCCCTGGCTTGGACGGCTGCTGGCCGCCTCGATCCTGCGCCAGGCCGGCATCACCACCCAAAATCATCTCGCCGCGGTCAACCTCGGCCTGAAAACCATCCCCGTCGATCGCCGTCGCCATCGCGATCGGGAAACCCGGCTGCTCGCGATCGCCCACGGGCTGATTGCGGCCGCCGAGATCGGGCTCAAGGAGCACGATCGGCTGGCGCTCGCGAAAAGGCTGATGGAAAGAAAGCTGGAGGGGCGGCGGACATCGTCAAAACTGCCGGAGCTGGTCGAGCTGGTGATGGCAAAGCCGCTGGTGTCGGCCGGGATGGTCGCCAAGACGCTCGAGGTGACGCCTCAAGGGGCGCGGCGGATGGTTTTGGAGCTCGGGCTTCGCGAGATGACGGGGAGGGGGAGGTTTCGGGCGTGGGGTGTGGTCTGACAATAATGAGCATCTTCAGCAAAATGCCGTCGACACGTTTCTCGTGCCTAAGATGTTAGTCAGCCAACTGTTGTCATGGCTATTTCCCCCGCACGAATACCCACCCTCCGTTAATCTTCCACGATCGTGCGAGGCCGCGACCCACGAGACGATTTGCGACACGATTGACGTCCCAGACAAGTTCGTCGATCGCATCGGCCAGTTCCACCGCGTTGCGCGGCTGAACCTCGTCCATTGCGCTGAGAACGGCCACTTCGATCTCGGGATCGTAGGTCGGCTCGCGATTTCCTTCCTCAAAACGGTCGCACCACAATATGTGGCCGCGCCAGACGATGAAGTGGCTTTCGCACCCTCCTTCGCGCCACACTGAGGGAAAGAGGGTAATTCCTCCTTCCCGCATGTCAAAGCGCCATGCCTTGTCGGCGCGACTGTCCAGGTTGATAACTAAGGTCTCGCCGCACCCATCAGGGCACGCCATGACAATCGATCTGGGCCGCGCGCGGAACACCATGGAAGCGTCGCCAGGTGCGCTGAGGGTTGCTTCAGCCTGATCCCTGTACTCGGCATCGCCGACCAACCGGACCATTCGTGCAGGCTCCGTCATTTGTCGCTCCTATTGTGACGTGTCGGCCGGACCGGCAGATTCCAGGTTGGGCCTTTAGCGAAGGCGCCCGTTGACGAGCAGGCCACGCAATTCGGCTGCACGGCGACAGCCATCTCCTTCACTCGGCCGCGAATTCCGTCATAAACCTGGTAGCGTGGTTTGATCGGAACCGGCGTGACAGCCCCGAGCAGCATGGTCATCGAGAGCGAACTCACGGTAGAGTCGATCGACAAGACCGCGGGCTGGGGTTCGCGCTCGCCCTGAACATAGGGGTCCGCCGCGCGCTGCTCTGGCGTCAGCATCTCCCGCCGGATCGCCTCACCGTCGAGCGCGCCCGAGCAGTTCAGGCAAGGAAGTCCGGGCGCAAGCATCTGAACGCGTCCCGTGATGTGGCTGACGGCTCCGTTCGCGATAGTGATGCTGACGCCCATATCGATTACGGGCACCAAATACTGGTAGGCGGCTTGGTTGACGACCGCCCGGCTCGCATGGGAATCTGTGCACAACAGCACGAAATCGAAGGTCGCGATGAGCTTCGCCACCTCCTCGTCGACGATGTCAGCTTGAAGCGGGACCACCGTGGCATCAGGGTTAATGGCGCGGATCATCCTAGCCGCGACCTCGACCTTCGGCTGGCCCACGTCCGAGGGGATGGAGCCGACAAGGCGATTAAGGTTCGTCTCCTCGACTAGGTCGTGATCGATCACCGTGATCCGCGTGGCGCCGAGATGGGCAAGTTGCTGGCACTCGAGCGATCCCGTCCCACCCGCACCGATCACGGCGAAGTGGAGGCGGCGCAGCAGCCGTTGCCCCGGCGCTCCGAATGCCCGAACCTGCCGATCGTCGCGTTCCTGATCGGAGATGCCCTGCATGGGCGAATGGAGCATGAGCCTCTCTCCTACTTCCCATACGTCGATCTCATCGTCGATTCGGAGAGGGCGCGCACGGCAGCCCTGCGGCCCGATCACCAGTGCGACATGTGGCACTGGCGCCGCTCGCCGAACAAAATACGAATCCAGTTCCGTTTCGCCCGCATCGTCGATTGGCGAGAAATGCGGATGGCCAGGGCTGGCGGGATGTGTGTGGATCGCGATGACGGCCATGCCTGTGGCCCGGCTACGGTTTGCAACCTCGATGAGAAAAGACGATTTGAGGATCGCTGATACGCAGGTACGGCTCTCATATGCATCGTCCGGCACGGGTCCGGCGTCGGCGACGATCCATGTGTCGCTATGCGCATCGTGATGGGCATACGCGATGGCACAGCTCTCCAGGCCATTGGCGTCGAGCATCGTCGACGCCAAGTCGGAGTAGAGAGGTGCAGGAAAGCGGACGCGGCTCATTGGACCTGCCTCATTCGATCGATCACCACATTCATCCACGTGGACAGTGTATCGCGGTTGGGGTTCCACGGTCCCGTTAGATGCCAAGAGAACCACAGTGCGGGCTCGACGGTCTCCGGGACGGGAGTTGATGCCGAATTCTGTGGTGAACCTCCATGTGCAAGAAGGAGATCGGGATCCGCCCAGAAGCAGTCGAGCTGCGCAAACGGATATCCTGGCGGGACGATGAAGCGGATGGTGGTCGACGACTTCGACCACCCCTCCGGCAGGCGGACGCCCGGCACGGTGACGAGCGTGGTGCCGCTCGGCAACTGCCGGGTCTCAACGTCGCCGAAGCGCTCCCGCAGCTGCTCCAGCTGCATGTCAAGAACGCCGGGCATCAGCCGAAGTTCGCCTTCGGGACCGACGAGAAGCGGCGGACACCGTGCTTTGGAACGAGGCTTACGGCCTCATCATCGGCGATGATGCGGTCCGGGTCGTCGCCCTCGCCCTGCAGTGACAAGTCATGCTGCGGATCCCAGTCAGGTACCATCGCCTTGATCTGCGCGCCGGTCAGCTTCTTCTTATCGGTCTCATAGGGCTTGCCGTTGACGAAGAAGGTGTAGGTGACCTTGTTGGGCGCCGTGATGAACTTCTCGACGCCGTCTGCGGCGAGATCCGCAGTGGTGCCCGGAAGGGGGCGTAGCGCCTGAATTCGCTCAAGCACGCGGCGTCCTGTGCCACGATCGACGGAATATTCTGCCAGGTGTTGCCGACTTTCCCGGCCAGGACTTCGTCAACGCTCACGCGGAACGTTCGTGCCATGATCTCGCTGGCGGTCTTGGAAGATGTTTCATGGTATTTTCGCAGTAAGCGGAGTTGTGTTTCCAGATCCCGGTACGGATTAAAGCGCTCGTAAGTTGGCCAAATCTCCCTGACGTCGGGAAAAATCGATGCGAAGCCACGGTTCGCCGCCAGTTTATCCTCGTTTTCTCGACCGATATTTGTCCAGAATGCAGCCATGACGGCGTTTGAATAGTCCAGCCCGATGAGATTGCCGTAGATACCTTTGTGAAAGAATATGTTTTCGTGCAGGATCGCTGCGTTCTTCAGGAAGGCATCGGTGTCGAGTCCGCATTTCTCCGCAATATCGATCCCGATGTTGGACAAGAGACCGTTGATCATTCGAATTTCCTCAATTTAATGCGCGCGACGTGCGGCCTAGACTAGAAGCGTTGGTGAAGATTGCCATCGGGCTTTAGAGCCGCGCGACGTTACGCACACTGCCGCGAGTTGAATAACGTTCGCTGAAGAACAGCCGCCAGCACCCTGACTCAAAGGCACGGTGTGTGGTGAGAACCAATCGTAGTCGAGAGGCGGCTCACCTATCGACCGCCGTAATTGAATAACAAGATCAGAACCGTAGAATCCTGTCGGACCAGGCTTCTTGGATGGTCACATATTTTTACGAGCAAATTCAAATTTGTAGATAGAGCGCTAGCAATCGAAACGGAATAAATAGAGTTCAAGTCCCTTCAAGGCGAGGGAGGACAGATTGCGTGTAAGGGGAAATAATCTCCGCCTACACGGGCGCCAGACGTTAGTATCTCATCAAGGCGGCAGTTGAGGAGATGTCTCCCACGGTGAGCATGGGTTCCTCGGGGCGCCGGTGCAACTGCGGCGGGTAGTAAATGGATAAGGCAGTCACGTTAGGCTTCTTTGACCCAGCCTTCATCTTCGAAACACCCGTCGGCGGCACTTTGAGCCTCACGGCACCCGATGAGACTAGTTCAAGGGTAATCCCCCCATTCTTGACGGGGCTCCGCAGTAGAATTCACGCGGCCATTTTCAGTTTCTGTGCGGGCGTTATGCCCCCGATGCCCATGTTGGGCTGCGTATTCCGATGATGCCGGCCACCTATTCCGACGCGAAGCCGGCCACCCATTCCGATTTCATTCCGGCCACCGTTCCGATTTGAAGCCGGCCAGTTGGTGTGCCTCTGGGTCGTCATGTTCTTTGGCTTGAAGCCGCCTGGCGGTCAAGCTTAGGTTGTCGCGGCAGCTGTCATAGAACGCTGCTTTCGCATACTCTCCCCCGTGAGTTCGATGCGGTAAGCATTGTGAACGAGGCGATCGAGGATGGCGTCGGCGATCGTCGGATTGCCGATCATGTCGTACCAGTGCTCGACGGGCACCTGGCTGGTGACGATGGTAGACCGTTTCTCATAGCGGTCTTCAACGATCTCCAGGAGGTCGCGCCGTTGCTCGTCGCTGAGCTTCTCCGGACCCCAGTCATCAAGAATGAGCAGGTCTGTTCTGGCCAGCGCCTTCAGGACCTTCGGGTATCGGCCGTCGCCACGCGCCAGTGCAAGGGTGGCAAACAGTCTGGGCAGGCGATGATAGGCGACGGAGAAGTCCTCGCGGCACGCCTTGTGTCCGAGAGCGCATGCAAGCCAGCTCTTGCCGACGCCGGCGGGTCCGATCATGAGCAGGCTGTGGCGCTGCCGGATCCAGTCACATCCGGCAAGCTTCAGGAACAGATTGCGATCGAGGCCGCGGGTGGCGCGGAAATCGATGTTCTCGATTTGGGCATCATGGCGCAGCTTTGCGGCCCGGGCCCGGGCCTCGAAGCGCTTCTGGCCTCGGGCGGTCGACTCGCGCTCGAGAAGAAGGGCCAGCCACTCACCGTGCTCGAGGTGTCTCGCCTCCGGTTGCGCCTCAAGTTCCTGATAGGCGCTTGCCATGCCGGAAAGGCCGAGTTCGCGCAGCATGTCGATGGTAGGATTGATCAGCATGATGGAAGGTCTCCTCAATGAAAGTAACTGGGACCGCGTAAGTTGGCGTGTTCCACAACGGCGGCAGGTTCGGTGGGAGGTGTTTTGCTTTTGTAGGTGGCGATGAGCGACGCGATGGTCTTGCTGTTCAAGCCGCCAATCTCAACAGCGCGCGCTGAGACGGCCTCGGCGCGGTCCTGGCCGATGTCACGGTAAAGGCGCAGGATCCCGAGGCACGTTCTGAAGCCCTGCTCGGGGTGCGGACGGCTGGCGAGAATGGCGATGATAAGCCCTTCGGTCTGCGGCCCGATAGACGCGCCCCATCGCCGGAAGCGTTCCGGCGTCCACTCTGCATATCGGCGGTGTGAACTGGGCATGTGAGCGGGGTCAGTTCCATAGCGCGGGCCACCATAGCGGCGCTGATGCACCGCAACGCGTTTGCCGCGATGGAAGATCTCGATCATCCGTTCAGTCGCCCGGACATCGACTTGGCTCCGTATGAGGGCATGCGGGACAGAATAGAAGAAGCTCTGGAACTCGACATGGTAATCCGTCGACACCCGCGCCAAGCGCCATTCGGCGAACTCATAATGTTCGCTGGGCAGGCTTGCGAGTGCTGCCTGTTCGACCGTCTCAAAGAGGTTCCGACGACTGACGCCCAACCGGCGCATAACGTGATTGTTGATGCGCTCCAGCATCTGGGCGATTGCGGCATTGGCCTCGGCGAGCGAGAAGAATGTCTGCTTGCGAAGACGGCCGAGAATACAGCTCTGGGCGAACTTCACGCCATTCTCCACCTTGGCCTTGTCCTTCGGGCGTCGCGGACGTGCTGGCAGGACACCGACGCCATAATGAGCAGCCATGACCCCATAGCTGCGATTGATCTCAGGATCGTAGAAGCTGGCGCGGTTGACGCCGGACTTCAGATTATCGGGCACGATCAGGCGGGGCACGCCGTCGAAGAACATGAACATGCGCACATGTGAACCGATCCAGTCTGGCAGGGCCTGGGTCCATGTGGCTTCCGCATATGTGTAGCTCGACGCGCCGAGCACGCCGAGGAACAGTTCCGCCTCGCGGATCTCGCCGGTCTTGCGATCGACGATAGGCACGCGTTTGCCGGAGTAATCCACAAAGACTTTGTCGCCAGCGACGTGTTCCTGGCGCATCGTCGGTGACAAGCGCTTCTCAAAGCCACGGAACAGCTCGCAAAAGCGGCTATATCCATACCCATCCGGATGGATGCTGCGGTATTCCTCCCAAAGTATCAGCAGCGTCACGCCTGGCTTCTTCAGCTCGATCGAAAGCGGGCCCCAATCGGGCTCTTGCCGCAATCGCTGGCCTTGCTTAACGCCGGGATGGACGAAAAGCTTGGCCTCAAGGACATCGTCTGTCAGGTCGCTGGCGAGGGGCCAACTCAACCCGACCATCGCAGCTCGCTTCAGGTTGTCCTGCACGGTGCTGCGGGCAATGCCAAGCATCACCGCGATCTCGCGGCTACTCGTTCCGCTACCCGCAAGCCGCAGCATTTGTCGTATGTGTCGCATGGTCAGCTTTCTTTTTGCAGGCATTAAATTCCCCTCGTGGATATCGAGGGGACACATGCCAAGGTTGCTGACCCAGGGGAACTTGAGTGCCGGAAACTGGCCGGTTATTGATTGGAATGGTGGCCGGCTTCAAATCGGAACGGTGGCCGGTTAATGATCGGAATGGCGGCCGGCTTCAGAGCGGAATCCGCATGTTGGGCCGTTCGTTGTTGTAGGTCCAG
>NZ_JMQK01000023.1:0-76583 GCF_000705355.1 Pseudorhizobium marinum
CGCTTCGCTGAACTACGGCCTGATGCGCAAGTGGCCGGTCTACCTGTCGACCAAGAATACCATCCTGAAGGCCTATGACGGCCGCTTCAAGGACATCTTCGAGGAGGTCTACCAGGCCGAGTTCAAGGCGCAGTTCGACGAACTGAAGATCACTTACGAGCACCGCCTGATCGACGACATGGTCGCTTCGGCGCTGAAGTGGTCCGGCGGCTACGTCTGGGCCTGCAAGAACTACGACGGCGACGTCCAGTCCGACATCGTGGCGCAGGGCTTCGGCTCGCTCGGCCTGATGACGTCTGTCCTGCTTTCGCCCGATGGCCGCACGGTCGAAGCGGAAGCCGCGCATGGCACGGTGACGCGTCATTACCGCCAGCACCAGAAGGGCCTCGAGACATCGACGAACTCGATCGCCTCGATCTTCGCCTGGACGCGCGGCCTCGCGCACCGCGCCAAGCTCGACGACAATGCCGAGCTTGCCCGCTTTGCCGCAACCCTCGAAGAGGTCTGCGTCGCGACGGTCGAAGCCGGCTTCATGACCAAGGACCTGGCGCTCCTGATCGGCCCCGACCAGCCATGGCTGTCGACCACGGCCTTCCTCGACAAGGTGGACGAAAACCTCAAGGCGGCGATGGCTGCCTGAGGCGACGCTTCTTTCTGATCCGAGCGGCGGGATGCAAATCCCGCCGCTTTTTTTGTGCCTGCGGCTTTTGTGCCTGCGACCGGCAGGCGACCACTTGGGCCATGTCTCCGGGTGGCGACACGGCGCAAAACCCGTGTTCCGGCACGGGGTGCGCGGCTTGCCAAGCTGCGGCATCCCGATCACACTTCGACCTCCAACGGAGGAGTTCGCCATGACCGATGACCTGGTTCTTTATACAAACCCGATGTCGCGCGGGCGCATTGCCCGGTGGATGCTGGAAGAGGTGGGCGTGCCCTATACCGCCGAGATCATTCCCTTTGGGCCCGTCATGAAGGCACCGGACTACCGGGTCATCAATCCCATGGGCAAGGTGCCGGCCTTGCGCCACGGACAGCATGTGATCACCGAATGCGCTGCGATCTGCGCCTATCTGGCCGATACGTTTCCTCAGGCCGGGCTGGCGCCTCCGACGATGGAGCGGGCCGATTATTATCGCTGGATGTTCTTTGCAGCCGGCCCGCTCGAGGCTTCCGTCACCAATCGCAGCCTGGGCGTCGAGGTGCCGCCGGATAAGCGGGGCATGATCGGTTATGGCAGCCATTCGACAATGTTGGAGATGCTGGAGAAGGCGGTAACCGCCAAAGCTTTCGTCGCAGGCGAACACTTCAGCGCAGCGGATGTCTATGTCGGCTCCCATATCGGCTGGGGGCTGCAGATCGGTTCGCTTGAAACGCGGCCCGCCTTCACAGACTATCTGGCCCGCGTCACCGAACGCCCCGCCTATCGGCGTGCACGTGATCTGAATGACGCGGAGATGAAGGCGCTGCAGGCGACCGGCTGACGGTCTTCTGCATTGCTGCGCATGGGCAAACCTGCTGCCGAGATCCGGGCAGACTAGCCTCGTTTGGCTAAGTCATTGATGCTGCTGAAGAAGAAGAAGCTGAAGAAGCGGGCAGAAATACGGTTTTTTTTGGAACTTACCTGATCTCACGGACTTTGATCAGTGTGCGTCTGGCACGGTGGCCTCCGGTCAGCGACGAGCCGGCACGCCTCAAAACAACCAAATGAGAGAGGTAACGTCCATGAAGATGATTTACGTCACCGCCTTGATGGCGGGTACCGCACTGATGCCTGCAAGCGCTCTGGCACAGCAGTCGGCAGGCACCAATGCCCAGAACAACGCTGCCCAGTCCGGACAGACGGCGCCCGGCATGAGCCGTGTGCAGATGCAGATCCAGCAGGCTCTGCAGGCACTTGAAAACAACGACATGCAGGCTGCGCGTCAGGCCGTGCAGGAAGCTCGCCGCAGCTTGAACCAGAACCGACAGGGCGAGGCAATGACCCAGCTCCGCCAGCCGCTGCAGCAGGCCGACCAGGCGCTGGCGCAGCAGGATGAGGCGGGCGCAGAGCGGGCTCTGGTTCTCGTTGAAGAACAGTTCGTGATCCTCGAGCGTGAGGCAGCCAGCGCAGATGTCGTTGTCGAGGAAAGCGAAGCCGCAATTCGCGTCGACGTGCCGGAACCCGATGTGACGGTGCAGCAGGCCAATCCGCGGGTCGCCGTGCAGCAGAACCAGCCCGAAATCACCGTGCACCAGCCTGCGCCGATCGTGACCGTGGACATTCCGCAGCCGCGCATTACCATTCGGATGCCGGAGCCTGACGTCAACGTCAGCCAGTCGCAGCCGCAGGTTCAGGTCGAGCAGGGCCAGCCAGAGGTTCGCGTCAGCGAGAGCGAGCCGCAGGTCCGCGTTCAGGATGACGAAGCACAGGCCAATGTTCAGGTCCAGCGTTCCGGTCAGCCGGTCGTGCGCATCCAGGAGTCCGAGCAGCAGGCGAACGTTCAGTACGAGGCCGAAGAAGCCCAGGTCCGCGTGAACCGCGCCGAAGGCGAACCGGAGGTTCGTTTTGAAGAGAGCGAGCAGGCTGCCAATCAGCAGCGCCAGGCGGAAGAAACCGCTGAAACGCGCACTGCAGAGGCTGCCAACGAGGAGGTTGATCCGGAAAACACTGCGGCTGTCGATCCGCAGGGTCCCCGCGAAGGCGCCAATATGGCCGTCGGCGTCGACGCCACGCGCGATGTGCCGCTGACCGTGGCAGACATCAAGGACTACGACATCGTCGGAGCCAACGGCAACGACCTCGGTGATATCGAGGACGTCGTGAGCGTCGACAACCGGCTCTATGCGGTCGTCACCTCCGGTGGCTTCCTCGGCCTCGGCGAGGAACGGGCGGCGGTACCGCTGTCGGCCCTCTATGTGACCGAAGAGGAAACACTGCTCGGTCCCAATGTGACCGAACAGCAGATCGACGGGCTCGCCAACTTCGACTCGACCCGTTACCCGAACCTTCCCGACGAGCATCCCGTGACGCTCGGCGCACGCTAAAAGCGCTTATCGGTTCCGCAAGGCGGCTGGCATTGCCAGCCGCCTTTTTTTCTGAGCTGCACCCGTCGGGGGCTCCTGATATCCGCTCAAGTCGGACAAGCACGAAAAAAGGCCGGGCTGAAACAGCCCGGCCTTTCGCATGAGATCCGATAGATCTTATTCGGCGCTGTCGTCCGCAGCCTTCTTCTTCGAAGCCGCCTTCTTCTTCGGAGCCGCAGCTTCCTCGGCACCTTCGTCTGCAGCCTCGTCCTTGGCAGCAGCCTTCTTCTTCGGCGCAGCCTTCTTCTTGGCAGGCTTTTCAGCCGTGTCGTCTTCGTCTTCCGCCAGCAGTTCTTCCTTCGTGACCGTCTTGTCGGTCACGTCGACGTCTGCGAGCAGCTTGTCGACGACCTTCTCTTCGAAGATCGGCGCGCGCAGCGACGCGGATGCGCCGGGGGTGTTGCGGAAGTAATCGAGGATTTCCTTCTGCTGGCCCGGGAACTGCTGCAGCTGGGCAAAGAGTGCACGCTGCATCTCGTCTTCGGTGACTTCAACGCCCGCCTTCTCGCCGATCTCGGAGAGAACGAGGCCGAGACGGACGCGACGCTCGGCAAGCTTGCGGTACTCGACGCGCGCTTCTTCCTCGGTCGTGTCTTCGTCTTCGAAGGTCTTGCCCGACTGGGCGAGATCCGTGTTGATCTGGCGCCAGATGTTTTCGAACTCGGCGTCGACGAGGCCCTGCGGCGCGTCGAACTGGTACATCTCGTCGAGCTGGTCGAGGATCTGACGCTTGACCTTCTGGCGGGTGACGTTGCCGTACTGGCCTTCGATCTGGCCGCGAACGATTTCCTTCAGCTTGTCGAGCGACTCGATGCCGAGCTTGGAGGCGAGCTCGTCGTTCAGCTCGAGTTCGGCCGCAGCAGCCACGTCCTTGACGGTGACGTCGAAGGTGGCTTCCTTGCCTGCCAGGTTCGCAGCCGGATAGTCGGCCGGGAAGTTGACGGTGATGGTCTTCTCGTCGCCGGCCTTGACGCCGACCAGCTGGTCTTCGAAGCCGGGGATGAAGCGGCCGGAGCCGAGAACCAGCTCTGCATCTTCAGCCGTGCCGCCGTCGAAGGCTTCGCCATCGACCTTGCCGAGGTAGTTCATGGTGACGCGGTCGCCATCGGCGGCCTTGCCCTTCTTGGTCTCGTAGGTACGGGCGCTTTCAGCGATCTTGAGGATCTGCTCGTTGACCTCGTCATCGGAGACCTCGACAACCTCACGAACGACCTTGATGCCGTCGGTGGACTTCAGCTCGATGGCGGGAATGATCTCGTAGGCGAGCGTGAATTCGAAGTCGGCCTGGGCAGCGAGGATCTTCTCGGCTTCGGCTTCGTCCTCGGTCATGGTGATCGCCGGCTGGGTCGCCGACTTCTCTCCGCGCTCGGAGAGGATCTTGGACGGACGGTCGCGGACGATCTCGTTGACGAGTTCGGCCATGATCGACTTGCCGTACATCTTCTTCAGATGCGAGACCGGCACCTTGCCCGGACGGAAGCCGTTGATGCGGACCTTGTCCTTGGCATCGGCCAGACGCTCATTCATCTGAGCTTCCATGTCCTTGGCCGGGATGACGACCTTGATTTCGCGCTTCAGCCCTTCAGCGAGCGTTTCGGTAACCTGCATTTTCAAACCTTCATATCGTGGCGGCGGTGCTCAGACAGCCGTTGGTTTCAATGAGCACGACGCCGGAACCTGAGTGACCGGCCGCGACTTCTGGAACGCTGATCTCTAGCCGTAGATGGCTCCCGATCCTGCCCCGGCGGCTCTGGTGCGGGTAGAGAGACTTGAACTCCCACGCCTTGCGGCACCAGAACCTAAATCTGGCGTGTCTACCAATTTCACCATACCCGCGCTCCAGCCGCGCAAAAATCCCCGCAAAGGGGCTTTCGGAGCGCGCGTCTCTATATCACCCGTTTTTTCCAGCGCAAAGGGAAAATGACGGGTTTGCGACGTGCGGCCGGGCGCCTGCCCCAACTCGACCGCCACGCCGACCTTAAGCCTCCATTAACCATCCTTCAATAAGGTATATCTAATTCAGCTGCACTGGAACTTCGTCATCCGTCTGCGGTTCGAAGGAAAATCCGAGATCGGTCCTCTGCTCCTCCCGCATCAGGACCGGCATGAGCCGGCGTCCTCCTCCTTCTTGCGCCGGTGAGCATAACAGCGCCTGCCGATCCCCTCCCGGCAGGCGCTGTCTTTTTGTCCGACGTCGGGCCAAAGGCGCAAAGATTAAGCAATCCTTTAGATCTGCCCCTGGCGCGATGCACTGGCTGCATAGGTGGCATACTGGTTTGGCGCTGTTATCTTTTTGCAGCGCAGCATATATTCAGGTCATCAGATTTGAGCCGGTCCCAAGGGTCCGGTAGCCGCAAACCAAAGGGGCATGACCATGAACATCGCACACAAGTTCAACAACTGGCGCAAGTACCGCGAAACCATCACCGAACTGCATCGCATGAGCGATCGCGAACTCCACGACCTCGGCATCGGCCGCAGCGACATCCGTCGCGTCGCCCGGACCGCTGTCGGCTTCTGATCGCCAGTGATCGAATTCAAAAAAGCGCTCCTTCGGGGCGCTTTTTTTATTGCCTACTGCAGGCCCGCAGACTGGCGGTTTTTACGGCATCGCCTGCTTCTTCATCAACTCACTGCACATTTGCATGGCAGTCGCATGTTTTTTGCACTGCACATTGTTATTATTCACGCGTATAAGTTCCTCATCGCCGGGCCGCAGCCTGGTTGAAACCCTGAGGACAACACGATGAACCCGCTTCGCCTTGCCAAGAACTGGCTCAGCTATCGCCGCACGGTCAACGAGCTCGGTGGTCTTTCCACCCAGGCTCTCAACGACATCGGCCTGACACGCTACGACATCCGCAACGTCGCTTCGCGCTCCTTCCGTTAATCGGTCCCTCCGGGCCCGACAACGATTGATGCGCGACGCCGCTCATGGGCACCCGCTAGGGTGCCTTTTTGATTCTGCGGCCTGGCGGAAAACGCCTTTTTGATTCCGGTCCACGGGAAGGCATGTTAAGAGCGCCCCATGACCGAAAGACAATTTTCCCCCATCCACATCATCGGCGGCGGGCTCGCCGGTTCCGAGGCTGCCTGGCAGGTCGCGCAGGCCGGCGTCCCGGTGATCCTGCACGAGATGCGCGGCGTGCGCGGTACCGATGCCCACAAGACCGACGGCCTGGCCGAGCTCGTCTGCTCCAATTCCTTCCGCTCCGACGATGCGACGTCGAACGCCGTCGGCGTGATCCATGCGGAGTTGCGCCTTGCCGGCTCGCTGATCATGGCCTGCGCCGATCGCTGCCAGGTGCCTGCCGGTGGCGCGCTTGCCGTCGACCGCGACGGATTTTCCGATGCGGTGACGGCCGAAATTGCAGCCCACCCGCTGATCACGGTCGTCCGGGAAGAGATCACCGGGCTGCCGCCCAAGGAATGGGACCTGGCGGTGATCGCCACGGGGCCCCTCACCTCGCCGTCGCTGGCCGCTGCCATCCAGGCGGAAACCGGCGAGGATTCGCTGGCCTTCTTCGACGCCATCGCGCCGATCGTCTATCGCGAAACCGTCAACATGGACATCTGCTGGTACCAGTCGCGCTACGACAAGGTCGGACCGGGTGGCACCGGCAAAGACTATATCAACTGCCCGATGGACGAGGCGCAGTACAATGCCTTCGTCGACGCGCTCGTCGCCGGTGACACCGTCGGCTTCAAGGAGTGGGAGGGCACCCCCTATTTCGACGGGTGCCTGCCGATCGAGGTAATGGCGGAACGTGGTCGCGAAACCCTGCGCCACGGCCCGATGAAGCCGATGGGCCTCACCAATGCGCATAATCCCACCGTCAAGGCCTATGCGGTCGTGCAGCTGCGCCAGGACAATGCGCTCGGCACGCTCTACAACATGGTCGGGTTTCAGACGAAGCTGAAGTACGGGTCTCAGGCGGAGATCTTCCGGATGATCCCGGGGCTCGAAAATGCCGAATTCGCCCGGCTCGGCGGCCTGCACCGCAATACCTACATCAACTCGCCGCTCGTGCTCGACAAGACACTGACGCTGAAGAGCCGGCCCGGACTGCGCTTTGCGGGTCAGGTGACCGGCTGCGAAGGCTATGTGGAAAGTGCGGCCATCGGCCTGATGGCCGGGCGCTTCGCCGCGGCGGAGCGGAAGGGCGAGGCCATCGTGCCGCCGCCCGTGACCACGGCCTTCGGGTCGCTGCTCGGCCACATCACCGGCGGGCATCTGGTCTCGAACGACGAGCCGGGCAAGCGTTCGTTCCAGCCGATGAACATCAACTTCGGGCTGTTTCCGGACCTCGAACCGGGCTCGATCGTCAAGCCGGAAGGAGTCCACCGTTTTCGCGGCAAGGACAAGACGATCATGAAGAAGCAGTTGATGGCCGCCCGCGCCCTTTCAGACTGCGCCTCATGGCTCGGCCTGGATGAAAGCTCGGCTCAGGCGAGCGGTTCGGCCGCCTCTTCCTTGTCGGCGGTCGCCAGGTAGTTTCCCAGCAGCCAGAGCGAGACTTCGGCGGCATCCGCTTCCGTCCTGAAGACGAAGTCGCCGTTGTTGCTCGGCGCGTCCATGAATTCCGCGGAAAACCCCTTCGGATTGTCGAGGGGTGCCACCCGGACCCGTCCCGGCTTGATCAGGTGGCAGGTGTAATGCCGGCTGTGGCTGCGCATGATTCCGGTCTTGTCGTCGTGCAGGCGCAGGAAGACCGCTCCGCCGTCGACTGTCGAATGCAGCTCGCGGATCGCCTCATTGGGAAAGGCCCTGCCGAAATGCATGATGGCAAAGCCAAGGTCCATTTCCCCGTCGCCATCGGAATTTCGCTTCGCCATCCGGGTCACGTAATAAGCGAGGAGGACGAGCATCACGAGGATGATGGACCAGACGATGATAGGCTGCACGCCGTTCTCCTTGGCGGGTTGTAAGCTTATCCAGACTAAGCCCGCAGCCTTGCGCGAACTTGGGGCGCGATGTCAGAAGCGCTGCAACAGTTGCGCCCTCATCAAGCGGATCTGGCGTCGCCATTGCGGTGGCTGGAGCTGGCCTTCCAGCATAGCAGCCTTTTCCCGCAGCGCACGCCGGAGCACCGCCTCGGCCAGCGAGACCGGCAGGAACGCCGGAAACACCGCCCGGGGCACGGGCCCCGCGCGTCTCGCCTTTGCAAGATGCTCCAAACCGAGACCGGCGAAGGCTTCAACGGCGGCAGACACCCGGGCGGTATCGTCTCCGGCGAGGAAACCCTCGCGATCGAGGCCGGTGGCGGTCAGAATGTCGAGCGGCAGGTAGAGCTGGCCGCGCCGACGGTGCAGCGGCATCAGCAGCAGCAGACCGGCCACCGCCTGTGCGACACCGGCATGTCCCGCGGCTTCAGCCGAACGGGCCGCGTCTTCCGGGGACAGGACAAGGCTTGCGAGCTGGATCAGCGCCGATGCGGTTTCCCCGGCATAACCCTCCAGATCGTTGCGGTCGGCCAGGGGATCGTCGTAGAGGTCGCCGATCCGGGCGTCGATCATTGCCGTCAGCGTCTCGCGCGGCAGGCGGTAGGTTTCGACTGCCGACAGGAGTGCGACGGCCACCGGATTGCCGCCGGCATCACCCCGAGCGCCTCCTTCCAGGAGATCACGCCACCACTGCAGTCGGATCTCGCCCGGGAGCGGCTCGCGCACCACGTCGCGGACCCGCGCGATCTCGGCATTGAAGGCGTAGAGCGCCGCCAGTGCCGGGCGCTTTTCCACCGGCGACAGGAGGCACGCCAGGTAGCGATCCCGATCGGTGTCCCGCAGCGTCGCGAGAACGGTGTCGCCGACGTCGACCACCGGCGGCGTCATACCGCGATCAGAGCGGCAGCCACCGCGCGGGATTCGGCCAGCATGACATTGTAGGTGCGCACGGCCGCGCCGGTGCTCATCGGGTCGGAAGCGATGCCGCGGGCCTTGAGGACCGCCTTCACCGCCTGCGGCAGCGGACGGATCTCCTTGCCGGTTCCGACCAGCAGCACCTCGATATCGCCTGCCTCATCCAGCACCCGCGCGAGGGATTCGGCCGTCAGCGCTTCGCCTTCGGTCAAATCCCAGCCGTGGACACCCGACGGCAGGCACAACAGCGAACCGCGGTGCGACATGTCGGCAAAGCGAAACCCACCGTTGCCGTAGGCGTCAATGGGGGCGCGGCCCGGAAAATGGGCGTCGCGGATTTCAATTCCCTTTGGCATCGTATCGGTGCCTCCTCGTATCGAATGCAGACCGGAGGCGCGGTGCGGCGGACCCGAAGATCCGCCGCGCAGGATCAGGAGGCTGCGGCTTCCGCCTTGACAGGCTCGCCCTTGACGCGGACTTCGGCCACGTAGGTGCGTAGCACGCGAACCTTCACGCCGTCAGCGATCTCGACTTCCACTTCGTTGTCGTCCACCACCTTCGTCACCTTGCCGGTGATGCCGCCGCCGAGAACGACGTTATCGCCGCGACGGATGTTCGACAGCATCTCCTGGCGCTTCTTCAGCTGGGCGCGCTGCGGGCGGATCAGGAAGAAGTACCAGACGACCATCAGGGGCGCGAAGAGGAAAAGCATTTCGAGGCCGGAGCCGAATGCGGACGGTGCGGCACCTTCGGCCTGGGCGAATGCTTCGGTGATGAACATAGGGAACTCCTCAATTGGCAGGAGCGTCCAAGCCCCCATTTGCAAGTGGCCGGAATATAATTCCGATCCCCTCGAATGCAACAGAAACAGGGGGGCTGCGCGTACCGAATCCGCGTGGCCAAGGCTTTTACACGGGAATATCGCATGGTAACCGCTTCTGACCCTGATGAAGGGCATCCAAATTGCGAATCTGGAGGTGGAGCATGGCGGAACAGCCGGACGACCGGTTGCTGCTCGAGATGCGGCGGATCGCCGATGCGCTGGAGCGGCTTGCCGGACCTGCACCTGCCTTGAACGACTGGTCGGCGGCGGACTGCTTCGTCTGGGTGCCGGCGAACCTGCGCCTGCAGCCGGTGCCGCGGCCGAACCGGGTGGCGCTGTCGCTGATCCGCGGCGTCGATCACGTGCGCGACATCCTGCACGAGAACACCCAGCGTTTCGCGGAAGGATTTGCCGCCAACAACGTGCTCCTGTGGGGTGCGCGGGGCATGGGCAAGTCATCCCTTGTCAAGGCGGTGCATGAGGACGTGCGGGCCGAAACCGGTGCTCCGCTGAAGCTCGTGGAGGTGCATCGCGAGGACATCGCCTCGCTGCCCGGGCTTCTCGATATCCTGAAGGCCTCCGGACAGCGGGTCATCGTGTTCTGCGACGATCTCTCCTTCGACCACGACGATACCGCCTACAAGTCGCTGAAGGCGGCGCTGGACGGCGGGATCGAAGGACGCCCGGACAATGTGCTCTTCTATGCCACGTCGAACCGCCGGCATCTCTTGCCGCGGCACATGATGGAGAACGAGCAGTCGACGGCGATCAATCCGTCTGAGGCGGTCGAGGAGAAGGTTTCGCTTTCGGACCGCTTCGGTCTCTGGCTCGGTTTCCACAAGTGCAGCCAGGACGACTATCTGACGATGATCGACGGCTATGCGGACTATTTCGGCCTGCCGCTGGAAAAGGATGTGCTGCACCACGAGGCGCTGGAATGGGCGACCACCCGCGGCGGACGCTCCGGGCGCGTCGCCTGGCAGTACATCCAGGACCTCGCCGGACGGCTGCGGATTGCGCTGGAACGCAGATAAGGAAAAGCCCGGACGAGCCGGGCTTTTCCAACTTCCCTGATACGCAATACTCTATTCCAGGAAAGTGATCGGGTTGACCGGGGTGGCGTCCTTGCGCACCTCGAAGTGAACCTGCGGACGCTTGGCATCGCCGCTCATGCCGGAGGTGCCGATCGTCTGGCCGCGGGTGACCTTCTGGCCGCGGGACACGCTGAGTTCTCCGGCATGGCCATAGACGGTGACCTTGCCGTCGTCATGGCGCACGAGAACCGTGTTGCCGAGCTGCTTCAGGCCATTGCCGGAGTAGATGACAACGCCGTTTTCAGCGGCCTTGATCGGCGTTCCTTCCGGAACCGAGATGTTGATGCCGTCGTTGCGGTTGCCGTCGACGTTCTGGCCGAAGCCGGCGATCACGGCGCCACTCACCGGCCAGCGGTACTTGTCGATGCCCGTCGACTGCGGTGCGGCACCGCCGACGTCTGTCTTCAGGGATGCTTCAGAGACCGATGCCGTCTCGACCGGCTTGGCCGGGGCGG
This sequence comes from Pseudorhizobium marinum, assembly GCF_000705355.1. Taxonomy (NCBI): domain Bacteria; kingdom Pseudomonadati; phylum Pseudomonadota; class Alphaproteobacteria; order Hyphomicrobiales; family Rhizobiaceae; genus Pseudorhizobium; species Pseudorhizobium marinum. Next base: position 11,295 of record NZ_JMQK01000023.1, read on the forward strand.
TCTTGGCCTCAACCTTAGCCTCGGCCTGGGGGGTCGGTGCAGCAGCGGCGGGCGTCTGCGCCAGGGTCTGAGCCTGCTCGCGCTTTGCCGGCACCGAGGCCGTCTGGACGGGATCGGGCGTTGCCGGAGCGGCGGACGGCGAGAGAGCAAGGACCTGGCCGATCCGGATGTTTTCCGTCGTCAGGCCATTTGCCGCCTTCAGCTGATCGACCGACACGCCGTTGGCGCGGGCGATCTTCGTCAGCGTGTCGCCCGGCTTGACCGTATGCGTACCGCCGGCCGGCGGCGTGAGCTTGGCCGGTTCGGCGAGACCCTTGTCGCGGGCATTGCCGGGCAGCACAGCAAGTTTCTGCTCCTGCTGCTGGACAGGTGCAGGGGCCTTGTTCTGGAGATCGATGTCACCGGCGGCGACCTTCGCCGAGTTGCTGGCGGTGCCGAAGGTCGGAATGATGACGGTCTGGCCGGCCACGAGGTTGCCGCCATTGGCCTTGAGAATTTCCCGTTCCGGAACACCGTAGCGCCGGGAGAGCGTGGCGGCGGTTTCACCCGGCTTCAGCGTCATCCGCGGAGCATTGACGGTCGACCAGCCGGCGGACGTCCTGACGGTGCCGGTTGTGACGTTGTCCGCATTGGTCGTGGGAGCCGGAGCGGTTGTCGCCACGGACTGCTGGGCAGACGGGAAGGGCTGCGCCATGGCCTGCTGGCGGCCGGCGAAATCGTCGCCGCCCTGGGACGAGGCCGAGCCGCCCGGAGGCGCAAGCTCGGCGCGCTGAACCGCAGCCGGTGCTGCAGCAGACCGCGCCGGGGATGCGACCGACGAATAGCCGCTGCCATTGTTGCCGGGATAGGGCTGGCTGGTTGCCGCACTGCGGCTGCCGTAGTCAACCACCGGCGCCGCTGCCATGCCGCTGTTGAGATCGCCGCGGGGCACTGGCGCCTGACCATAGGCGCCGGAGCCTTGCCGCTGCGGGATCGACGCGGTGGTCAGCGAATCGGTGTCGGAAAACAGACCGGAGAAGCGGGTGGCGTCCGAACTGCAGCCCGTGGCGGCACTGGCCAGCAAGACTGCACCTGCGATCCGCAGCAGGGACTTCCGGGGCATAAAGGAACTCGTGATACGCATGACTCAACCTAACGTGACGCAGCAACCATCGTGGGCTGGATTAAAGCGCGTTAGTCTTACTGGCCGGTTAAGGCGCGACCCTCGCATCTGCTTTTTTGCTAAATTGGTAACCATGCGGCGCGGCCGCAGGCATATGCGTCAAAGAGCTGCCGCAATGTGGGGAACGAGCGGCAGGTAGGGCGCCGCAAACAGGTCTTCCCGCTCGAACCGGCTCCCGGTCTTGCTGAGGCGCACCATCATGCAGGTGTTCTCGTCCACCATCAGCGGCGCGATCATCGTGCCGCCGGATACCAGTTGCTCGGCATAGAAGCGCGGCATGGTGGTAAAGGCACCCGTGACGAGGATTCGGTCGAAGGTCCCCTCGCCCGGCATGCCGTTGATGCCGTCTGCCTGGCGGACGATGACGTTGCGCACCCCGAGCTTTTCGAGGCGTCCCTGCGCGGCGGTGACCAGCGTCCGGTAGCGGTCGATGGTCAGCACCCGCTCGGCAAGCTTGCCGAGAACCGCGGCGGTGAAGCCGCTTCCGGTGCCGATCTCGAGAATACGCTGGCCCGGTTTCACCTGCAGGCTGGCCAGAAGCCGCACCGCCATGTCGGCGCCTTCCATGAAGGCGCCGCAGTCGATCGGGATCGTCCGGCTGGAATAGGCATTCTCTGCCGAAGACGCCGGCACGAAGAGCGATCGCGGCGTCTGCTCCACCGCCGTCAGCAGGTCGAGATCGGAGATGCCCTCGGACCGCAGGCGCAGAACGAGAGCGGCAAAGCCTTCCTTCTCGACCATGGTCGACTTCAATCGGCAACTCCAAATCCAAGCGCATCCGCGACGCGATCCTGCACCGAATAGTCGGTGAGGTCGAGCTTCAGCGGCGTGACGGAAATCTTGTTGTGCTTGATCGCGTGGATGTCCGTGCCGTCGCGGAAGTTCCCCTGGCGTTCGCCGAAGCGCAGCCAATAGTAAGGCAGGCCGCGACCGTCGCGACGGGCGTCGATCGTCAGGCCGAAGTCGAGCTTGCCCTGCGAGGTGACCGCGACGCCCTCGACATCGTCCGGCCCGCAGTTGGGAAAGTTCAGGTTGAGGAAGGTGCCGTCCGGCAATTCGACGGTGCTCAGCTGCCGGATGAGGCCGGCTGCATGGGCTTCGGCCACTTCGAAGGGCACCACCTTGCCGCCCTCGCCGTCGTACTGCGAGGCCTGGCTCAGCGCAAAGGAGCGAACGCCCTGGAGTGTCCCCTCGATGGCGCCGGCAATCGTCCCGGAATAGGTGACGTCGTCAGCCATGTTGGCGCCGGCGTTGACGCCCGAGAGAACCAGATCGGGCTTTTCCGGCATGACTTCGCGGATCGCCATGATGACGCAATCGGTCGGGGTGCCGCGCAGGGCGAAGTGCTTGTCGCCGACCTGCCGAAGCCGCAGCGGTTCCGACAGCGTCAGCGAATGGGCAAGGCCGCTCTGGTCGGTCTCGGGCGCAACGATCCAGACATCGTCGGAGAGCTGCCGGGCGATGCGCTCCAGCACGGCCAGCCCCTCGGCATGGATCCCGTCATCATTGGTCAGCAGGATCCGCATCACGCGCGCTCGATCTTCTTGAGGCCACCCATGTAGGGAAGAAGCGCGTCCGGAATGGTGATCGAGCCGTCCTCCTCGAGGTAGTTCTCCATGACAGCGATCAGGCAGCGGCCGACGGCGGTGCCCGAGCCGTTCAGAGTATGAACGAACTTCAGGGCCTTGTCGTCCTTGCGGCGATAGCGGGCATTCATGCGGCGGCCCTGGAAATCGCCGCAGACGGAGCAGGACGAAATCTCGCGGAAGGCGTCCTGGCCCGGCAGCCAGACCTCGAGGTCGTAGGTCTTGCGGGCGCTGAAGCCCATGTCGCCGGTGCAGAGCGTCATGGTGCGGAAATGCAGGCCGAGCCGCTTCAGCACCTCTTCGGCGCAGGCGGTCATCCGCTCATGCTCGGCCACCGCGCTCTCGGCATCGGTGATCGAGACGAGCTCGCACTTCCAGAACTGGTGCTGGCGCAGCATGCCGCGGGTGTCGCGGCCGGCCGAGCCCGCTTCCGAGCGGAAGGACGGGGTGAGCGCCGTGAACCGGAGCGGCAGCGTCTCCTGATCGAGGATTTCGCCGGAGACGAGATTGGTCAGCGTCACTTCCGCCGTCGGGATCAGCCAGCGGCCGTCGGTGGTGCGGAACAGGTCCTCGGCGAACTTCGGAAGCTGGCCGGTGCCGAACATCGCTTCGTCGCGCACCATCAGCGGCGACGACACTTCTGTGTAGCCGTGCTCGGTGGTGTGCAGGTCGATCATGAACTGGCCGAGCGCCCGCTCGAGCCTGGCCAACTGGCCGGTGAGGACGGTGAAGCGGCTGCCGGAGAGCTTCGAGGCGCGGTCGAAGTCCATCATGCCGAGCGCTTCGCCGATTTCGAAGTGCTCCTTGGCCTGATGATTCCAGCGCGGCTTCTCGCCGGTCACCCGGGCAACGACGTTGTCGTGCTCGTCCTTGCCGACCGGTACGTCCTCGAACGGAATGTTGGGAAGGCGCGACAGGGCATCCTCGAGCGCCGCAATCGCGGTGCGCTCGTCCTGCTCCACCGCGGGCATGGTGTCCTTGAGATCGGCGACTTCCGCCTTCAGCCTGTCGGCCAGCTCGGCGTTCTTCTGTGCCATCGCCGCGCCGATCTCCTTGGAGGCGGCATTGCGGCGGGACTGCATGTCCTGGAGCTTCTGGATGACCGACCGCCGGGTATCGTCGAGAGCGATCAGGGCGGCGGAGACAGGCTCCGCCCCCCGCGTCTTCAGCGCTTCGTCGAGAATGTCCGGATTGTCGCGGATCCACTTGATATCGAGCATCGTCCCTGGCCTTTCGAGCGGAACGCCACCTTCGCAAGCAAGGCAGGAGAGCCTTAGGCCTCGTCCGTTTCGGAAAGGTCCGACGCGGCCGATTGGGCAACAGCTTCCTCAGCGCGTTTGCGCTCGACGAATCGGGCGGCGTAGATGGAAATTTCGTAGAGAAGGATGGTCGGCAGCGCAAGACCGATCTGGGAAAGCGGATCGGGCGGCGTCAGGACGGCTGCAACGACGAAGGCGATGACGATCGCGAACTTGCGCTTCTCGCGGAGCCAGTCGCTCGACAGGATCCCCACCCGCGCCAGCAACGTCGTGACCACCGGCAGCTGGAAGACCAGCCCGAAGGACAGCACGAGCGTCATGATCAGGCTGAGATATTCCGAAACCCGCGGCAGCAGCGAAATCGCCATCTCGCCCTCTTCCGGCGCCTGCTGCATGGCCAGGAAGAACCACATGACCATCGGCGTGAAGAAGAAGTAGACGAGTGCCGCCCCCAGAAGGAAGAGTACCGGCGACGCGATCAGGAACGGCAGGAAGGCGGCCCGCTCGTTCTTGTAGAGGCCGGGGGCGACGAACTTGTAGACCTGCGAGGCGATCACCGGAAAGGCGATGACCAGGGCGCCGAACATGGCGACCTTCACCTGGGTGAAGAAGAATTCCTGCGGCGCCGTATAGATCAGCTCCGACTTGCTGACATCCATGTCGGCCCAGATCACCGCCCACTTGTAGGGCACGACCAGGAAGTTGAAGAGATCCTTGGCGAAGAAGAAGCAGACGATGAAGGCGAGAAAGAAGGCGCCGAGGGACCAGATCAGCCGTTTGCGGAGTTCGATCAGATGCTCCAGGAGCGGCTGCGGCTTGTCGTCGATGTCACCGCTCATGCTTCATCCTTCGGCGTCTCGGCCTGCTTTGCGGGGCGCTTGCGCGGCGCCGGCTTGGGTTGAGCGGGCTCAGCCACCGCGGTTGCGGCAGCGCGCGTACGCTTCGGCTTGGCGGCCTTCGCGGGCTCGGGCTCGGAAACGGATGCGGCCGGCTTTGAAGACTTGCGCGCCGCCTTGGCCGGCTCTGCGTCGGCCGTCGCCGGAGACGGGGCGACAGGCATGGATGGCGGCGTCGACGGCAGGGTCATGGCAGGCGCAGGCACCGAGACGGGCGCAGGCTGCTCGGCCGGGATCACGCCCTCCACGGTCTTCTGCGCCTCGACATCCGGCTTGGCGACCTGCGGGGCGTCTCCGGCGGACGCTTGTGCCGGCTTGTCGACGCGCGTCGCCTTTTCGATATCGGTGCGGATCTCGTTGCCCATCTGGCGCAGCGGATTGATCGCATCGCGCAATGCGTTCGACGGGTTGAGCTTCTGCACGTCCGCGATCGTCTTGCGGACGTCATCCATCTCCGTCTCGCGCAAGGCTTCATCAAACTGCGAGCGGAATTCACCAGCCATCTTGCGCAGGTTGGAGGTCATCTTGCCGAATGCACGCAGCATCGGCGGCAGATCCTTCGGACCTACGACGACGATCAGAATGATGCCAACGACGAGCAGCTCGGTCCAGCCGATATCAAGCATTCAACAAGGCTCCTGCGGTCCAGACCATGTGCTCAGGTCCGCGTGTTTTCCTTGGTGTCTTCCGGCTTGTGATCGACGGTCTTGGCATGATCCGGAGTGTCGTCTTCGCTGATGCCCTTCTTGAAGCTCTTGATGCCCTTGGCGACGTCGCCCATCAGTTCCGGGATCTTGCCGCGGCCAAACAGGACGAGGACGATGACCAGAACGATCAGCCAATGCCAAACACTGAAGGAACCCATAACTCAACTCCTAATTTCGGATGCGTTGGATGTATGATGTTTAGCCGTCTTTTTCAAACACCAAAATGTCCTGCGGCTGAACCGTCACGGTGACATCTGCGAGAGCGGTCGGCAGCAGGTCGGCGCGGACGCGGGCACGCAGCGGTTCCTCGCGGCCAGGCACGGCCAGTTCCAGAAGTTCGATCACGCCAAGGAAGCGTCTGGAGCGGATTCGCGCCTCGATTTCGCCGCCCTGCGGCATGACGCGCACGTCCGAAAGCCGCACGGCGATCGAGACCGCGGTACCCTCTGCAAACTGCGGTGCCGCAACCCTGCCGACCGGCGTATCGACCGCGCCGTCGCGGACCCTGCCGTCGAACTGATTGATCTCCGAGAAGAAGGCGGCGGCAAAGAGATCCTTCGGCTGCCGATAGAGCAGATCCGACGTGCCGACCTGCACCAGCCGACCATCGCGCAGCAGGGCAATGCGATCCGCCATCCGCATCGCCTCCTCGGCGTCATGGGTCACGACGATCGCAGTGGCCCGGCTTTCGCGCAGGATCTGCAGCGTATCGGCGCGCACCGTATCCTTGAGCCGGGAATCGAGGCCGGAAAACGGTTCGTCCATGAGAAGGACGCCCGGCCGTGGCGCCAATGCCCGCGCCAGTGCCACGCGCTGCTGCTCGCCCCCCGAGAGAGCATGCGGATACTGTGCGGCATAATGAGCCAGCCCGACGCGTTCCAGGGCCGCCTGCGCCGCGGCGACGGCCTCGCGCTTCGGCAAAGCCGTCAGCCCGAATCTCACGTTGTCGAGCACGCTCATGTGCGGGAAGAGCGCGAAGTCCTGGAACATCAGTCCGATTCCGCGCTTCTCCGGCGGGAGGAATACGGAAGGGCCGGCGGCCTCGCGTCCGTCGATGACCACCCTGCCCTGCGCCTGCACCTCGATGCCCGCCGCGATCCTCAGGAGCGTCGTCTTGCCCGAGCCCGAGGGTCCGAGCAGGCAGAGCACCTCGCCCGGCTCGGCCGTCAGCGAAATGCCGCGGATCGTCTGCTTACCGTGGTAGCTGTGATGGATGTCTTCGAACGTCAACCGCGACGCGAAGGACACGCCGGTCGTCGTCCGCGTCCTTTCGCTCGGTTGTGCTGATGGAAGCGTCATGACTTGCTCGATGCTGGGGCTAGTGCCTTGGGCCTTGTCCCGCCCGCGAAAAGATGACGTCATTCCTCCTCTTCACCGCCCGGTGTCAAGAGCCCCAGTTCCTCGAGGTCCATCTGGGTGATGGGATCCTCGTCATCCTGCAACTCGTCGCCCATGCCCGGAAGCGGAACCTGGAAATTCGGCGGGATGCGCCCGGACAGGAGGCCTGCACCCTTCAGTTCCTCCAGACCCGGTAGATCGCGCAGTTCCTCCAGGCCGAAGTGGTCGAGGAAATCCGGCGTCGTGCCGAGCGTGACGGGACGGCCGGGCGTCCTGCGCCTGCCGCGGAAGCGGACCCATCCTGCCTCCATCAGCACGTCCAGCGTGCCCCGGGACGTCTGGACGCCGCGGATATCCTCGATCTCGGCGCGTGTCACCGGCTGGTGATAGGCGATGATGGCGAGCACTTCGAGCGCGGCGCGCGACAGTTTGCGGACATCGTTGTCATCCTTTCGGATCACGAACGACAGGTCGGCGGCGGTGCGGAAGGCCCAACGGTCTGCGCTGCGGATGAGGTTGACGCCGCGGGAGGCATAGAAAGACGAGAGGCTCTCCATCACCGCGGGGATGTCCACGCCGAGCGGCAGTCGTTCCGCCAGAAAGTCTTCCGAGACGGGTTCGGCGGACGCAAAGACCAGCGCCTCCGCGATACGCTCGGCCTCCGCGAGCGAGAAGCTCTGGGGAGAAGACGTGTCCTCCGTCTGCTCGTCCGGGTTATGCTCAGAAGGTGTCAACGACCGTCTCCCGGTCCGGCAGGCCCTGCTGGCCGTTGCGCAAGTAGATGGGCTGGAACGCCCCCTCCTGGCGGATCTCGATCTTGCCCTCGCGGACAAGCTCCAGGGATGCGGCAAAGGCGCTGGCGGTGGCCGTGACCCGGTCCGCCGGCGGCAGATATTCCAGAAGATAGCGCTGCAGCGCCGTCCAGTCGGTCACCTCGCCCAGCATGCGCGTCAGCAGCTCGCGGGCATCCGACAGCGACCAGACCTTGCGCCTCTCGATAGTCACCTGGGTGACGGCCTGGCGCTGGCGAAGGTTGGCGTAGGCGGACAGGAGGTCGTAGAGGCTCGCGTCGTAGACCGAGCGGACGCGGTGCGGGATGTGTTCCGGAGCGCCGCGGGCAAAGACGTCGCGGCCGAGGCGGTTGCGGTTGATGATGCGGGTTGCCGCCTCGCGCATCGCCTCGAGCCGCTTCAGCCGGAAGGCGAGCGCTGCCGCCATTTCCTCGCCGGAGGGGCCATCGTCGCCCTTCGCCTGCTGGGGGATGAGCAGTTTCGACTTCAGGAAGGCGAGCCATGCGGCCATGACGAGATAGTCGGCTGCCAGTTCGAGGCGAACGCGGCGGGCGCTGTCGACAAACAGCAGATATTGTTCGGCCAGCGCAAGGACGGAAATCCTGGCTAGATCGACCTTCTGCGACCTGGCCAGATGCAGCAGCAGGTCCAGCGGCCCCTCGAAGCCGCCGACGTCGATCATCAGCGCCGGCTCGTCCGCTGCCCGCTCCGGACCCTCCTGCCAGAGCTTGTCCATCGGAATGGCGCCTGGTGCGATGTTCATTGCCATTCCCACCTCATGCATCAGGTCAGGAGCTGTAGAGAAGCCCCCAGAATTCCTGGCGAAGCGCCGTTTCATCGGAGCCATCGCCGGGGCCGAAGGCTGCCTCTACCTGCCGGGCGCGCCGCAGGGCCTCGGCCTGCAGCGGACGCGCCTCCGCGACCACGGCCTTCATTTCCTCCATCACGCCGTTGCAATGCAAGATGATATCGCATCCGCCCCCAGCTATTCGCCGAGCCCGCTCGCCGATCGTCCCTTTCAGCGCGTTCATCGAGGTGTCGTCGGACATCAAGAGGCCGTCGAAGCCGATGTATCCGCGGATGATCTCCTCGATCACCCTGGGAGAGGTCGTCGCCGGCTGATCGGGATCGATCGCGGTGAAGACGATATGGGCGCTCATCGCCATCAACTCGTCCTTCAACGCCCTGAACGGCAGGAAGTCGTGGGCCTCGAGTTCGGCGCGGCTGGCGGCCACCACCGGCAGATCGTGATGGGAGTCGGCCATGCCGCGGCCATGGCCGGGAATATGCTTCATCACCGGCAGAACGCCGCCGGAAGTCAGGCCGTCCGCCGCCGCCTTACCCATGTCCGATACCGTCACCGGATCGAAGCCGTAGGCGCGGTCGCCGATGACATTGCTCGCACCCTCCACCGGGACGTCGAGCACCGGCAGGCAATCGACATTGATCCCGAGCTTCAGGAGGTCGAAGGCGTGCAGGCGCGACATCAGCCATGCAGCCCGCAACCCCATCTCGCGATCCTGTCGATAAAGCGCGCCGAGTGCCGCAGCGGACGGATATTTCTCGACGAGCGGCGGGCGGATGCGCTGAACGCGACCGCCCTCCTGGTCGATCAGCACCGGGGCATCGGGCCGACCGACGGTGTCGCGCATGGCCGCCGCCAGATCTGCGATCTGGGACGGCTCCTGGATGTTTCGGGCAAAGAGGATGAACCCCCACGGCCGCTCGTTGCGGTAGAGGGCAATCTCGTCGGCGGAAAGAACGGGGCCGCCCGCCCCCAGGATCAGTGCTTTTGATTCGGTCATACGGCGATGATAGGCGCCACGGCGGAAATTGCGAATGCCGGCAGGGATCGACCCAAACGAAAACGGGGCCTTCCGGCCCCGTTCGATTGGTCATGTCCCTGGCGGCTATTTGGCGACGAGGCAGCTTCCGCCAGCGGCACGATAGCTTTCGCAGAGCTGCACCGCTTCGGCCTTGCTGCCGGCCGGGATGCGGACGCGGTAGAAGGTGCCCTTCCCGGCGATCTCGGCCGCGCGGATGTCGACACCGCGACCGCCGATAACGGAGGCAAACTTCGAAGAGAGGTTCCGGTAGGACTTCTCCGCGTCTGCGGCACTCGGCAGCGAGGCGATCTGGATGGCGTAACCGCCTGGCGAAAGAGCCGCCACCTGGGTCTGCTGCGGAGCAGCCGGTGGTGCGGCAGTCGTCGTCGGCACTGTGGCCGTGCTGACGGCGCCCTCATCGGCGACAGCCGCCGCGACGTTTGCCGGCTGGCGCGTGGGCCGTGCGGTTGGAATCGGAGCCGCAATCGACGGCTGATCCGCAACCGGGGTCTCCAGCTCGAGGCCGGCCATGTCGGCGGATGCATCCGCAGACACCGGCACGATGCCCGACGCCTGCCCCTGCTCCGACGCATCGGACCCAGCGATCGGGGCATCAGGAATGGAGGCGATCTCGACGTTCTTGACCGAAGCTGCCGCGACCTTCTGGGTCTCGACCGGGATCGACGCCTGTACCGTCGGCTCGACCGGGGCAGCGACTTCCTGCTCCACGAGTGTCCCGTCAGGGCGCACGATCATCGTCTTGACCCGGCGCGGCATGACCGACACGGACTGGGACGCTTCCGGCGGCAGGTCTGCCTGCTGCGCGTCAGGCGTGAGGCGATCCTCGCGATACGGAGAATCGGAGGCACTGGCCAGCTCGGCGGTGCTTTCCCCTTCCAGCGGCAGCTGGTCGGTCATCAGCGTCTTCTGCACGACGTCCACCGGCTCCTCGCTGGCGGAAATCAAGGCTTCCTGCATGGGCGCCGCAGGCACGTCGCCCGCGACACGGTCGTAGACAGCCTTGTCCTGGTTCGGGACAGTCTTCCCGCCGGGATTGGCCGGGAGGACCTTCACCGGGCTGGTGTCGGCCGCGATCACGATCGGCTCGCCATTGGCGGCGATCGAGCTGCTGTCTCCGCCAAACAGCGCATAGGCGACCGATCCGCCGGCAATAACGACGCCGGCAATGGCCAGCGGCATCGCAAAGGCGGCCATCGAGCGGCGCGGGCTTTCGGCAAGCGCGCCGTCGGAGCGGGCAGAGAGCCTTTCCGCGTTCGACTGGGCTGGCAGCGGATTGGTCAGGCTGCGGCGAAAGTCCTGTTCCAGGGCGCGCTCGAAGTCGTCGAGATCAAGATAGCCGGACGGAGCCGCAGACTGCGGCACCGGCTCCGCAGGAGCGGTCTCGATGGGTTCGGCTGCCTCGGCGGCATCTGCGGCGACCGGCTGCAGCAGGGATGCAAGCTCGGCATCGATGTCGAAGTCGTAGTCGTTGCGGTAGACCGGTGCGGGCTCCTGCTCCGCGGCCTGAAGGTCGGGAACATTCAGGTCGAATACAGGCTCGGGCTGCTCTTCCGTCTCGGAGATCAGTCCCGGATCGAAAGCCAGGCTCGGAGCGGTCTCAGCCGTGAAGGCGGGCACCAGAGGCTCTGCCATCGGCGTCGGCGGCTGCGGGATGGAAGTCGGCGGGGTCAATGCGCTTGCATAGGGTGCCGGTGCGGGCGCCGCGGCAACAGCGGACGGCGTCGGAACGACCCGTGCCACCGGTGACCAGGATGCGGTGAAGCGCTGCGGCTGAACCGGTGCGGATACGGCTGCAGGTGCCGCGGCCGGCTTCGGCTCTTCGAAGGCGTGCAGGTCCTCGTCCGACAGGATGTCCGTCAGGTCAAGTTCGAGATCGTCGAGCGCCAGCTCGAAATCTTCATCGAGCATCGGATCGACGGCCGCCGGCTGCACCAGGGCTTGCGCCGGCTGGGCAGGCTTGCGCTGCAGGCTTTCACTGAAAGCGTCGTCGCGGAAATCGAACGGCATATCCCAGCGCGGCTCCGAAATCATCGGGCCGGAGGGTTTGGCGTGTGCGTAAACTCCGTCTGCCGTGTCGCCGGCGAGAACATCGAAATCAGGCAATTCGTCCAAATCGGCCGTGGTTTCGGTCGAGCGAACATGATCATCGGGAGCGGCTACCGGCTCTGGCGCCACAGAGACGTCATCAATCGACGGCACCGGCTCGAATGCCGCCATCGAAGGCTGAGGTTCGCCAAATGATGGCTCCTGCCGGATGTCGCCGGACGCACCGAGGACGGGTTCGATGCGAGAAACGGCGTCTGCGGGCGAAGACACCGCGCGTGCCGGCTCCCTCACCGGGTTGAAGTTCGCCAGCGGCATGCGAAAGCCGGGGGTATAGATCGGCTTGCGCGCCGCAGAAAGCTGCGCTTCCTGGACAGGCGCCAATGCATCCGAGGCACCGATGGACAGTTCGACTTCATCGGAGAGATCGAAGGTCGGTTCGGCTGTGTCTTGTTCCGGGACAATCTCTGCGGGGAGCACGGCCTCATCTGCCGCAACAGCGTCGGCAGCAAGGGTGTCAACCGGCGCAGCAATGGCCTGCGAGGTCGCGTCGCTCCAGACGGCTTCATCCGGCGCATGGACCGGCTCCGGCTGAACGTCGTCGACCTGCAGGTCGGCCTCGCCCGACGCAAGGAAGAAATCCTGATCGTCTGGTGCGATATCGAAGGAGGTCTCCGCGTCGAGTGCGGGTGCGGCGTCGACGGTAGGTTCTACGGCAGGCGACGGCTGGTCGTCGAAGGACGGCTGCTCCACGAAGACCGGTTCGGCGGGGACCTCGGACGGCTGTTCTGCCACGTCCTGGAACTGGTCCGGCGCATCGAAGGCCTCGGGCGGAGAAACCGCGTCGGTAGCGGCAACGGAGGACTGGTGCGGACGCGGCGCCTCGTAACGCTCGAATTCCCTCAGGAGTTCGTCTTCAAGATTGAAGGCAGGCTCGCGGCGATCCGCGACGGGTGGCTTGGGGACCAGACGCTCGTCATAACCGACAATCCGGGCAAGCTCTGCCAACGGGTCATCGTCAGCAAAGAAGTCCGGACCGTCATTCCGGTTACGCGCAAGGTTGTTGTCTGCCATTACCTCGTCCACCCACCTACATCTACTCAGGGCATTGCCAGCGCTTTGTGGGGAAATGGTGGCGCAACTACCGCATTTCATCCGGTGCGGCAGTGCCCGTAATGGACAATCCCGACTTCAAAACGGAGGCGACCGCGCGCACCAGCCCAAGTCTGGCAATGCTCAATTCTCGGTTCTTATCATTAACAAATCGTAATTCAGGCTGATCCTTGCCCTTATTCCAGTGAGCGTGGAAGAAGCTTGCCAGATCGTAGAGGTAAAATGCAAGTCTATGCGGCTCCTGCGACTGTGCCGCAGCCTCGACGACGCGGGGATATTCGGCCAGCTTTCCGATCAGCTGAATCTCGTTGTCGTCGACGATGTCCTTGGCCAATTCGGAAAGATCAAGGGAATCAATATCAACGTCCGGAAATGCCTCGCGGGCCTGGCGGAAGACCGACATGCAGCGGGCATGGGCATACTGCACGTAGAAGACCGGATTATCCTTCGATTGCTCGGTCACCTTGGCGAAATCGAAATCCAGAGGCTCCGAGCTCTTGCGGTAAAGCATCATGAAGCGGACCGAATCACGGCCCACTTCATCCACCACCTCGCGCAGGGTGACGAAATCGCCGGAGCGCTTCGACATCTTCACGGGTTCACCATTTCGATACAGCTTCACGAGCTGGCAGAGCAGCACCGTGAGCTTGACGCTGCCGTCCGAAATCGCCCGCGCCAGCGCCTCCAGGCGCTTGACGTAGCCGCCGTGATCGGCGCCGAGGACATAGATCATCTCGTCGTAGCCGCGGTCGAACTTGTCCTTGAAGTAGGCCACGTCGGCAGCGAAATAGGTGTAGCTTCCGTCCGACTTGATCAGCGGCCGGTCGATGTCGTCGCCGACCTCCGTGGACCGGAACAGGGTCTGCTCGCGATCCTCCCAGTCCTCCGGCACCTGCCCCTTCGGCGGCGGCAGCGAGCCACGGTAGACGTGCCCCTTGAACGTCAGGTCGTTGATGGCGGCGCGGATCCGCTGGGCGCCCTCCGCATGCAGCGTCCGTTCCGAGAAGAAGACGTCGTGGTGGACGTTCAGCGCCTCCAGATCCTCGCGGATCATCACCATCATCGCGTCGATGGCCCGGTCCTTGACGAGCGGCATCCAGTCGTCTTCGGGCATGTTGTGAAGCCGCACGCCGAATTCTTCGGCGAGCGCCTTGCCGACCGGCACGAGGTAATCGCCGGGATAAAGCCCCGCCGGGATCTCGCCGATGTTTTCGCCGAGCGCCTCGCGGTAGCGCAGGAAGACGGAACGGGCCAGGACGTCGATCTGGCTGCCGGCGTCGTTGATGTAGTATTCCTTCGTGACCTCGTAGCCGGCAAAACCCATCAGGTTGGCCAGGGCGTCACCGACGACCGCGCCGCGGCAATGGCCGACATGCATGGGACCAGTCGGATTTGCGGAGACATATTCGACGTTGGTCTTGCGCCCGGCGCCGACGGTCGAGCGGCCGTAATCGGTTCCCTGCCGGATGACTGCGGCCAACAGCCGCTGCCAGTACTCTTTGGACAGTCGGATGTTGATGAACCCGGGACCGGCGATGGACAGATCGACGACATCCGGGTCTTCCTTCAAGCGCGCAACTATCAACTCCGCCAGCGCGCGCGGATTTGTGCCGAGCGGCTTGGCGAGCACCATGGCGGCGTTGGTGGCGATATCGCCGTGGCTCGGATCTCGCGGGGGTTCGACGGCCACGCGGGCGAAATCGACCTCGCTGCGCTTCTCCTTGATCAGATCGATGGATTCGAGCGCATTTTCGATTCTCGTCTCGAAGTCGGCAAAGAGATTCATATCATCATTCCCGCGCCAGGCGGACCCTTGGAAAGCCGTTGTTGTTGGGGCGCTGCCTAACGCAAATCGGGAGTCCGGTCAAACAACTCGCCATGCGCACGAACCGCATAGGAATCGGTCATGCCGGCCAGATAGTCGCCCACATGACGGGCCCGCGCCGGCGGCGATAGCCCGGCCATGTGCTCCACCCAGTAGTGGCTGCGCATCAGCGATGGATCCGCCAGATAGGCGCCGAACAGATCCGTGACGATCTGGGCCGCACCAGTGCGGATGCGCATGATCTCCGGATGGCGGTAGATATGCGAAAACAGGAGCTTCTTGATCAACCGGTCCGTCTCGGCCATCTCCGGCGAAAACGTGGCGAGCACCCGACCGCAGCCGCGCACCTCCGAGACCGACCGCGGCTTCACCTCGCTCAGGCTCTGCTGCGCATAGCCGATGACGTCCTCGACCATGCGGGTGATCTGCCGACGCATCATCTCGTGGGTGAAGCGGCTGGGCTCCAGATGCGGATAGCGGTCACGGACCTCCTGCATCAGGCCGGCGAGAAACGGCACGTCCTCCAGCATGTCGAAGGTCAGGTAGCCGGCGCGCAGGCCGTCGTCGATGTCATGGGTGTTGTAGGCGATGTCGTCGGCGATCGCCGCCACCTGGGCCTCCAGGCTCGCAAAGCTTGCAAGCTCCAGATCGTAGAGCTGGCAGTAGTCGCGGATCGGCTGGGGCACCGGGCCGCGCGTTCCCTCGCCCTCCGGCGTCAGCAGCGGACCGTTGTGCTTCACGAGGCCCTCCAGCGTCTCCCAGGTGAGATTGAGCCCGTCGAAATCGGCATAGCGCCGCTCGAGCTTGGTGACGATGCGCAGAGACTGGGCATTGTGATCGAAGCCGCCATAGGGCTGCAGCACCTCATCGAGCGCGTCCTCGCCGGTGTGGCCAAAGGGCGTGTGGCCGAAATCGTGGACGAGAGCCACGCCCTCGGCCAGATCCTCGTCGAGCTTCAGCGCGCGGGCCAGCGCACGGGCGATCTGTGCAACCTCGATCGTATGGGTCAGGCGGGTGCGGAAATGGTCGCCGTCCGGACTGATGAAGACCTGCGTCTTGTGCTTCAGCCGCCGGAAGGCGGTGGCATGCACGATCCGGTCGCGGTCGCGCTGGAATTCGGAGCGGGTGAGGCTGCCGCCCTCCGGGAACAGGCGCCCGCGCGACGCCCAGGGATCTGTTGCGAAGGGCGCCTTGTCACCGCTGCCATAGCCCAGTGCCTGCCTATCAATCGTCATGCGTCCTGCCTGGCCTCTCTGCTTACGTCGCCCATTGACGTGCCATTTAAGGGTTCATACCTATAGTGCAATCCGGCGCCAGCCGAGACTACCAACCTTACCCGAGCCTTAAACTCGGCAGGAGACGACATGACGACACCCAATGTCACCCTTTCGGATGCCGCGGCAAAGCGCATTTCCCAGATCGTTGCAGGCGAAGCCGGCAAACAGGCGCTGCGCGTCTCGGTGGAAGGCGGCGGTTGCTCCGGCTTCTCCTACAAGTTCGACCTGGCCGAAACTCCGGATGCCGACGATGTGATCATCGCCAATGGCGATGCCAAGGTGCTGATCGACAGCCTGTCGCTCGTCTACATGGAAGGCTCCGAAATCGACTTCGTCGACAATCTGCTCGGCCAGTCGTTCCAGATCAAGAATCCCAATGCGGTTGCCAGCTGCGGCTGCGGCACAAGCTTCTCCGTCTGACGGCCTGCCGTCATATCGGGCTTTCAAAGCCCGCGGTGTTCGCTAAAAGGATGGCGACAACAGGAGCGGACAGCCGATGAAGATCGCCACATGGAACATCAACGGGGTGAAGGCGCGGATCGACAGCCTGCGCCAGTGGCTGAGCGATTCCGCGCCAGACATCGTCTGCCTGCAGGAGATCAAGTCAGTCGACGAGAACTTCCCGCGCCTGGAGATCGAAGCCCTGGGCTATCACGTCGAGACGCACGGCCAGAAGGGCTTCAACGGTGTGGCGCTGCTCTCGAAGATCCGGCCGGACGAGGTGATCCGTGGCCTGCCGGAAGGCGACGGCGACGATCAGTCCCGTTACATCGAGGGCGTCTACTCCGTTCGCGGCGGTGTCATCCGCGTCGCCTCCATCTATCTGCCGAACGGCAATCCGGCCGACGACCCGGTGAAATATCCCTACAAGCTGAAGTGGATGGAGCGCCTGCGCCAGCACGCCGCCAACTGCCTGCTGCTGGAAGAGCCGCTGATTCTCGCCGGCGACTACAACGTCATCCCCGAGCCGCACGACTGCTTCGACCCTGCCGTCTGGGCCGGCGATGCACTGTTCCTGCCGGAGACACGGGCCGCCTTCCGGCGCCTGGAGAGCCTGGGGCTGACGGAGGCCGTGCGGGCCACCAGCGACGCCACCAAGCTCTATACGTTCTGGGACTATCAGGCGGGCGCCTGGCAGAAGAACAACGGCATCCGCATCGATCACATGCTGCTGTCGCCGGAGGCGGCCGACAAGCTGCGCTCGACCACGATCGAAAAGCATGTGCGGGGCTGGGAGAAGCCGTCAGACCATGTGCCGGTGACGGCACTGTTCGACTTCGAGGCGGCCTGACCTCGTCAGGCCGCTATTCGACGGCGTGGCTGAATTCCTGCGAGAGGGCGACCGCGACGCGACGCTCCTCCTCGTTGGCCACCGAGAAGGCCTGCTCCTGAAGCTGCTGCATCCAGCCGCAGTCCTTGGGGCCGCAGCGGTCGAGTGCCGCCGTCAGGAATGCCAGTCCGCGGACCGTCTGCCCCTCCTGGAAGAGCACATCGCCGAAGACCGCCATGGCGCCGGCATGACCGCCCTTGCGGGCCTGGTTCAGCCATTTCTTGGCCTGATGGACGTTCTGCGCACCGCCCTCACCGGCCAGGATCATCTTGGCAAGCTGGAACTGCGCTTCGGAGACGCCGAAGGCCGAGGCGGCCTGGAAGTACAGCTGACGCGCCTGGGAGAGGTCACGCTTGACCGGGCTGCCGGCAATCCCGTCCCGATAATAGCCGGCCAGCGAAAGCAGCGCGTTGACGAAGAAGCCGGTGTCCTCCGAGCCCGGCTCGATGCCGGCCGCCGCAATCTCGTTGTAGATCTTGAAGGCCTCGAAATCGTCCTTCGCCACGCCGTCGCCATAGGCGTACATGTTGGCCAGAGCCCAGCGCGAGCCGGTGTGACCCTTCTCCGCCGCATAACGGTAGGCCTCGACGGCCTCTTCCTTCTGACCGTTCTTGTAGGCCTTGAAGCCGAACTTGAAGAGGTCAAACGGCCCGGATTCCCGCGTCACCCCCGAGTTGATGTCGAAGGCGGCGGCAGAGCCGGTCATGATCACGATGGAGGCCAATGACGCCCCCAGCAGCAATACTCTCATGGATCCCTTACCAGACATCGTTCACGCTCTTCCGGTCATCGGCTGGGGCACTCTGGACGGGTGCGCACCACAGCCATATCTCATCGGTCCGGAATTCGAAGGCCGGTCTCGAAGACTGCGCCAGACACTACAGGCGCTTTTCGGCGAGACTAGGACGTGGCGCATCTGCGGCCGTCTCCGGCCCGTAAATGGCCCCCGCATGTCGCCTACCGGCGCAACGCTTGGCTTTTGCTGTGAATTCCCGCCCATGATACTCCAACACAGGCGCGCCACCCCCGTGGCCCGCCTCTTTCGCCCCCATCGCTGCTCCCCGTTTGTGGCGGGAAATGGACAGATTTGCCCCTGCGAGATGCGCCGCCGACTCTGCCAGAGATGTGTTGCCAAATCGTCACAAGAAACTCGGCCACAGGAGAAGCAGTCGGGCATCCCTCCATAAAAAAAGCCCGGCACAGCGGCCGGGCCTTCACGTCTCGAATGTTCGAACGACTAGAACCGGACCTTCAGAGAGGTCGAGATGCCGGCCGCAAGGTCATCGTCGAACGTGTAGTTCGCACGCTGGCCATAGGTCTGGCCATCGATCACCACGGTGTTGGAGCTGCCCCCGGTCAGCAGGGCAAGAGCACCAGCGACCCGGAACTCGACGTTCTTCGTCGGGGCGTAGGCCGCGCCGACGCCCAGTGTCCAGGTGTCCGTCTGGGTTCCGAAGTCCTGCGACGTTCCACGGTCCCAGGTGACGCTGACGGCACCGCTCCACTGTTCGCTGAACTTGTGACCGACGCCACCGGATACGGTCCAGCCGTCACGGTAGCCGAGGTCGAGGGAAGTGACCCCACCAGGCTGGGCGCAACCGGCAAAGGATGCCAGATTATCGCAGTAGAACCGCACCTTCTGGAACTGGCTCCAGTCCGTCCACTTCACGGAGCCGAACGCCAACCAATCGGGGGCAATGCCGGACTGGACCTTCAACTCGATTACGTCAGGCATGTTCTGAGCGCCGTGCACACCAAATGCAGGTGTCCCGTTGACCTGTGACAGATCAAGCGTGCCGGTGATGTCGTCCAGTTTCACCTCGCTGTTATAAACGAGGCTAGCCCGGAAGGCGTACTCCGGAATCTCGTAGGCAACGCCAGCGCGCCAACCCCAGCCATCGCCCTCAAGATCCAGGCGGCCTACGCCGGAAAGGGCAAAGCCAGCGGGGAACTCCTGCACCAGCCGCTCCTGGAAACCGTATACTTCCTGATAGAACGTGCCACCGATCAGTCGAAGCTGTCCCGGGCCTGCGTCAAAACGGTAGGAGCAGGTGACCGCGTAGTTCCGGCTTTCAACCTTTGTCTCGATGTCTTCATTCGCACCAGCCCAGTTCCGGCCCTGATTCTTGTGGGCGCCCCATGGCTCGGAGTAATCGAACATACAGTCGGCAGCGTCGCCGATCGCGGCTTTCGCGCCAATCCGCGGGACCCAATAGCTCTCGCTGCCATCTGCGGAATTCGGCAAGTCGTTGAGATCGCCCCCCCCGGCAGTGCCAGCGCCGGTTGTCGTATCCACGTCCCGCACGTTCTTCAGCTCACGCTGCGGCGCAACGAATGTCACCGCAGACTCGGCTGCAAAGCGTCCCTCGTCGAACAGCAGGTCGATGTTGTAACCGCCGCGCTCAAGGCCTCCCGCCAGAGCCGTCGATGTCAGGGCGCAGCTTGCAGCAAGTGCCAGAATCCCTTTGGAAATAAGCGTCTTTTTCATTCTTCTCCCACCTCCCGGTATGTGATGGGCGCGAGTGTAGATGCAGTTAGGTAAATGACAACTTTCCGAAATTCGCCGCCTTACCCTGCGGGCTACGTCATATTTACGTAACCTTGGCTGGAACACCTGTTTTTCCGGGCTTCTCCGCAAAACTCTTCCTACTATCGCCACATATGGCGCAATTTCTGGAATTTCATTCTACGCAGCCTGCGCCCTGTGCCATTGTGGCAACATTGCGTCAAGCGATTGACCCATGCGGGAACCTATTGCATTCGCCGACGCCACACGACAACAAACGGCCCCGCAGCGCCGATCTGCGCTCCGGGGCCGCCAGATTCATAGAGGAAGCTCAGCCTGCTTCGGCGATTCTCTGCACCGCAGTCCTCAGGCTGTTCAACTGCACCTCGAGCTCCGCGTGGCGCTCTCGCTCGGCGGCAACCACCTCCGGATCGGCATTCTGGACGAATTTTTCGTTTGCGAGCTTCTTGCCGATGCGTTCCCGCTCCGCCTCGACCTTTCCGATCGCTTTCTCGATGCGCGCCCTTTCGGCCGAGAGGTCGATCAGATTCCCGAGCGGCAGGCAGGCGACCGCTTCGCCGACGACGACCTGGGCTGCCCCCTTCGGAGCCGCCGCGGCCATCTCGATGCTCTGCACGCGGGCCATCCGGCGGATGGCGGCATCGTGGCGCTTGAGGCGGGCCTCCGTGGTGTCACTGGCGCCCACGACGATGAGCGGCGCCACCGCCGACGGCGGGACGTTCATCTCTGCCCGGGCTGACCGCAGGCCGGAGACGAGATCCACCAGCCAGTTGATTTCCGCTGCGGCCGCGTCGTCGGTGAACTCGGGAGCCGGCCAGTCGGCATGGCATAGCAGCGTGTCGCGGCTTTCGGTGTGTGACCAGAGCTCCTCCGTCATGAACGGCATGAAGGGATGCAGCAGCTTGTAGATTTCTTCCAGAACATAGGCCGCGCAGGCCTGCGCCTCCGCCTTCGCCTTTTCGTCCTCGCCGGAAAAGATCGGCTTCAGGAGCTCCAGGTACCAGTCGCAGACCTGGTTCCAGACGAAACGGTAGAGCGAGCTCGCCGCGTCGTTGAAGCGCTGACCCTCGATCGCGTCGGTGACATCGCGGATGGTGCCGGCAAGCTCGGTGAGGATCCAGCGGTTAATGGTGAGCGTCGCCGTCTCCGGGATGAAATGCGGATCGCGCTTCACGCCGTTCATCTCGGCAAAACGCGTCGCGTTCCAGAGCTTCGTGCCGAAGTTGCGATAGCCGGCGATACGGGCGGGGTCGAGCTTCACGTCCCTGCCCTGCGCCGCCATGATGGCCAGCGTGAAGCGCAGCGCGTCGGCACCATATTCGTCGATCAGCTCCAGCGGATCGATGACGTTGCCCTTCGACTTCGACATCTTCTGGCCGTTCTTGTCGCGAACCAGCGCATGCACATAGACCGTGTGGAAGGGCTCGACCGGATTGCCGGCCTCGTCCTTCATGAAGTGCAGGCCCATCATCATCATCCGGGCGACCCAGAAGAAGATGATGTCGAAGCCGGTGACCAGCACGCTGGTCGGATAGTATTTCTCCAGCTCCTTCGTCTGCTGCGGCCAGCCGAGCGTCGAGAAGGGCCAGAGGGCCGACGAGAACCAGGTGTCGAGCACATCCTCGTCGCGCGTCAGGATCTCGCCCGGGCGGAAGTTCTCCAGCAGGTCCTCGACGTAGGCCTTCATCGGGCCTTCGTGGGCGATATAATGCTGGATGGCCGCGTGCAGCGCCTCTTCCTCGGTCTTCTCGACGAAGACCTGGCCGTCCGGGCCGTACCAGGCCGGGATCTGGTGGCCCCACCAGAGCTGGCGCGAGATGCACCAGGGCTGGATGTTCTCCATCCATTCGAAATAGGTCTTTTCCCAGTTCTTGGGCACGAAGTTCGTGCGCCCCTCGCGCACCGAGGCGATGGCCGGCTGGGCGAGCGTTTCGGCATCGACGAACCACTGGTCGGTCAGCATCGGCTCGATGACGACATTGGAGCGGTCCCCGAAGGGCTGCATGATCTTCTTGTTCTCGACATAGGGAATGTCGTTGCCCTCGTCGTCCTTGACGGTGACCGCCAGACCATCGGCATTGATCGCCTCGACGATCAGCTTGCGGGCGGCGTAGCGATCAAGACCGCGATACTCCTCCGGCACCAGGTTGATGTCGTCGACCTCGGCTTCCGAAGGCAGTCTGCCGGAGGTTGCAATCGCCTGCGCCTGTGCCGCGCAGGCGGCGTAGGGCTCGCCGTCCTGGCGCATCGACGCGGTGCCATCCATCAGGCGGTAGAGCGGAATGTTGTTGCGCTTGGCGACCTGATAGTCGTTGAAATCGTGGGCGCCGGTGATCTTGACGGCGCCGGAGCCGAAGGTCGGATCCGGGTATTCATCGGTGATGATCGGAATCAGCCGGCGATGCGCCTTCGGCCCGACCGGAATTTCGCAGAGCTTGCCGACAATCGAGGCGTAACGTTCGTCGGAGGGATGGACGGCGACCGCACCATCACCCAGCATCGTCTCCGGCCGCGTGGTGGCGATGGCGATGTAGTTGCGTTCCTCCTGGAGGATGACGTTGCCGTCGGCGTCCTTCTCGACGTAGGTATAGGTCTCGCCGCCCGCCAGCGGGTACTTGAAGTGCCACATGTGGCCGTCGGCTTCGCGGTTCTCGACCTCGATGTCGGAGATCGCCGTCTCGAACTGCGGATCCCAGTTGACGAGACGCTTGCCGCGATAGATGAGCCCTTGCTTGTAAAGCGTTACGAAGACTTCAAGAACGGCTTCCGACAGCCCCTCATCCATGGTGAAGCGTTCGCGCGACCAGTCGCAGGATGCGCCGAGGCGCTTCAGCTGGTTGAAGATCAGTCCTCCGGACTCTTCCTTCCACTCCCAGATCTTGTCGATGAAGGCCTCGCGGCCCATCTCGCGGCGACCCGGCAGCTGTCGCTCCGCCAGCTGCCGTTCGACCACCATCTGCGTCGCAATGCCGGCATGGTCCATGCCCGGCTGCCACAGCACGTCCTTGCCGCGCATGCGCTCGAAGCGCACCATGATGTCCTGCAGCGTGTTGTTGAGCGCATGGCCCATGTGCAGCGAGCCAGTGACATTCGGCGGCGGGATCACGATGGTGAAAGGCTCGGCGCCGGGCTTGGCATTGGCGCCGGCCCGAAATGCGTCGGCCTCGTCCCATGCAGCGGCGATTTTCGGCTCAACGGCGGCGGAATCATAGGTTTTTTCGAGCATTTTCCGACCAGATCTGGAGTTCTTGTTGTTGGTGTAAATAGGACTGGGAAATACGAGTCAATAAAAAAGCCGCCCCGTCACCGGAGCGGCCCCTGCTCGAAAATGACGCGGTGTCAGCGCCGCGGGCCGCGGGCGACGCGTTCGATTTCTTCCCGCACGAGGCGCTCGACGAGCGTCGGCAGATTGTCGTCCAGCCAGTCCTGCAGCATCGGCCGCAGCATCTCCTGCGCCAGATCCTCAAGCGAGCGGTTCTGAATGCCGTCGAAGGCCGCAGCAAGTTCTCCGAAGGAGCGCGACACCTGGGCACCGGCCTCTTCGGACATCAGGCTTGCGGCGGATTCGATCCTTGCCGGCAGGCTCTGCGGCTCGGAGCGTTCCGCAACGGCTGCAACCGGCGCCCGGACGGGCTCGGCAGGAGCGGTAACGGCCGGAGCCGGCTCTTCTTCCCGTACCGGCTGCTGCCTCGGCTCGGCGATCAGCCGCTCGGGCTGCGGGTAGGACACGACCTGCTCCGGCTGGCGGACGGCAGGACGGTCGGGAAAGGCGGCCACGGCCGGAGCCGGCATCGGGAACTGACCGGGACGGTTGTCGAAGGCACGGTCGGCACCGGCACGCACGCGGGCTGCGACATCGGCGAGCGACAACGAGCGCTCCGGCTCGGGTTCGCTGAAAGGCCTGCGCGCGGGTTCTGCATGGGCCGGCTGACCCGGATCGTTGGCAGCCACTTCCGCGGTCATGCCAAGCTCTTCCTCGTCGAAATCCTCTTCGGCATAGACCGGGGGAAGCGAACGCTGCAGGCTGTCCTCAGCCGGGGGCTCATTGCTCTCGATGATCCGGCGGATGGACGCCAGTATCTCTTCCATCGACGGTTCACGCGCTACATTTGGCTGAGCCATTTTCATCCCCGCAACTGACTGATCGATCGGTTCGCGTATCGGAACTCGAATCGCCTACAGTTTAGGGCACTGGCGTAGACGGAAACAATCGCAGTATTCACAAGACCTTGCCGGACCCACAGATTTGTTCGCGGGTGAGTCCCCGCAGTCACACCGCAACACGGGCGGCAGAGACCGGTTCTAGAACACGAAGCTTCTGGCGCGGCGGAAACCGGGCAGCGGCTTGACGCCGGCATTGAAGTGGCCGCTGTCGGAGACGCTGCCGCGCTCCTTGACCAGCCGCTTTGCCTGGGCAGCAGCGCCATAGCCGATGACGGACACCAGACGACCGCCGTCGCGCAGCTGCTCGACCAGGGCTTCCGGCACCTCTTCGATGGCGCCGTTCACGAAGATCAGGTCAAAGGGCGCCTCCGCAGGACAGCCCCGCTCCATTTCTCCCGGCACGACGGCGACGTTGTCGTAGCCGAGCGTGGACAGCTTTTCCATCGCCTGAGCGGCCAGCGCCTCGTCGGATTCGATCGAGACGACGGAGCCGGCAATCAGCGAGAGAAGTGCGGAAACATAGCCTGTGCCGCAGCCGATCTCGAGGACGACGTCGTCCTTGGTGATCTGCGCCAGCTGCAGGAGCTTGGCGAGCGGCGAGGCTTCCATCAGGTAGCGGCCCGGCGCGATCTCGATGTCGTCATCGATGTAGGCGAGCGGCTTCAGCTTTGCCGGAACGAATTCCTCGCGCGGAACCGCCAGGAAGGCCTCGAGCACCGAATAGGAGGTGACGTCGGTCGTGCGGATCTGGTTGTCGACCATCTTGGTGCGTGCGGCTTGGAAATCCATCATCTTGGCTGTCCCGGTTCGACCTGTCTGTGCCGTCTTTACTGGGCTGCCGCAACGCTTTCAAGTCGCAGGCGGGCTTCCTCTTCAAAAACCTTGAACCCGCCACAGCGCGACTTCGCGGCCACCCGGCCATGCCCCCTGCGGAAATCGACGGGACGTGCCCATCCCCTCTTGCGCCGCCTTTCGATTCGTTCTAAATGCCGCGCCACCACACGCTTTTATACCCCCGGACGGCCTCGTGGCGGAGTGGTGACGCAGAGGACTGCAAATCCGAACAGCATGTAGTGTTTTCAATGACCGCTCTGAACAAAGAGCCGTCAGACGCTGGTTTTGTCCGTTTTTCTGCCATTGATCTTGCTCAACAATTTCGTGCGTTCAGAATGAAACTCCAGTCGGTGTCGCGATCTGTCCTGCCCTTGCTGACGCTTCTAGTGGCATCCATGCTCCGTGTCCCCATGGCACTCTTCGTCTAGACACGCGCGTCGGGCGCCCTAAGTTCACCAGCAGCATTGATGGGAGGACGCATGCCCGGGCTCATTGAGAGTTTCTTCTTCGTCGCCTTTCAGGAGGATGATCATGGTCAGGCGGTTGCGACATCAGAGCCCACTCAGGTCCCATCAAAAGAAGATGCTCTCCGGCTGGCGAAAGAGCTAGAGCCGACGAGCATCGGCGTCGTCGCCTGGTCTCGACGCGCAGAGCCCGCCATTGGGGAGATCGGGCCGCCTGTAGTGATCTACACTGCTGGGAAGGTCGGAGATTTCGACTGATGTCCACTTCCCCGGACTTCATTGCAGAGCTGGTGCGGGCAGCGAACGAGGTGGAGAAGCTGAGCGTCTACGAGAAGGTGCGGCTGCTAGATCGAGCTATAACAACGATACGCGATATGCGCGAGCAGGTAGGTATTCCGCCCAGCGGGACAGCCACCGACGCCGTCGTCGGCCTGCAGACGACCCGTGTCGCGTTTGCACGTGGGAAGCGGACTGGTGATCACGTGAAAGCCGCCCTTCTCGATGCCGCCGACATGATCCGGACGCTGCACATCGTCCTGGATACGGAACGGACCTCGGGAACCTAGCAGAGCAGTTGGGGCTGATGCGTCCGGATTCCTCCGCAGGATGCGTAAAATGCTACGAGTTAATTTGAGGCAGACGCAATGCCTCTGTGGTTTGCTGGCTCCGGTATAGGAGCGACCCAATGATGATCGACACCCTGAAGTCAGCTGCAAACTACCTTCAGTCTCGCCATTTCTGGCGTGACACCGGAGGCAACTTCGGGATGATCACGGCACTGCTCCTTCCGGTCTTGATCGGCACCGGGGGTCTGGCACTGGATGTCGTCAGCGCTTTAGGGACAAAGAGTGAGATGGGAGCGATCGCAGACTCAGCTTCTCTGGCAGCTACATCAGCGTTAGCGGCAAAAAAGGCTAATGTCGCCGAAGCCAAACAGATCGCAATCAACTTCGCTGAAAGCCAGATAGGCAGCCTCGGTCTCTCACCTGATGATGTGGTGGTGGACGTACAGGTGACCACCCTGCCCTCCGCAAGCGGAACAACCAAATACCAAGTGGTAGTGAACATCTCGGGGAAGATGCCGACCACCCTGCTGCGGGCTATCGGGAAGGACTCAATGGACGTTGCCAACAGCAGTGTCTCAACCGGCGCGACTGGAACTCAGAATTCCTTGAGCATGTACTTGGTGCTGGACAGATCTGGCTCGATGGAAGCGAGCGTGGTGGGATCCGTTAATCCCGCCCACCGCAAATGCACGTACTTCTATCTGAATTCCGCTCAGACGCAGATGTACAGCAAGTCCGACCAGAGCCCATGCTACTACCAGCGCATTGAGGTGATGAAGATGGCCGTCAACGACCTCCTGACTACCCTTCAGAAAGCAGACCCGGAAAATCGTCTCGTTAGAACTGGCGCGGGAGGATTTAGCAGCGGCGCCTTTGACCCTTACCCTCTGAATTGGGGGGTGTCTGGAACCAACCAGCACGTACAGCAAATGCCTGCAGAAGGCGGCACCAGCTCCACCAAGGCGTTCAAGCTCGGGGTCGAAGCCCTTTTGGATCGGGACGAGGAGAATGCTCACGAGGCTAAGAGCGGCTTAACGCCTAAAAAATACATCGTGTTCATGACCGATGGGGAGAACAACAACCGTTCCGACAACAACAGCACGAACGCGCAATGCAACCGTGCCAAGGCGTCGCAGAAGGTCACAGTCTACACCGTGGGCTTCATGCTTTCTTCCGAAGTTGCGAAGGAGTTTCTTAAGAAGTGTGCCACCAGTTCAAAAACCTACTTCGACGCCACAGATGGCAAGTCTTTGAGCGCTGCCTTCGCTGCGATCGCAGAGGAAACCTCAGGAAAGCTACCCCTGCTGACGCACTAAGGCAGAGAGCGCGGCCGCGACACCCGGAACTGTGGACCTCCAGAGTTTCTAAAGCAGGATCTCCAGTCCGATCATATTGAACGAAGAAGCCACTTCTCCCTGACGGGCTTTTTCATGCTTAGAGCAGGAGCAATCGCGCAGCACCTCTGCGTTTGCTCAGGAACCTGCTAGGAATTACGGGATGCCGCCAATTGAGGTTTTGGTCGCATTCGCCGTCACGCGAGGCAGCGGTCTCGGGGTGTAGTACCAAAGAGGTAAGCGCCAATATTCGAATTACGTTGACGAAAATCTAAAAATATACT
This sequence comes from Pseudorhizobium marinum, assembly GCF_000705355.1. Classification (NCBI taxonomy): domain Bacteria; kingdom Pseudomonadati; phylum Pseudomonadota; class Alphaproteobacteria; order Hyphomicrobiales; family Rhizobiaceae; genus Pseudorhizobium; species Pseudorhizobium marinum. The sequence continues at coordinate 38,642 of NZ_JMQK01000023.1, forward strand.
CGACTTTCATTACATTTCACGGACGCGGTAAGAGAGATGACCTTCTACACTACGTTGAAGTACGTCTACCGATCAATAGCCCCAAGCTGGCTCGGGGACATTCTGTTCGGGGGGAGAAGCGGGCTTTCGCGGGCAATACTCAAATATAAAACCAAAATGGAAGGCAGCGCTAGGCATGATGAAGTGTACGATGCCGTATACTTTAAGAAGTACTCGGCTGAGATGGAGCATTCGGCCATCGGTATGGTGTCGAGCATTGTTCGTCATCTCTCGCCGAGGACGGCAGTAGATATCGGATGCGGCTCGGGCGAAGTGCTGATCGAGCTTGTTAAGGCGGGGATTGAGGCGGAGGGTTTTGATTTGTCAGATGCGGCCCTTTCGGCGTGTCGTGCCAAAGGCCTACGGGTCGGAAAGTTCGATCTTGAGGACGAGCGACAGAAGTTCACCGTCATGGCGGATCTGGCTATCAGTACCGAAGTTGCGGAACACGTTCCAGAGAAGCTTGCTGATCGCTACGTGGATCTGTTGTGCTCAGTCGGGCAGAAGTTTGTTGTTATCACCGCCGCGCCTCCGGGGCAGGGTGGAACGGACCACGTCAACGAACAGCCTCCCGAGTACTGGATCGACAAGTTTGTTCGGCAAGGGGCCACGTTCTCGCCGTCGCTAACCAAGCTATTTCAGTCGGAATGGGCAGAGTTCGGCGTGGAAAATACCCGAGCTCGAAACGTGCTGGTGTTCGCCCGCTAACCACCTTGCCCCAACCTCGGGCGAAAAGGAGCCGGCTCGCGAAGTCGCAATGGGCCGAGACCGGACCAACCCGCCGTTCGCCTTCCGGAGGGCCACACAAAAGAAACGTCCATTAAGCACTTACACACTCGGTTAGCCAACCACGTTTCCGGATCGTTCCAGATGCATGGCTAACCTGCTATTCGGCAAGATCTCTAATTGGATTGTGCGTGGTCTTCATGCAGTCGCGCATGTAGCTCCGCCGACCAACGCGCCCACTTAGCTTCTTGAAAAGGCTTCACAGCCTCAGCCAGCGCCTCCAAGGTGGACCTCATACTATCCCGTTCCCGCCTCAAGTCATGAAGCGTAAACTTCTGCACTTTGTCCGGCGACAGGTGAGGCTCTGCCGTCATCCTGACTAGTTCGACGGTGCCGCTCGCTCCGTCTTCGAACCACCCCCAAAATCCGTGTGTGATTTTGTTACGAAAGTCGCTTCGAGCTTTAACTCTTTTGATTGCCGCCTTTAGCGGCTTTAATTCATCTAAGGACGCGAAATGGAAAGAAGCCATAACTTCCTCCAGCATTCCTCGCCTGCCGGCGTGCGTGCGCTGAGAATAGAAGATTGCCCTGGTCGTGGAGTGATCTTCCTTAAGTAAGCTGTCAAACCCAATATACAGCCATTGCTCGATGTCATCCCAAAGCGAGTGGAGTTCACCCCATGTCCTCATGACGTCTGGATCGTTGAGAGCCGCTTCGCTAGCAGACCGCGCCATCAACTTTTGCATTGCAGCGTGTCGCTCCCCCATCAGCCTCAATTCCTCTAGCTCTTCCGCGGGAACCTCTTCTCTCCTCTGCTCGCCCGTCTCTCCATCTATAATTAATCGAGTTGCCAAGCCCTCTCCCCCCTCATTCGCTCCATGAGCACAGCGGGAACCTCTAGCACAAACTTCAGCCCAAGTGGACAAACCGAGTTTAACACCCCGTTAGGACCAACCCATTGATTTGGCGCTGCTGCGTTACTTAGACCCGGCGGATCTCCGCCCAGTCTGCTGCCTCACGCAGCCCCTTGAACGAGGCGTGGCGGAGTGTTCCGGTATGTGTCCAGGCCCGAAACTTTACCTCAGCCAGAAGTGCTGGCGCTGTCAGCACCAAGTTCTTCCCGGCGATGCGAACGGGCGGGACGCTAGTTTTCAGCTTGTCGAGTTGCTTCTTCAGGTCCCTCGCTTGATCATGGGTAAATCCAGTACCCACGTTTCCGACATAAACGAAGTCGGCGCCCTTTAAGCCTGCGAGCAGAAGGCTTCCTATAGCTCCAGGCATCGCTTTCGACGGCTCATAACCCACGATCGCAAAGGTGTCGCTTTGCACGCACTTGATCTTCAGCCAGTCGCCGGCCCGACCAGAACGATATGGACGATCTCGGTGCTTGGCGATGATGCCTTCGAGCTCGTGGGTACACGCGTGCTGCAACAGCACGTCCGGATCCACGTCGAACTCCTCGGAAAGGCGGATGCCTCCCTCCCGCCCCGGTGGAACGACCTCCTCCAGGAGCGACCGACGCGCGGCATAGTCCATTTTTGTCAAATCGTGGCCGTCGAGATAGAGCAGATCGAAGGCATACAGAATGGCATTGCCTGCCGGCAGCTTGCCGCCCCGACCACCAAGTGAGTTCTGCAACCGACCGAAGTCGGAGCGGCCCTGCTCGTCCAGAACGACCGCCTCCCCATCGAGGATCATCGTGGTCGGCACGTAGTCCCGCGCCGCAGCCTCGATGCCCGGAAAGCGGTGGGTCCAGTCATGGCCGCCGCGGGTGATGATCCGCACCCTGCCCTGCTCCACGTGGACAGCCAGCCGGTAGCCGTCCCACTTCAGTTCGTAGGACCACTCGTCGCCCTGGGGCGCCTTGCTGACGAGCTTCGCCAGGCATGGCTCGATGCGATCCGGCATGGGATCGAACAAGAGCTCTGGTTGTTGAGGGTCGCGCTTCCTAACCTTTCCGCTCTTCAGCGGCTGGTTCTCGTCGACGAGTAGCGGAGCGTTCGGCTTGCGAGGGCGCTTGATCATGCCGCCATTGCAACAGGAAATGCTTAATAAGAAATCACAGCATTGACTCAGAACAGGCTTAGAACATATCTAGAACATCGGAGCCACATGGCGGCGGCGCTCCATCTGAAATTTGGACCAGAAGAACGCGCTCCGGCGCGAAGGAGAACCCGTGTCAGCGTTACCAAATGAAGAAGCCGCCCAAGAGGAAGCAGTTGACGAAGTCGAAGCCGCCCTCGCCTGGCATGATGGAGACGCGCGGCAGACGATCGCCACCCTGCTGGACGATATCCGGCACTTGAGGCTGCAGCTGGCGCTGACGGAGGTGACATCCAGTCGAGGCTTTGCGCGCGGGTGGCAGCCTTCCTTCGAAAGATCCTGATCCATTTCAGAGGACATCGCCAAGGAGGTAAAGGCTCTGCCACTGCGGTGGTGCCGGCGTGCCCTGCCCCGTCTGCAACTTCTCCCGAGATCCGTCTCACATGCCCGATCACACCGTTCTAGCCGCAATCACCAAGAAGAAGTCGGACTGAGGTCCGCCAGGCTAGCGAGCTGCTGCTTCACTCTCCATATAGGCGGCATGAACATTGAACTCTCCGCACTGGAAGAACGGGCCGAAGCCGAAGAAAACATGGCCGAAGCCCTCCGCCTTCTCAACGCCGCCATTCGACGGGTCCATCGGTCGGGTCTACTGGTTCAGGCTGAGATCCTGACGATGCACTCCCCGGGCGGAAGCGTGCCCCAAGTGAACCTCGGGACGCTTGACCGGCAGCATGGGGCGATCTGAAGTGGCAGGTCGCCGAAATCGGCACTGCGGCCGAAACACCATAAGAGGTTCGGGATGCTTTGCTGACAGCCGCAGGAATGATTCGTGAGTTGCAGATCATCCTGGATAAGGGAATGTGATCGGCAGTACCGGATCGTCCTTAACTGCCCTCGCCTCCCAACACCTGTCGTGCAATAGGAGCGGCGTCCGATCGAAAGCCGGGCAAACCCCTACCTCGTGCCCCGCTCTTCTCAGTGCGGGGCTTTTTTTGAGCAATGCGGCCCTTTGACTGGAGCGACGGTTCAAGGTTTCGATTAGATGAGCAACGTCGAGCGAAATAACCGGATCATCCTGCGCAGAGCGAGAGGCAGCAGCATTTCGCAGGTTGCTGCTGTAGAGGGAATTTCTGTCGGCGCGGTCAGGTACATCCTCAGCCGCCATCAATTTTGCATATCGGAACGTGTTCCACCACCTGGCCTCAGCGTCCGGAGCGCCTGGTGCATCGAACAGGTGTTCGGCATCTGGCCCTCGGAAAGCAATGCTGAAGAGATAGCTGGGCGCATGATCGAGTTCCTCCGCGCCCCTGGGTCGACGATGCGTATCTGGCGAGAGATCGAAGGCTGGATCGACAGCCTTCACCATTCACAGGCTGGCAAGTCATGAAGTGCCACCCGACACCGGCGAGGCTACACCTGACGCTTTGCCAGGCACAGATTTAGGTTGTAGTTTGTGGGCGCAATCTCCTTGGCTACTGTCGCGGACTACCACGCGACTCACCCGGAAAAGAAGAGTGCCTCGGACCCGGGGGCGCGGCCTCGCTCACTTATTGCGCCATCGCAGACTCGCTAACGCCGCTCCGGCACCCAGTCGTAGGGATCGGCCTTGAATACGTCCGGCTGTACCACGGGGAAAGGGCGATCGGACCACATCGCCATGGGGACACAAACGCACAAGACTGTGAATGTGAGCAGCCAGACTCTGGCTTGGGATGTGAGCGCCGCGAACGTCGCGAGTCCGATGGGAAGCAACACCATTTGATACCGCGGCTGAACGTACAAAGAAACAGAAAGCATCAGCCATGCGCTGAGCCACAACATCGCCATGATCTGCCGCCCGCGATCCGGGAATGCACGCCTTGCGAGGGCTGTAACGGTGCAAGCGCCGAAGGCCAAGATATTCAGGATCCCGAACACCCAATACCCAACACCGACCCAGTACGGGGCGCCTGTAGACTGCCAAACGACGGGATACATCGCGAGGCTGGCAACGTTAAGGACGCACCGTTTTAACCACGCGAGCAAGGCTTGAATGATACTCAAAACCGACAAGTCAGGTGCCGCGAGCACCTGACCACCGATCCTTTGCGCGGTCTCGATGTTGACGCGGAACAGTGGAAGCCACTCCGCCCCAAGCCAGATGAGCGGAACGACTACAGCGCACGCGCCGCCAAGTACGACAACGACTTCCGTCTCTGATCGTTCGAACTTTTCAGCTAGGGCTGTCGTCACGACGATCGCTGCAAGGATGGCGCCATACCCGAGCCGGAAAGAAGCAGCTGCAGCGGCGATGGCGATACCGATGGCCATCCAGTGTCGTGGGCGGGTGACCAAGGCCCAGCAGATTGCAAGTGACAGCACCAGCAGCGGAAGCTCCTTGTTCGGCCCTGGCATCAACAGCAGCAAGAAAACATTGGCGCAGATGCCGACTAGTGCAAAGCTGTTCGATTTCGCAAATCTGCCATTCAGCACCAACTGCTCGTATAGCCAGGCAGCGATCAATAATAGTGCGAGATTGACCACGGCAAACATCCACGAGCCGACCAGGTAGCCCGGGGCGTAGAGGATGAATAGGCCGAGCAGATCGAGCCGATCGATGTAAAACAGCGTCTCGAGCGTCCCGATTTCGTGCAGCGAGTGAGCAAGCGCAGCGACGTCAGTCACCGACAACCCTGCCGCCAGTGCAGGCCAGAAGTTCGCCTGTATCACTAGCGCACCGATGAAGCCGACCGCGGCAAAGCAAAACGTGATCCGCCAATAAGCTGCGCGGCTCGAAGTCCTGCCTGGGGTCCTCTCTGCCGTTACCTGTGAGTTTGCGGCCCAGAGAATGCCGCCCGCCAACTGCAATGTCGCGCAAAGCAACCACACCCACCCTCCAGCCTCCACCCCGATGCGGGGTCCGAAGTACAGCATGAAGGTCGACCCAACGATGATGTTTAGTAAGTTGATGGTCCCGATCACTCTAGCCGAGCCGAACACCACCATCTGTTGGTAGAAGATCTGGTACAACGAGTTGACGCCAACGGCCAAGAATATCAGCTGTAGCGGAAACGTGCCAACGGATTGCACTTCGGCGTCCGGAATCCACCAGCGAAGAATGGTTGGCGCCAGCGCCGCCATCAAAAGGCAAGGCAAGAAGTTTAATACGAAAAGGGCCACCGCAAGCTGCAGGAGCGAGCGGCGTTCGCCGCGCGGAAGCTCTGTTGACAGGCGCGGCAGAAATGCATTTAGCACAGGGCCCTGAATCTGGAAAAACGCCAGGCCAAGACTGGCGACTGCGATGTAACGACCGTAATCCGCGAGGGGCACAAGACTCGAGAGCGTGAACCGGTCAATCTGCGAAACGGCCATACCGGCGAAGATTGCGACCGAAAGACCTGCGGTTTCTTTCAAAAGTGCGAGCACGTCCGTCAGTCGCACCAATGCGCGCTCGTTGGCCAGCTGCTTCCGAATTGACCACCGGTTCGTGGACCACTCCACAACAGTCAAAGTGGTAAACCCAATCAGGTAGGCCGCCGCTGTTGGCGACCACAGCATCACCAACAATGCTGCCGTCGCATGCTTTGCAGTTGCAAACAGGGTCTGCCGGACGTTAACCGTCTTTTGTTCTTGGGTACCGTTCCAAAAACCTAAATGCACGGCATTCCAGAATTGGAAGAAAAACATGACGAATGCCAGCCGTATCTCGGTGTGACCAGACGACGCTGCCGCTGTGCCTTGGAGCCATTCGGTTTCGATCCAGCCTGCGAACACAATTCCCAGTGCTGCCACCACCGCGCCAACCCCTAGATATGCGGCAGAGAAGATCCCGAACGTCCGAGACAGGTTCGCCCCTCCCGAGGCTTTGGCGCGCGCGATCTCGCGGGGGATGAGTTGACCCAAGCCAACTTCGCAGAGCGCCAGAATCCCCTGTAGCGCTATACAAAAGGCAACGAGGCCCCACTCTTGCGGCGCAAGCGTGGTCACGTAGAACGGAATCAGGAGGATGCTCAAACCGGCGCGCCAAATCACGCCGGCGAAGTTGAAGGCAGTGTTCCTGAGAGCTTGCGACTGGGACATTCTGAGATGGCGGAGCGAGATGACAGTCTCGACTGTTCTTTTTAGCTGGCTCAACCGACAGGCCCTCCAGCGATCAGGGCGAATGAGACTGAAAGACGGATCTCAGCCGCACCTGTGACTCTAACGCATGGCGTAGCAACGACAAGCGCACACAGCGCGGAGCATTGTAGAGGCAATTTCAAATGTATTTTCCCTTGATCAGCGGGGTAACGCGAGGATCGTCGGCGCATCGTCGGCAGCTAGCGTCTCGACCATTGAGTTGAGGATCTACACGCAAGGCTGCTCCAACGGAAAGACCAAATCGAAAGCTTGATGCCTGTCATCGCTAGCCGCATTCGTAACCCACACCCTTTTGCTCAAACCGTTCCCAACCTTCACCGGAATCTATTTGACCAAGCCAGCAGGTGAAAACGCTCCCTTGGTAAGGGAGAGGCCGAGAGTTCAAATCTCTCTAGCAGCACCATCACTTTCCTTATTTTGTAGGACTTTCGCCGTTACAGCCGCTTCGGCATCTGTGCGCAACTCTGCATGAAGAAGCAGACCAAAGTGCGAATTGACGTGCAGCTGCGTGCAAATCCGTGCAGCATGTTCTTGAAGCGTTCTTGATAGACGCCGGCCGCAGCTTACTGATTGCCGATGACCTGGCAGAAGAAATATCGCTGGACCCGCACATGGGGAGACGAGATCGGATTGGACCGAAAGTCTCACGAGGATTATGTCGGATGGGATGGGGATGTCCAGATCGGCCGTATATACCTCGACCAGCAGACTCTGAAGGCAACGCAATGGCACTGGGCTATTCAGTATCCGAAGGGCGGCAAACCCTGGCAGCAGAACAGCGGCTGGGAAGAGACAGCAGCTGAAGCCGCCAAGATGGTGGAGGAATGCTGGGACGAACAGACGCGCGGCTGAGAGGATAGATAGTTGAAGAAGGTGGGGATAATGGTCGCGGCGGTTGCTGCACTGGCGGGACCGGCAGAGGCGATCGAGATCTGCTCCGGCGGGAACCGGGCAGCACGGGGCGTGACGTGTCTGGTTGACGCTGACACCGGCTGGGAGCGTGGCGTGAAGTGGCGCCTGTTGGACATCGATGCTCCGGAGATCTCGAAGCCGGAGTGCCGGCGCGAACTTGAGATCGGGAACGAAGCGACCCAGCGGCTGCAACGGCTTATGGCCGGGGGCTACCAGATAGCGGACAGCGGAGGGAAGGATCGGACTTCCGATCGCCGGGCACTTGTGCGGGTGATTCTGCCGGACGGGAGGGACGCCGGGCAGGTGTTGATCGAGGAAGGGCTTGCCCAGCCATGGCCGAACCAGGGCAATCGGTGGTGCGGGCGTTAGCGGTCCCGCCTGATTTCGCGCTGGATCCGCAGCTCTTCCCTAATCCGATCCATCTCTGCCGTCAGATAGCGCACATGCTCTGCCATCTGTTCGCAAGCTTTGGTCAGAGCACGGGTGGCCTCGGTATGACCGTCGAGCGCCGTCGTCACCTTGTTGAGGGCAGTCGGATCGACTATGACCGCAGCCACCTGGGCGGCGTTGGTGGTGCTCGGAGCGGACCTCTGGCCCTGCAGGAGGCCAAGATGCCGGACGCCGAAGATGATGCCGAGCACTGCGCCGAAGGTCATCAGTGCCGGGAGCGGCAGGTTAGCCAGTTGTTCCATTCCTGATTTCCCCTTGGTCGTGAGCCGCACGATGGATGTTGACGAGCTCGCCGACCGCAAACAGCGGGTAGATGGCGAGCCACGTGCTCACGACATCAGAGGATGCGAAGCCATATGATATTCCGGACCAGATGAGGCAGCCGATACCTGCCGAGAATTGCCGGATCTGCGGTGTGACGCTCCGGCGGGCACCGTTGATCACCAGCCCGACGATCCGTAGGCAGCCGATCAGGAGCATGAACCATCCCATTATGTCCTCTGATGGCACCAAGTCACGGAACGCCATGAAGGCGGGCTGATTGAATGTCTGCGACGGGAGCAGCAGGACGTAGCCGACGAGGATCATGTGGGCGGCATAAAACCATTCCATCATTCGTGGGCCAAAGCGGTGACTGATCCGGATCCAGATGCCCGGGCCAACGTATCCGGGATTGGCGTTGCTGCTCATTGCCAACACCTCTGCCTTACCCCCTGTCGATTGTGAGAGGCCACCTGATCAGCGAAAGGCCGATCAGCCTTCAGGATCGTCACCGACGTGTCCAGGCTTGGGGTCAGCTTCGACCAGCCGTCGCACGCATTCGAGACGGTCTTGCTCGGACAGCCCCATAGACCCACACAGATCAGCGGCATCAGAAGAAGAAACTTGGTCATTGATCTCGCTCCTTTCGCGGAGAACTTCTACAGATCGCTCCAGCGCCTCGACAGCGGCGCCCTGACGGCCAACGGACTTGCCGTAGAGGAATGCACTGGAGAAGACGGCAAGGGCCAACGCAGCCGCACCGATAGCCTTTCCAAGCGGGGTGAAAATGAAGGCGAGCATCTAAGCCTCCAGCTCTTTACGGATGGATTTCACGCGCCGAACGATCCATTCCCCGCCAAACAGGACTGCAGCGATGACGACCACGCCGATACTCGCCACCATGATCAGGGCATCGCGATCCATGCCGGCCAGGTAAGACAGAAGCCCGCCCGTTCCGAAGACGGTAGCGAAGGCGGTGGATAGCCAGTTCGTCTTCTGCCGAACCTCTTTCTCCACCTTTTCCGTGACCACCGGTCGGTCCACCGCAACTTCCACCTGCCGCTCAACGACTGTCTCTTCGACAACTGGCGAAGATCTGACGGATTCGGAAGCTGTACCGCCGAGCTCGACCAAGCGCTTGTGCAAGGCAGACCGTGTCTTCGGACCGACGTCGCCATCAGCCTCCAAGCCATGGTCCGCCTGAAACCGGCGAACCTCAGCCTCGCTCACGCCGTACCCGCAGACGACGAGCGCCAGCCGGCCATAATAATCCAACCGATCGGCCAGACCGTTCTTGCCGCCGTTGATCTTCCTGGTGATAGTCTCAATGTCGTTCTGATCGGCCCACTTGTTGAGGTCCCGGCTCGTCCAGTACCAGATCGGCACGAGCCCTTCCCAAGGATCGGTATTGACTGCATCGGGATCAGCAACGAAGTCTGGGCAGCTATAGCCCTGCTTGCTGCACCAGTCGCGAAACTGCCGATAGTTGTCCTTGCCGGTCAGTTGGATCGGTCCACGGCCCCGGTAGCGGTAGCCGTCGCCGTCCCTCTCTGGCGTATTGCCTAGGTCCGTGCGAGTATCGTAGCGCTGCTGCGCCGCAGTGGGACCCCAGATTTCCTGGTCCCACTTGAACGAGCCGCTCTCGTGCATCAGCTGCGCCAGGTAGTGGATGAGCCGGTGCAGTCGATCGAGGCCGACATCCGCGCCATATCGATCGAGAGAGCTGAGGACGGAACGCAGGTTTGCATCGCTTCCCTTGCCTTTTGCAGCCAAGCGGATGTGCTCCGCCGTGAGGGGCAGGTTCATGGTATCCTCCAAGCTATGGGTGGTCTTGATCAGCTTCGCGCAAGGCTTGCGGAAGATTGAGGGGCTGCTAATTTACTGGCCGCAGTTGCGGCTCAGATCATGAGGATCAGGCAATGCAGTACGATTGGTCGGGCGTTGGGGCGCGTCGTAGCCGGCGACTGAAGCTCGTGATGTACTTTATAGGTGCCGCCGTGGCGGTGACCGCTCCAGTGTTTGTATTGCCTGGTTCGGACTTCACGCCCCTTGCAGAGGCTGTGGCAAACCTTGGGATGTCCGAGCCGCGATAACGCTGGCTAGTTTCGCTCGGTTCATGTTGGTGTTCCGTGGTGGGAGCTGCCCTCCAACAGTAACAATCGGCAACACGAGTTCATTTGCGACGGCCCGCAAGTCTCTGTAGATTCAGACGCAGGCCGATCTCCGGCGTACCCAACTTGGTAGCAATCATGATCCAGGACGAACAGACCGCTCCGGAAGCTGAAAATCGCGCCATTGAAGACTCGAAGATCGAATTCTTCGACCCATGGCAGCAGGCGTTTCAGGAAGAAACCGGTCGCCGTGAGCAGGAATTCGAGTTCTAAGGCGACAGTTGTGGTGCTGCCGGCATGCCCGGCAATGGGGATGGCGAGAAGAGGCGGGGTGTTGCGGCCCTGCAATTGAGATATTGCCGGCTCTGCAGTAAGAAGACTCATTCTAAGCGGAGAAAAAATAGTGCAGATTAGCCCCAGAATGCGGGTCTTCGGCTACGTTGTTGGCGGCGCCATCGTTTCGCTATGGCTCATCCTACCTCCTCCGGCTTGAACAGGAACGCTCTCGAGGTTAAATCGCCTCCGCCCACATTGCATCCACCTGCTCTGCGGTTAGGCCAAGCGCCGCGCCGATAGACGCAATAAGCGGGTGGTCTCGCTCGAACTGCGCGGCATATTCCCATTCCACAAACGCCACGGCGCGTTGCTGTGTATCCTCGATCGCGGCGATTGCCACCTCGACCTGCTCCATTGCGATGCCGTTGGCGACGAGGCCGAGGCGTAACTGGCGGGCGGTTAGTGGCTGTGCGACTGCAGGTTCAAGGCTGAAAGCCGGCACGTCATTCCCGGCCGCCTCCCACTCCGCAATCATACGACGATGGCCGTTGCTCATGTCGTCGGGAACGTAGCTTTCCGTATCTTCTCCGTCGAGGATCACGCGAATCAAGCCGCCTTCCGTAGAGCCGAGAACCTTCATTGGTAGATCTCCGCGTCAGCAGTCCATGTGGACGAAACGTAACTGGTTGAGTTGTTCAGGTCGAATTCGCCTGGCGCGACGCTCTGCACGCTGTGGCCGGCTGACAAGCCCGAGATCGTTGGTGCCGCGCGCTTGTAGACCGCGAAACGTTGGGTTGCTACGTGCTGTGTGGCGCCGGGGGCGGCGATATAGAGAAGCATCCTACCCCGCTCGTGGTATCTCTGGCAAAGGGCCATCTCTGCCGGGTAAAGCCTGCCTTCGAACTCCGTCGCCTCTTTTCCGAATTCGACTTGAACGTCGGTGAAGGTGCCGGAACTGAAACGGACCACGGCATCTGTATTTTCCGTCAGCGTGAAGGTCCCGCCCTTTGCTTTCGCAACGCCGTCAACCGTGCATGTCGCTGTGCCTGTCCAGCTGATTGCGTAGGTCCCACCAACGACGCTAGCGCCTTCGATGACTTGCTCAACACCACCAGCGGGCGCGGTCATGGTGCGCTTCGCGTTGGTTCCAGCGAAGGACAGATTCTGCCCCGCGGTCACCACACGCCAGCGGTCCAGGGTGTATTGATTGGCTGTGGCTGTGGCTGTGCCGCTGACGTAGGCCCGCTGGTTAACCTGGCCGCGGCCGTTGATAATCAGGTTTTTCCCTGCGGCGACAATCCCGGCATTTTCGCGGATGGTAGCCTTCTCGACGTCCGAAAAGGTCTGCGAAACATCGGCCCGCAGCAGCTTGTCAGGAAGGATGCCGGTGTCCTTCAGGAGCTTCCCCGTCACGCCATCGAACGCGGCCAGCTGGCCGTCGACCGCCACAGACGGCCCCACCACATCGCCGATGCCAGCACCGTCGGCGCCTTTCGCCGCCAGCAGCGACCAATAGGCATTCGAAGTCGTTGGCAGCGTCGGCGGAGCGTTGCCCGTGGTCGACTGCAGCGCCACCCAGGACGAGCCGTTATAGAGCACGTTGTCGTTTGCAGCGTAGGCGGTCGCGCCGCTGTAGGTGCCGCGGGGATTAAGGGTTCCGACAGGACCTTCAGGACCAACATCACCGCGGCCATAGGCGAAAGGTCCATCCCAGTCGCCGCTGGTGGCGCTCGCCTTGACGTAAAGGAAGGCGGACTCACCCTCCGTCACCAGGTAGCTGAAGCCCTTGGACCGGCCATTGAACAAGTCGCGATCTGCCAGAGTGCCGGCGGCATCGTATTTGAAGATGGTGCCCTGGCGGAGCTCGGACAGAAGATAGGCGAGATTGCTTGCATTCAGCGCGCTGTTGGCGAGGCTTGGGTCCAGTTGAATATTGTACTCATACGTCCCGCTGGCCCCTCTCCATTCCAGCTGAGCCGTGATCTGCGTGTCGCTGTCCACCGTGGCGATCGGAAGAGGGTTGCCTGGCGCCTGCACGAAGATGTTGCCGCTGGCGATCAGCGCCGTCGACCACGCCGTGCCGATACCCGTGACCACGGCGCTACCGTTCGTCAGGGTGATGGTCCCTGTCGAGTAATAGGAGGTTGCCATTTATGGAGCCTTATTCTGGGTGGTAGATCGCGTAGCGAATCGTCATGGGCTCGCTCCCAGTGCGGAAACGAAGCACACCGCTGCTTAAGCTGAGACGACAGCCAGCACTCCGACCGTCAGCTCTCCGAGCAATAATTCTGGGCGGGAAGTCAAAACTTCGCCCGAGCGAGACGTCTATGGTTTGATTTGCTGCCAGGCTGACAACCCCGGTCAGGACAGGGATTAACGGCCGCTTGTCCTCATGTATCAGGCATTGGTCTCTGCTTGCGGAGCGGGCTTGATAGCCAGCCTTCGAGACGCGCATCTTGAAGGATCCGCCGTCATTGCCGATGAAGACCCGCTCCGTCCCCGAGGGCGTCAGCGTCGGAGACTGTTGCGGGTTGCGATAGATGACATAGAACAGGTCGATGCTTCGCGATGGGATCGGAATGGTGATTCCGTATGTAAATTGGCTTGGCGTCAGCCACGCGACGATGTCCTGAGAACTATACACGTTGCCATTGGCGAGATCGATCGGGCCGGGCGGATAGTAGATTGTCTGGCCGTCGTTGATGACAGCGCCCCATGTGATGTGAGGGATGTAGCCAAGGCTCGGATAATTGATCGTAGCCTGATACGAGACGATGTCCGCGTTGGTCCCTATCTCCGGAACCGAGACGCGCCCCCGAGTGTGGATCTCCAGCGCATCATATCGGCTATCCAACAGCATAGCCTTGGTGGGGAACGAAACGTCATCCCCTGGTTGACTGACGAAAATTCCAGGGACGCCAAAGGCGCTATTCCCGATCCTCGTCCGCTCACTCATTGCGACACTCCAAGCACCGAGTAATCCACTCGATAGACGTCATTATCGAAGATCTGGATCGTGAAGCTGTTTGTGGACACGGAAATGATGCTCGCACCGTTCAAGTAGTCCCGGCCGCCGCGGGATTCATATGCGGCAACCTCGACGGCGGGAATGAAGTGCTGCGTCGGGAACGAGATCACATGCGTTCCAACGCCAAGGTTAAGGGAACCGGAGGCAATGAGCACATAGCCAAAGCTCCAATCGCTATCAAAAATCTTGAAGGAGTCAGGCAGCGATGGGGACGCATCATATCCAGGCTTACTGAAGATGATGCGTCCAGCCGCAGAGTAGAACCGTTGAGCCATACTTTAGTCCGATATTGAGATGAAGCCACTGCCCAGGTTGATGACCATCTTGCCGGTCGGGCTCTGCAGCAGACCCGCCGTGACTGTCCCAATGTTGGCGATCTGAAGCTTCAGCACGCCACCCTCAAAGATCATCGGCAAGGTGCTATTGGTCCCGTCAGTGACGACGAACTGGTCAGCCAGCACGGCGAACCGCGACTTCTGGATTCCTGCCACGGTGTAGAGCTCGAGGAAGAAGCCGCTCTCCTTGAAGGCATCGCCGGTAGAACCGCGCAGCGCCACAGCGAAGCGAGCATCAACGCCGGCCTGATTGGCCGCAGCACGGAACTCGATCCGGCCTTGCGCAAAGCCCTCGTCGATTGCCGCGTAGACTTCCGTGATCTGCGCCGCGACCGCCTCAAGCTCGTTGGCTGCCACCGCGATCTGCTCTTCGAAGTATGCCGTCGAGCGATCGAATGATGCCTCCAGCCGGCGGCGAGAAACCTCTGTCGAGACTGCGTCGAGCTGGAAGTTCGTCAGCAACTGCTCCAGCAGCGGGCGCGTGTCGCCAAGCGTCTGGAAGATCTGCGCGAAGACGTCCTTCACCTCCTGGTTGAGGTTGGCGAGGTAGACCTCCAGATCGCCATTGCCGCCATCGAGCGATGTTTCCTCCACCTCCGCAGACCAGCCAGTCACCCGGCCTGGCGCCGTCAGGCGATGCTGGAAGACATAGATGCGCTCGCTGACGATGCCCTCCTGGATGAATGAAAGCGTCACGTCAGGAGGAGAGGACTTGTAGAAGATGTTGGTCGGCTCCGTCTTCGGCCACCAGCGAAACTCGATGCCAGTGACGGAGACGTCATCGAACGGAGACCATGACATGCGGAAGGCTGGATAGGTTCGGCCATCCGGCCCGGTGCTGAGGACGGGAGCCACCGTCCAATCCGGCAGCTCGTTGAGATAGACCGGCTCTCCGTTCGGCACACCGATAACCGGAGGCACGACACCAGCCCCGGCATATATCGCCCCGTCGCGCTCCTGCAACGACAGCGACACATTCCGCGGCCCGTCACTCGTCAGAGCGCTGATAGACCGGCTCTGGACGATATAGACGCGGTCGCCGTAGCGCGCCGAATTCCACTGCACCCAGTCACCGACCTTGATGTCCTGGAAGTATGGACGCAGCACGATGTCTGCCGTCGCCTCATAGCGGTTCTCGTTGTAGTAGATCGAGGCCAGCTGGTTGGCCTGGCGCTTGGAGGGCACCGTGGCGAAGTTGATGGCGAGGTCGCGGGTGCGGCGGTCAAGCGCCACCTGGCTGGCATTCGTCTGCGTATCGTAGCCGGCCGGGCTCCACATGTTGGAGGGCTCCGGATAGGTGCCGCCAACTGAATTGACGAGATCAGCCATCGAGCGGCGGCGCTGGTAACGCACCGGCTCGTCCGTGATCAGGTCGTCATCCGTGAATGTCGCGACGATGGGCTGAGCCGTCCCGATGAGTGGCCAGGAGCCGTCGACGCTGTCGATGACCATTCCGCCGCACGCTTGCATCAGCGCGTCGATGTTATCGCCGTGGTCAACATCGCAATCGAGAAGAACGGAGCAACGGTAACGCGCCTCGCCGCCCTCGACTTCGTCACAAATGTTGGCTGCCGTGGCGTAGTTGGCGATCGGCAGATCTTCGGTTGCCATCCCCATGCCGCAGAACATATCGCCGTTCCACGAGAAGCCGCGCCGGTAGTTGTAATCCATGACCACCGGGTTTTCGCTGAACTCGTATGTGGAATAGTCCCCCCAACGATGGGAGCCTGACCCGCCGGCAGTGGTGTCTTTGCGTGGGTCATAGAGCCGGGCGCCGCGGATCTCGAAGAAAAACTCCGGAAAGCTGTTCAGACGCTCCTGGTCGTAAGTCAAGGTTGCGAGCACGTAGCACATGCCATCTCCGATGTGGTCCGCAGACCACCTGCTAGATGGGTTGGCATTCGTCACGAGGGCGCTGTCGGCGCTGGTCTGCGTTCCTCTGTAGAAGGTGAACCTGACGCCGGCATAATCGCCGCTGGGCACCAGGAAGACCTGGGCATATCCAACGTCGCTTTCCAGCGTCAGTGGCAGCTCATTGCCGCCCGCCCATACCCGCGAAAGGCCGTCGCAGGGAAAGTCAGACAGCGCAAAGACCTGCTGAAGTTCCTTGTTGGATGTGCCGTGGGTGTTGACGTAGACGTCGTGACCGGCAATCCCGACATAGCCGCAGGCGATCTTCCGGCTGACGTTCTCGCCATACTCGCGATCGAACTGCGTGCCGCCGGCCTGCTTTGCATCCTTCTTGGCGCGGCTGGCCTGCAGCTTCCCGACGACGAAGTTGAGGCCGATGCCGATGGCGGCCGAGGCAATGCCAGCAGCGATCGTGCCGGCGCCAAAGACGGCGGCTGTAATGGCTGAAATGAAGGGCATTTATCTAACCTGAAAAGCTGTCTTCACTGCCGAGATGGGCAGGAACTGGACGTCGGAGCCGGTGACGGTATCGACGCGCTTGCCGCCGACAGTGTCGCTGCGGCCATAGATCGTGCGGACGGCAAAGCCTGCGGAGGTGAATACGCCCGACGAGATGACGCCCTCGCGCTCGATCACGCCGACATCGCCACGCTGCGCCATGAGAACCGGCACAGGCTCCAGCACGGACGCCAACGCCTCCTCGACGGTCTTGAAGCCGGCTTTGGCGAACAGTCGGTAGCCGGCGGCCTCACTTTTGTAGCGGCGGAGCTTGGACAGGATCCGCTTGCCCTGCACGGCCTCTATGGCGTCCATGGTGAGCGTCCAGCAATCGGACGTGCCCCATGCGCCATCGACGGCCTGATGCTTCGCCACAACCGCGTTGAGGCGTTCTTGCCAGTCTGGCTGTCTCATGAGTTATCCCTGTGACTTCGTCCGACCCCAAAGCACCTCGACGCGCCCTGCCCTGCCGGCGTGCTCGAAGAACTTGTCGCCGGGTGCGCGGCGCTGCTGGTCGGCAGAGGAGCGCACCCGCCCATTCTTGCGGCTGTAATCGAGCTGCCTGCCTTCGCAGTTCGCGGTCAGTGTATAGCCGCGCTCTGCATCCTGATTATGCGGGATGGTGTCGACGTAGCCCCGAGCCACAGTCTCCACCTGTACCAGCTCACCCGTGTCGGGATGGAAGTGAGCATCCATCACCCGCACGGGTCGATCCCGATAGTCCTCATCCTCGATCTGGATCAGAACTTCAGGTGTCAGCCCATCGTCAGGACTTTCCGCCAGCGTCAGGGTGAAGCTGCCGTCAGCAGTCGTGCCCGTCCCGCCGCCAAGATCGGAAACCTCGATCAGGCCGAACGGCTTGTAGATGAGGCCTTCGAACGTCAGCGGCTCGCTGCGGGCAATCAGCCCATAGATGCCGGACCCGAACTGGAACCGGATCATCTGCCGCGTCGAAATGCGGCCTTCGTTGTAGAGGTTCTTGACGGCTGTCGAGAGGGTCATTGCAGCACCTGATACCCTTCGAACATTGCTGGCGTCGGATTGGCCACTACCTGATGAAACCACGACGTGTGATCCATGATGAATAGTGCCCGAGGTCGCCACAGACGGGCGACGGCTGCCGTCGTAAAGATTGAGGTGTGCAGAAACGGTGCGACCGAGAGGGCAAGAGCCCCGCCCGATGTTGCCGTGGCCGGCGCCACGATCTCGTAGAGCGCCGTGAACGAGCCTTCAGACAGCTCCACCCGATCACCCGCCGTCGCAATATAGCTCGCAGGAACGCCGCCAAGCGTGAGGGCGCCCGATAGGCCAAGCGTGGTCACCGTCGCTGTTCCTGCCCAACCTGGGGCTATATCCTGCGGTGTCTGAACCCCTTCGTAGGCAAGCGGTGCCATCTGGCCGATGTCGAAGCATCGAAAGCGGTTCATGCCGCCCCGGAGGGAGAGCTTCCAGGCGTGCCAGCGCTGGCGGTCAGCACGGTCGAGCGGCGCGGTTTCAACGCTCACTCGCCATACCGGATCCGCAACCTGGCTGAGGTTGAACGACTTCCCCCGATTGTAGCCGGAGGAAGCCACGCCCTCATCCATGGTGAAGGTGCATTCGACAACCTCATCGTCCGGCAGATCGATGATAGCCATTAAGCCATTCTCCGCTTCTGCGCGTTCGCGATCCGGCTGGGAAGCTTCGCGTCATACTGGCGAACGGAAGCATTCGATTCCTGCCGAGCCACGTTCTTGACGTAGGCCTTTAGGTTTCCCTCGTCATCGACGGCCACGCCTACGGTGACGTGAGTGTTCGATGGCTGCGAGGCGGGAGCATTTGCATTAGCCGGCATGACCGGAGCGACATGGCCGCCGCTGGCATAGCCCTTGGCGCGCTTGTGCATGCTGTTGAGGTTGGCAACACCGAGACGGTCGGTCGCCTTCTTCGAGAAAACGAACTCGCCGCCGTGGACGATGCCAGCAGCCTGGTGAGCCGCGCCGCTTCCGGTGTAGCCGCCAGAGGCAAACAGGCCGACGCCCGGGCGCGATGGGAACATGCTGGCACCACCTCCGAACAGACCGCCGAAAAGGCCGCCCATGCCGCCACCGGCACCACCCCCGAAGAGACTGTCGAAGGCAGAGTCCATCAGCTTGTCAGCGATCTTGCTGAGGGCATTCATGGCAGCGTTGGCGAAGGACTTCCACGCGCCCTCTCCGTTGGCCAGTCCGGAAACGAAGTCATCGACAAAGCCGCGGGAGACGTCCTGGGCGAACTCCATCGCCTCCTTCGCCTTCTTCGTGGCGGTCTCGATCGAGGCCATGACCGAACCCAGAGCCGAAAGCTCGCCCTTCTGCGCCTCAGTGAGCGTGATGCCCGTCTGCTGCGCCTGGTTGAGCAGTTCAGTCTCATATCTGAGAGCGGCGGCGGCCTCTTCGGTCATGCCAAGAGCAGCGCGTTCAGCCTCGAGCGAAGTAATGCGGCGGTTCGCACCATCTACGATGTCGGAGTATTTCTCCTCTTCGGTCTTTCCGCCCCGGCCCTTCTTTCTCTTCGACTTGTCATCGACCTCCGTCAGGCTCTTCGCAAGCTCCTTGAGCTTGGCAGAGGCGGCGGAAGCGCCTCGAGATATCGCTTCCCCGAAGCCGCCGACATAGTCGCGTCCCATAGCTTCGGACATGGACGAGCCGATGGTAGATTCGACCGCGTTTGCGGCGCCGGCATAGGAGTTGTCCAGTCGGCCAAGGCTGACCGACCCGATGGAGCCGATCTCCATACCCTCACCCACGCCGAAAGGCAGGGAGCCGAGCATGGAATTGACGCTCTGGATGTAGCCATTGATCGCGGTCGAGACGCGGTTGATCATGTTCTCGATCCCGGTGATGACGGCGTTCGCGGTCGAGACCACGATATCGCCCAGAGCAGCCGGCAGCCTGGACCAAGTAGCCCTGATGCCCTCATAGCCGCCGACAAACGCTCCGATGATGCCGTTGATGCCGTTCTTCGCGTCTTCGACGATGTCCCGACCGAAGATGGCAGCCAGTTCGTCACGAAAGATGTTCGCGGCGGCAATGGCAGCCGTGATGCCGATGATGAAGGCGAGCGCAGGGTTCGCGGCGGCGAAGGACGCGGCCAGCGTGACCGCAGCTATCGACAGACGGCCGAGGAGCGCGATCAGTTGCACCAAGCCACCGATGATGACGGGCGAGTAGAGCAGTGCAAGGGCGGCAGCTGCTGCGACGGCATAAGGCGCTATTACCTGCAGTCCATCAGCAACGCCAACCAGTGCTGCCGCCGCAAGCTGAGGCCACTCGACCATCTGGAGACCAGCGGCCACGAGGGCTACAAGAGCGATGGTAACGAGGGCGACAGGCGAGATGATCGCAAGGAAGGCCGAGCCTAGAGCCCTGACAGCGCCGGCCGCGCCCATAGGCCCGAGCACGGCGCTGATCTGCGTTCCCTGCTGGAGGGCGATCTGGAGCGGGTTCATGGCCATCGCGGAGGTCACTGCGATATCCTGGAACTGGGCAGCCAGGTTGCCGACGTTCATGGATGCAGCGCCCATGCCCCGCATATTCTGGTTCGCGGCAGCAGCGTGAAGGCGCATAGCCCCCGCTGCCTTGGTCGCCGCGACAGCTTCGGCGTTGAGTGCCGTCGTCGCTTCATCGGCAGCCCGGGCCGCCATCTGCCCAGCCTTGGAAGACGCAGGACCGAGGCCATCAACAGCGGCTTCAGCACGCTTGGCAGCGCCAGAGAGCTTGTCGAGCTTGGACGAGGCCTGATCGACATTCGTCGCCTGCACCTCAATCCCGAGGGATGCCAACTCAGCCATTCGACGTTCCTCTGTCTCTCTTTACAACGCGGCGCCCCTTTAGGGCCGCACCACGGATACGAAGCTTGGCTTCAGCCACATCGGCCTCCGAGGCTTCATCCCGTTTGTGCCCGCCGGTCTTGTTGATGACCGAGAGCGCCGCGACATCCATCTTCCGAAGGGTCGTGACCTCCCACGAGGTCATCACCGCCCCAGTCATGCGGCGGTAGGCGTCGATCTCGCTGTAGGGGATGGGATTGGCTGAAAAGCCAGACTGGCGGGCGTTGTGCAGGTCGATGAACCAGTCCCAGACGTAGAGCAGATCCTCAGCAATTTCCGGGGCTGGTTCGTTCTTCCTTCTCGGGAGGAAGCTTGCCCTCGCGAAGTCGGTTAGCTCTTCGGCGAGGGCGTCATAAAACGGGCGTCCTCATCAGCCCGAGCGTCGATCTGCTCTGCGATGAAGAAGAACCGCGGCTGGCTGATGATCCTCATCACGCTCTCAGGCGTGGCGGGAACGTCCTTGCCGCCGTCCTTCATGTTCCAGCGCGCCACAGCGGCGGCAACAATCTCGTTGGTCTTTTCCTCTACCTCCTCGACTGTCCCTGCCCGCTTCGGGTTCTTCTTGTTGGCGAGGATGGCAGCATTACCGAGGCGACGCTGAACCGCCTTCACGGATTCGGATCGGTAGGAGCGCACCCCAACCACCAGGCCCGTAGGCTGACCGGTGACCGGGTGCATGATTTCGAGATCTGAGACCTGATCGAAGTCGAACGTCTCGAAGGTGGAGATATCGAACATTGGCGCTCCTTACGGCGTGGGGACTTCAGTGTCGACGGTCAGGATCTCGGTGTTGATCCCGATGTTGAAGGTCCGGCGCAGGACGTTGTCCCCGCTTCCAACCTGCTTGCGAGCCGACATGACCAGACCAAGGAAGTAATCGACGCTGTTGTCATAGGTCGGGCCCGGCGCATCCTCGTATTCGATCTTGAACGGGTACTGGAACTTGGTCTGCTCAGCCGCCCGGAGCGCGATCTGGCCCGGGTCGAGCGGGTCATCACCGACGACGAGTGCCAAGGTGCCGGCATCGCGGGCGCCCTTCAGGTGACGGACACGGCCGTCGCTGAGGGACTGGAACGTGACGTCTGAGGATTCGTCACCGATCTCGCCGCCGTCTTCGACCTCCCCGATGGGTATCCAGGTGATAGCCTCGAAGCCGGCAAGCGCCGTAGCGTCCGAGGTGTAGTCGATCTCGGTGACTGCGCCGATCGAGTAGATGGCGCCGGTTGCGGTCGTGATAGCCACGGCAGTGCTCCTTTATGGCTGGAAGGTCTCGTATTCCACGGTGACAGGGACCATCAGGGAGCCGTTCTGAGGCGGCTGTGGGATGGCGTAGGGCTTGCGGTAGATCTTCACGCGGACACCGCTCTGGTCGAGGATGAGCCCGAGCGGAAAGTGGGCGATTATCTGGTCTGCGATCTGCAACGGCTTCACCAAGCCGGCGCCGTCGCGATGGTGGACAGAGACCTGGAAGATGCCCCGGTGCTGCTGACGGCCGGCGGAGAGCGTGCGGGTGTTCGTCCGGTTCGGGAGGTAGTTGACCTCCAGGTATTCCTTTGGCTTCGTCTGCCCGGCCGGTGGAAACTCCAGGTTCGGCCAGGAGATCGGCAGCGCAGGGTTGAGAACGAGAGTCGTCAGCCGGCCGGACAGCGCCGCGAAGATGTTCGCTTCCACACCAGTGGCCATTCGTGTAAATCCCTATCAATGTCTGAAAAGCCGCCCCTCACCGATGACCAGGTCCATTCCAAGCTTCACGAAGCGTGGATCCTGCTTGCCAGGGAGAGCGGCGAGACTGAATTCGGCGGCAATGTTCTGGCGACCGCCCGGAAGGTGCTGTTCACGCTTCAGGCTGCTCTTGTGAAGCGATCGGACGACGCTAGGGACCTAAACGACGCTTAAGGTCGGCCGCCCGCCTCTCGACTATCCCCTGCCACTGTTGAGCCGCCGAGCGCACGAATGCGTCTGGCGGCTGGCCGTTGCTCCCGAACTCTCGATGGCCTGCATAGGCCGCGGTGTAGCCGAAATAGAGCGTGTCGTGGACGTCGGCACCGGCGATAACTGCCTCGATCTGCCCGAAATCAGCAACATAGCTTCCGCCGTCTGCAGGTTGAGCGCCAGGATTTATCCTTGGCATGGCCGCGGTTGATGCCATTAGCGAGGCTCGGAGGAAGCCAGTGTCGACGCGCATGCGCCCGCCCTGCCCGACCGGCTTCTGCATCTCCTCGACAACTTCCTGCACGCTCTCCTTGAAGACAGCCTCGATGGCGCCGGGGACCCTCTCCGCGAAGGCCGCCACTTGAGCCGAGAACGATAGCTTTGCCATCAGACAGTCGCAGCCCGGAACCTGCGCCCCACAGCGTCTGCGTACCCCACTTTGTAGGTCACGTGGCACCTGCACCCGGAAATCTCGTTGATCGGCGCCCTTGGGTCTCCTGGGTAGCGAAGAGCAGCCCCTGACGGACTGATGAAGACGCCATCGACCGGAACGGCCGTATTATTGAGCGCCCGGTGGGTGTGCCTTACCCGGCTGTCGCCTGCCGATCGCCAGATCTTCGTCACGTCCTGCGCTTCGATCTTTCCGGCTGCGATCTGCTGACGGATGGCATTGTCTCGCGCAGAGCCGAGCGCCATCATGGTCTCGGTGCGGGCGACCATCTCGCCACGAAGGCGGAGATTGTTGTCGTTCAGGCGAATGATGATTCGCTGCACATCGTCAGCTTTGAGGGGCTTGCCCTCCCGCATGGCCTTAGCAATGGTGCGGTCGAAGCGCTTGTCCCTCGTCGTGAGGTCCAGATACTTCTTCATCAGGTCAGGATCTCCGGAGAGGAGGTTCTGCCTGGCACGCTCGATGTATTCGATCTGATGTTTCGTGAGGCCAATAGCGCCGCCTTCACGCTTGCCTGTGATCCGGCTGAGCCGGCCGACGACATCAAGGGCCGTCTGGCGCGGATTGGCCCCCCGCATCAGCCCCTGCTCCAGAGCATACCGGACACCCTGCCGCTGATCATCGGTGATGTGCGTCACCATCGATGACGACAGCTCACGAAGGATCGCCTCGGACTCTAGGTTCCTAACGCCGAAGCGGAAGACAACCTTGGCACCTTCGGGATCTCGCACTGTGGGCAACTCACCCACAGCATTGATCCCGCCGGCGTTGAATGCCTCCTGAAGTGCGATGTCGAGGGCAGAGAACGCCTCCGGCTCTAGGATCATCGCCTCTATGGCGCCGTCCAAGTCCCGCCGCTCCAGCCGTTCGATAACCCGCTGCAGAACGATGCCCGACTTAATGGCTTCCACACCCTCACGGAACGCCGCAGCAAGGCGAGGCTCATAGGTGCTGAGGAGTTCCTCGAAAGTCATGCGGAGGGCTTGGCCTGGTCAGCCTGGGCGATCTGCTTTTCAGCGGTCTTGGTGGCCGGCTCCACAAGGCCGAGCTTCTCCAGCGCCGAAGCCTTGACTGCCGAAAGATTCGGCGTGTCACCGATCTTGTAGCGCTCGAAAGGCCGGACAACCTTCACCTTGATCTTTGTCATGTTGATTCCCTTTCCGAAAGGTATTGCGTCGCGGGTGATGTGCGAGCCGCAATGGGAACGGCTTGCTGTTGAACAAGCATTTGAATAGTTATGGGTGGGAAATTCTTGTCGACTTCACGCCGCGCGAAGTGCAGATTGCCTCCCAGAGGGAGAACATCATGAGAAAACTTCTTACTGCGGCCATCTTTGCCATTTCAGCGGCACAAGCATCGGCTATGTGCGTCGGTAGCGGAGCCTTGACGAGTTGCACCGACACGCAAGGCAACAGCTACACTGTCAACAGGTTCGGTAACACCACCATCACCAATGGACACAACGCCGGTACCGGCAGCTCTTGGAGCCAAACGGATATGAGTGTCGGGAACTCCGTTTATACCAACGGCAACACGAACGGTAACAGCTGGAATATGCAGCGCCACCACCACGGCAGCGGCCTCTCAACATACAGCGGCACCGACAGCAGAGGCGATAGCTTCATGGGCACTTGCACACAGTTTGGGTGCAACTGACCCACTTGCAGTGATCGAATTATCGCTTCCCGCGCTAGTCTACTAGGTCAACCTCATACAAAGCAGCCACGCCGGCGGGAGCGAGGGGTCTCACCTCCAGGATCTCCACCCACGCGCTTGCCTCGTCGGCATCCTCAGCGGCAATGCCAAGCGCCACGCGATAGCTCTTCATCGGCACAGCCTCAGCATCGGCCGCAACGGTCAGCGTGTGGCGCGTCTGGCCTATCAGCGTGCCGGAGGCATCTCGGATCTCTTGAAACCCCTCTACGGCGTACAGCGTCTTGTATGTTGGCGGGCCGATGGTCGGGTCCCAGTCTGGGCCGGTCAACGTGCCGGGGATTCTCAGCGTCACCGGGTAGCCGTTCGGCTGGGAGACGTCGGAGACCGAGCGGATGGCCTCAGCCACTTCCGCCGCGATCGCGTTCCAGTCTTCGGACATCAGAACCTCGCCAACGTAGTGACGGTGGTGCCGGTTCGAGCATGCGTGAGGATCTCCGCAAGGATACCATCAACGATGGGCAGAGCGGCTCTTGAGGATGTGTCACCCACCACGCTCCACTTGACGCCCTTGACCTCCGTCAGAACCTTCTGCGGTCCGGCCTTCACATCCGGCGCAAGCGATCCAGGCTTCACCAGCTCCCGAAGCGAAAGCTCATAGGCGGCTTTCTCGATCGGCGCCGGCACAACGTCGGCGGCCAGATCCTCGCCGCGCCAGATCACGTCAGTGCGCGGCCAGAGGAGATCCTGATCGGCTGAAGCGATTACACCCGGATAGCGCGCGCCATAGAGGGCATCCAGAGCCTGCGAAGCACGCACCAGCGCAGCAGCGCGCTTGGCATCATCGACACCGGCAGCGGTCCAAGCCGCATTGCCTCTTGCCTCGTGATAGATCAACGCAGCAGGAAGCGTCCCATAGTGATCGGGCATTTGTTACTCCCCAAAGACGATCTGATGTTTCGCCCGCTCCAGGAGAAACTCATCAGTTCACCTTCGCAGTTCCGAAGGCTGTCAGATCCCTGACCGTCGTCTGTGACGGCCAGTCGCTGACCTCGATTGATGGCATCGATCACGGTCATGCGGAGCTCCGTCGGCGGGACCTAATTGCGCTGCAGATTGTTTGACCTGCGGAAGGAGAACCACCATGAACGATACGAAGAAACCCACTGCTACGCAGGGCCCCGGCGGCGCTGTCATGTCCAATGATTTTTCTGACGTCGCTGAGACGGGCGAGGACGTGAACACGATCAGCGAGAACACCGACGGCGATGGCCAGCACAAGATGAAGAAGGAGGTCAATGAAGCCACTGACCTCCCTCAGAAGGGCTCTGCTTAGCCCCGGCGCTTCAGCTCAGCTTCGATCGCAGCGTTGGCTTCCTCGCCATTGCTGATCGGATCGTCGCTGAGCTTCGACGCCAGCGACCGACGCTCCTGCCAGGTGAGTTCGCGCCAGTTGTCCGGAATGGACACTGCAGAGCGGGTCTCGTCTGTATCTGCCGAGCGCGTGGTGGCACCGTCGGCAGGCTGGTCACCTCCGATCTTCTGAGCGCCGGGCATGACAACCTCGCCTGCCTGCTGGATTGTCTGCGCCGGTTTGCCGGTGGAGACATCCGTGTTGCTTGCCTTGATGCCGATGCCACCAACGCCAGCGACTTCAGCATTGGCAGCGAAGTTGCCCTCGCTGTCCGCCAGCTGACGGCTGGTGCCTTCCGGGTCCGGCTTCACGGGCTCAATGCCTGAGAGAGCAGTCGAGGATTCCCGAGATGCCTTCTCCGCCCGCTCCGCCATCTTGTCGAAGGCATTGGCGAGACGGTCGACGGCAGTGGAACCGCCGAGGCGGTTGGCGCGGGAGCGCAGGATCTGCGCCCGGCTTTCATCCCGACGGGCGATGGCCTCCGCCAGAAGCGGATCATTCTGATGATCGTTCATTGTCAGTTCTCCTGATGAGGGGGTGAGATGGAGAGGGGCCGGAGCCCCTGCCCTCAGCCGTTCGTGACGACGGCAACCATGCGAACCAGCTTCGGATCGTAAACACGGGTCCAGTTCGTGCCGGTGCCGAGCTCAGTGTCGGTCACGCCGGATGCCGAAGCTGGCGTGCCGCTGAAGGAGACACCGCGGGGGTGCATGACCCAGTGGCGGCGGTACCAGACCGTCTCGACGCCTTCACCGTTACCGGCAGCAGCGACGCTATCGATCTCGACCGGCTTCTTCGGTCCACCCTCACCCGTGGCTTCGGCATAACCGATGGCACCACTGCCGAAGAGGTAGGACGTGTATTTGAAGCCGGAGGTGGTGCCTGCCTCGCGCGGGCACTGGTCGGACACGTAGACGATCTTGTCGTCCCACATGTTGAAGTCGAGGCCCGTTGCCGGATCCTTGAACTTCTCGATCGCACGAGCAGCACGCAGATTATAGAAGATCCGCGAGTGCATGAGGACCGCCGACAGCGTGGTGCCGTACTCGCCCAGCAGAGCATAGGCATTGGCCGCGATCTCGGCGTCCAGGTTGACGGGAGCGGTTGCACCGTCTTCCGAAGCGACATCGAGAACATTGCCCGCCATGCCGGCCGAAGCAAACACGCCTCGCATCTGCTCACCCATTATCCGCTGCTCTTCCCGGACCCAATACTCAGCGATAAGCTGGGCCACGGCATCGAGCGGATCTTCCGCCAGCATGGAGGCGACGAGGTTGGCCGACTGCCAGCCGTTGTTGCGACGGATCTTCCGGGCCATGTCTTGGCCCTGCGTCAGCTTGTTGGGCGTGGCGGTCTGTGCCGGGTCATCCGTCGAAACATTGGAGTTGCCGGTCAGGTCGTTCCAGAATGGCATCTGGACGAGGTCGCCCGGGCCGTTGGCGAAACGCTGCAGTTCAGCGTCGGTGGAGACGATCGGCGAGTTACGGATGCGCGAGAGCTGCGCAATGCGCTGGATCGTCGTGGGGAGGAAGAGCGGGCCATAGATGACGTCGCTCAGGCGAGTGGTTGCCATGTCGAGGCTCCTGTGAGTTGAAGGATGTGGGATGATTGGTTTCGGTCACCCCACTGGGCATGACCTCGTCTGTAGGCGGCGTCACTGACGCTTGCGAAATCTTGAAAGACGCATCGGCGCCGTTACTGATTCTTCAGGTCTCGCCTCTATTGTCGATGTTCCATTGACGGCCCAGAAGCAGGAAGAAGCGGTCTTGCCCAATATCGAGTTTTTAATCGCAGCCGGTTCTCCACCAACCAGCTTTACTGACGCAGTCGCTTCCGTACATGATCGCTCAGTGCTCTTGGTGGATGGCTGGACAAACGGGCGTTTAGACCAGATCAACAGGGCCAGCCGCGATGTCTCAAAGCTGTTCGACCACATTGTCGGCGCGCTGATGCGCGCGCGTGATGACATCAAAAACGGGCTGCGACCTCAGAACCAGAACTTCTCGGCGGCCCTTCGCGCACCCGCCGGTCAGATAGTCACTCCCGTGACTTCAACTCATCAGGCGGGCGTATTGCAAAGCGGGCATGGCAACGGGACGCTGCCTGCCGGTGTTGCTGCAGCTCCCGTAGCGCTCGAGCAGACGCTGAACAAAATTAAGCACCAGAACGAAGCCCAAGCTAACTTCCGGATCGACCGTGGGCGCCACATGCTGATCATCTGCGCCAACAAGCAAAATGGAAGCCCCGACTGCGTGCTGGAGTTTGATGTGCAGGAATTCTGCCGCCTTTGCCAAGCCGCATGGGATACGCTGTAGGGACAGCCTCTACCAGTTGGGCGTGACGCCGGCGGACTGTGCCATTTGGCGAGCCTTTGGAGCGTTCTCCTGGATGAGCTGCTGCTGCTTGGTCAGGTTCGGCTTCTTGCCGTTGCTGTTGTCCCAAGGGTTGTCGGTGAACGTCCTGCCGTCGCCGCCCTTGGCATCGCCGCCGGTGGCCTTCGCAACGAAGTGCTTGCCCTCGTCTGCGGACCAGTCGGCCACGAACTTCTTGAGCGGGGTCCGCTCGTCGACGCCGTCGTCAGCAAAGACGTGGAATTCGTCGTCTTCCTCGACCAGCTTCACCGCACCGCGCTCTTTGAGCAGTGCTTTAGCCGCCGGCAGAAAGTCCTTGGAGACGCCCGCTTCAATCAGAGCCTTTGTCAAGCCGTCGTCGATCAGCGTCTTGCGCAGCGTGGCGTCCAGTTTGGAAATGCGCTGCTCGAGCTTGCCCTTCTCTGTGCCGAACTTCTTCTCCAGCTCGGTCTTCTGGCGCTCCAGGCGCTCGTCGACCTTTGGCGGCTCCTTGCCTTCTGCCTGGGTGCGAAGTGTCTCGTAGGCATCGGCATCGAAATCTTCAGGCAGACCTTCCAGCCGGCTTTCTGCAGTGGTCAGCTTCTCGCTGAGGGTGCGCTTTTCACCCCGGACCCGATCGAGAGCGGACTTCAAGGCAGCGGCGCCCGGATGAGCTTCAATGCCCTCGATCGCGAGGACGAACTTGCCGTCCTTCTCCTCGTAGAGTGACCGGTGCTGCTCCTCAACACTGTCGAGGCTGTCGATGATTGCTTTCAGGGCCACTGGCCTTCTCCTAAGGGTTGTGCCTGCGCTGCAGGCATGACAGATTTTTTGGTGCCGGAATCGCTAAGTGCTTTCTCTGGCTCCATTCAACGGAGGTGAGTTGTTGAATTTTCAGGCTTGGGGGCCGTTCGACTACGACGGCGACATCGGTGCCTTCTGGCAGTCGGTAGATGCGGAGGCCGTGAAGTACAACACTGATCCGGCTGACCTTCGCAGGGCGATTGGATGCTACATGTTCAGTATCACCCGCGGCAAAAATGCCAAACCATGGTACATCGGCAAAACAAGCGCGCAGACGGGCTTCTATGGCGAGGTACTGACAGCCCACAAGGTCAACCACTACAACGCTGCTTTGGAGGCTAGCGGCCGAAAATCAGGGCAACTGGTCTTCTTCACCTTGGTGACTTCGACAGGCTACCTAAGCCGTGCCACCCGCTCGACTACCTCTCTCATCAACTGGCTTGAGCGTATGCTCATCGGTATGGCCATAGCCAAGAACCCAAATCTGAGGAATAAGCGGGATACCAAGCTGCTAAGAGAGGTTTGGGTTGAAGGTGTCTTCGGCAAGCAAGAGTTGGGGCGTCCTTTCTCTGGCGCTGTCGCGGCGAAAAAAGCTTTGCTCTAGATCGCCGTAGCCGCCGCCCTCTCCTCCTCACTGCCAAACCGCTCTTCATCAATGAGCTTCAGCTCGGCCTCGTGATCCCGCTCAGCGCTGGCGATCTCACCGCGCTGCAGGTTCTCGTAGAGCGTCTCGTAGGCAATGGCGCCGTTCTGCCAGAGCGACACGAGCGAAGCTGCCTGCTCCGGCGTCAGCGTTGCATCCACGAACGACAGGTTCGGCTTCACTGTCACCGCCTCGGGACTTTGCCCGATCATGACGGCGATGTGCCGTAGCGCCTTCTCCAACCCCTGTGCGCTGGACAACGCGATGGACGTCAGCGTTGCCGTCTCTGCCGCGAACCGGATCCGCAAGGCGTCACCACTCTCTGCCGTCTTGCTCTCGCTGCTGTTGAACAGCCTGGCGCCGGACTGGGCCGCGTTCTGCCGCTCGTCGAGGATCGCTGTCCGATGAGCTGCAATGCCCGTGCCGGCAGGACCAACGTACTTCACATCCGGCGTGCCCTGCTGGTCGCCCTGCTTGATGGCGATGACCGCTCCTGCCCCAACGGCGGATGGTGGATCTCCATTGATGACGACGAGTGTCTCCTGCCCGGTCATGAACAGCTGCCAGCGGTAGTCGGCCGAGAGCTGGTAGAGAGCAATGGCTGATCGAGCCACACCGAGCAGCGGCGGAAGCTCTGGAGCCACCGACAGATCGCGGGCGCCCATGACCACGAACGGGATCTCGGTCAGCTTCGTGTTGCCTCTGCCGGATGGCATCACCTCCCCGCCTGGCGTTCGCTCGGTCCCGGCATAGGTCTGGACGGTGTAGCTGCCTTCCCGCATCTCCAGCACGCGAAACCGCTGCTCTCGCTCCCAGCGGAAGCCCTCGCGCTTCAGGCCGCTCTCGTCGAGGACGAACATCGTACGATCGTCAGCCCAATTGATGAGAGCCTCTGCCGAATAGCCAGCGAGCCAGGGCAGATCCGAACCCTCACTGGCGGCGTCGGCCAGCAAGGCATAGCGACCAGTGGTGAGCAGCTCCGCAGTGATCCGCCGGTGAAGAGCCTCAAGCGGCAGCCCATCCTTGGTGGCCTTCTCCCACAGCGCCTGCATGGCAGACGGCATCTCGATCTGCGCCTCGGTCCGATGGATCACGCCAACCATCCCGTGCACCGTCGGATGGACGATCTCGGGGAACTGCGCCCGCTTTTGGTACGCATCGTATAGTGCCTGGCCGCCGTCATCCTGAGCTTTGAAGCCCGACGGCTGCGGCAGGTACTGTGTCCCCGCTCCCTTCACTTCCTTTTCGCCGGCGGTGGTGTCGCGCATCAGCGACCATTCTTCTGCACGTTCGATGTAAAGTGGGTGCTTCGTCTCAACGGCATCGGTCATGTAGTGATTGCTCCGTTGCCGCATACTGCTTCTTAGGACTTCAGCCCTAGTTGCGGATGGTGTTCCGCCAGATTAAGGGGACAGAAAGATGCATGACTAAATGAGGTCGCAATGCCCACTAAAGAGCACATGCTGGCACGGCATGAAGCCCACCTCGACCGCCTTGAGTATGAGCTTGGGCTTTTCACGAATGCTGGGCTGCAAACCGACCCGCCTGAGGCCAAGGAAGATCTCGTGCGGCGCATAAGGCAATCCCTAGAGGGCGAGCGAGAAATCATTGAGGTCCTCAAGCGCCTGAAGGGAGTTTCCTCCACTGTGGTTGGTGGCGCAGAACAATAGGTACTGCTGCTCATTGCAGCATCGGCCATCTTGGTCGGAGCCTCGGGTGTCGGAACATTGCCGGAGTTTGCTAGTTACTGCGGGCAGCACAGGAGGGTGTCATGACTGCGGAACATCCAGCGCCGAGCGAAATCTCAGAGAAGCCACTCGCTTACGGCAAACACTTGAGCGCGAATCCAATGGCAGCGGAGATTTGTCTCCTCTGCGCAGGCTCTGGGCTGTTTAACCGGATCAAGTGCACGGACTGCCAGGGTACTGGCGTAATCTCCGTCGTGGATGATCAGCGCCGATCCCATTAGTAGAGGCCCTTCACGGTCGTTGTTGTCGTAACCGGTGGCGACGAAATCAGCGCGTTGAACGCTCGGCTCGTGCTATCCGCGTCGTCGTCATGCGTTGCCTCAGGAAAGCTTTCCAAAGCCGTGAACCAGTCTTCATTCCAGCGGCCGCGGATTACGAAGACGTTGCCCGCCTCTGCCTGAGCGGAGAAGCCGCTGAAGCGCGTGATCTTGTCGCCGCTCTCTGGCGATGACCGAACGCTGAAGCCAGCCAGCATCTTCGTCAGGGTCGCGACTTGGCTCTTGCCGGCCTGTCCCGGGTCCTGAGGCAGTGAAATCGAGACCTGCCGTCCGTCGCCCTCCGCCGTGTTCTTGATCATCCGTTCGACACCCGCGGGCGATTGCCGATCACGCCGATGATCCGCGATGAAGTACCGCCCGTCCGGCGTCTTGCCCATCAGGGTCCCGGCTGTCCAGTCGGGATCATTGCTCTCTGTCTTCGGCGTGCCGGCCAGATCCCAGCCTCGCATCCAGCGAATGTCATACGGTGCGGCGTCGACGACCTGGCACCAGGCGCGCTGGAAGTAGAGGCCAGCTGCGGGCCGGATCTTCCAGTTGCCGCCGAGGAGGCGCTCCCGCTCTACAGTCGGCAATGCCATCAGGCTTGCCAGATAGCTCGGATCAGCCGCCATCAGCGCTCGATTGTCGCTGAGCTTGGCCGGAATGAACGTCACCGACTTCGGAGGGATCGGCGCGTCCTCGCCGTCCTCGTTTGGAGCGGTGTAGTGCGCCAGGTCCGCCGGGCTATCACCCCAGATCAGCGCATCGCCTATACGGACGAACCAGCGCAAGACACCGGCGCGCTCCGGTATCGGGAGGCCGGTATCCGGGTTGATCCACCAGCTGATGAACTCGGCCACCCAGCTATCGGCATCAGGGTTGCAGGTGGCTCTGATGTATGGCCGGACCCCGCTCATGGATCGGTTGCGGCTGACCATGTACCAGAACTGCTTCGCGCTGAAGTGCGTCAGCTCGTCGAAGCAGATCAGCGGGATCTGCGAGCCCTGCCAGTTCAGGACCGTCTTGTCGTGCTCCAGGTGAGCGAACGAAACCGACGCGCCGGACGGAAAGCTCCACTGCAGCACATGCTCTTTCGGAGCCGCGCCGATGGCTGGGTAGAGCTTCTCGCTCTCGTCCCACAGCCCACCCTCGTTCCGAACCTGCACTGTCGACCGCCGGAAGAACACGGCGCCGAACTGCGAGTTGGCGATGTGGCGTAGCGGCTCCATGAGGAGCGCCCAGGTCTTGCCGCCACCGGCACTGCCCCCATAGATCGCGATGTCGGCCGGCGAAGCAAGGAACGTCGTCTGTGGGCCCGGTTGCGGCCGCATGATCGTCTGGGCTGCCGCGCCCTGCTCAGCTCCTGCCATTGTCGGGCAACTGGAAGATCGTCACCGGCGACACTGGCACCGGTAAATCCTTCCCGTCCTTCCCTGTCAGTTCGCGGCGATTGGTGTAGCTGCCGCCAACTTCCTCGGCTGCCTGCTTCAGCAGTGAGGACGCGAGGACCATGTTGCCCTGGGTCTCTGCCTTGTCGGCCATCCGCTGGAGCGCACGCAATCTCACCGCCCGGTGACTTATAGCAATGGACGCAGTGTCTTCGAGGAAGGTCTTGCGGGTTTCCTCGAATAACAGTCGGAAGCGCTGAGATAGGCGCCGTCCTGCGATTTTGGTCGGGTCGTAGGCTTCAACGGCCTGCGGACTGATGACGACGTCGAACTCAGACTTGACTGCCTTTGCAACGATCGAGGGGGCATCAAAGCAGGCAAGCGCCTGCACTACATATGTTTTCACCTCAACCGAGTACTTTGGGTTTGCCATGGTTTATAAAGGCTCCGTCAAGGCACGCGCAGGAGGAACCCGTGGAAGATCCCGATTTAGAACGTCGCGCTATGCGGCTCTGGAAGAAGGAGAACCCCGCTCGACCGTGGCTTCCGGTAGCGCATCGGGTTGAACCGGGACAGGATCTGTCGACCGGTGCGACCGAGGAGGATCGCGAAAGATACCGTGAGCGCATCCGGAACGGTGAAATGATCTAGGCTACCCGCAGGTGGCACGTCCCGCATGCATGTTCGATACGAGCACGGGCAATCTCAGGTGGACGGTTGGCTGCGTCTACAATTTCACGGACACCGGAGGCTTCTGCCCCATAGCGTCGGACGACGCCGACGAACTGCTCGACGTCATGTCCCCGTATGGTGAACACTGGCGCGCCTGTGCTCTTGCTGAATTTCGGGGCGCCGAATGCATCGACATCCTGGGCGGCGTGATAGAGCTCGTGCTCTACCAGAGCCATGAACTCGGCATCCCCGCACTGCCGGCAGTAGTCGGCATCAAGCGTGATGATGAAATCCGGCACAGACCCGAACCAGTCGGTGACCTGCTGGACTGCGCGAGCGCGCGACCATTTGCCCATTGCACCCTGTGGAGATCCCGTTTCGCACTGGCCGATAACCCGGCGGCCTTTGCTGTTGTTCTCGATCACGGTCCAGAGGAAGCCGATGTGAGCGTGCGCGAGGTGGGCATGGTCGGGGTTGGCTACCGGCGAGGCTTCATCGAGGAAGGTCACCTCTACCCATTCTGATACTTCAGGCGCCGAGACGAATGCCTGGCTCCCTACTTCAAACATCGCTTCTAGTGGATATGGTCTACCAACCTTCATCTCTTGCCTTTGGCGAGGACCTAGGTGAACCTGTTGCGCCGAACTTGCTTGGACCCGGCAGAGGTCAACCTTTGGAGGACTAGATGAACCAGGCCAATCCCACGTGCCTAGAGTTCAATGAACCAGAAAAAAACTCTGACAACGACAGAAGGGTTCGCTGAGATCGTATGCGGTAGCTGCCGCAGGCTCCGGATCAGCGGGTCGCGCGATCACGCGAGTCAAGCTGGTTGGTTAGCCAACCTGAGCGACGTCCACTGGGCGAAAGGCGTAGGTGTAAATGATGGAGGTATTACTAATCCTTTAGGGGCATTTGCTGGCGCGTTAGCGGAGCGGTTTTTTTCTCACAGCACAGTCAAGGGCTGGTTGGATAAATTCTTGTCTGGTGGCATTAGCTTGGCGAGGGCAGTCAGATGGTCGTTTCGAAAATTCCTGACCCTGGCCAAGCTACTTTTTATATTATGCTCGGGATACTTGATGTTATTTCTCTCTGTCTTCCTGACGATCACAGCATTTATTGGGGTAATGACAGGAGAGGTGGACACAAAGCCATTCGGGATTACAGAAGCACTCGCTATCGCACTTTGCGTCATGGCGACAAATCTTGTTTTGTACTGGATAATCGGACGGACATACGTTCGTTTCCGCAAACGTAGCCAGCGGGCAAATGAAGCCCTACCCCCTCCGATTTGACCCCCTCTGCAAAGGACGACGCCCTTAGTGAGGGAGGTCGGGGATGAATTAACAACTGTATACTCGTGTAAACTTGGACTATTTAGGTATACATCGTCTTCTAGACACATTTTTGCACGCATGTTTTGATGCCTCCTTTGGACGGAGGCGGCGCAAGATGATAAATTGCAAATATCTTGTTACGGCTGCGCTTTGCCTGCTTACTGGCTGCGCATCATATTCCCCGCAAGAAGTCGCTCAGCCGACCGATATTTCCTTGAACAAAGCAACCAGCGAAGTCGCAGTTGCTTTGCACAATCTGGAAGCCGCTTATCCGCCAAACAAAAGAATTGGACTGATTGTTGATGAGGTCACTATAGAGTTCAATGTAACGGCTGCTGCCACCGATGGAGGGATACAGCAATTAAATCTTGCCAACGTTCCTCTACAGGGGCCGGGAGGGACCTTTGGCGCGAGCCTTCAAGGTCAACAGACCGCGAATGCCAATAGAGGCAACATAATCACGGTTAAATTTAAGAATATTGCGACGGCGGATATGACCAAAGGGGCGTTCCGCGCCAGCGGTTCTTCAGGAGGTAGCTCGGGGGGGGGCACCAACGTCACTCTTGGCCAAAACAACCAACTTTCTGAGCCGGTCAGCAAACCCTCTCAGCGGGACACATCCGGACCGAAGAGTACCAATTGCGGCCGATTCAACTGCACGCTGGGCGGAAATCCTGAATTGAAGGACCGATAGCCTGTCGACATCATCTCTTACGAGGAAGCTGTCATTGGTCCGGGCGTACTGGTGAGTGTAATGAGCGTCACCAGAAGAAGTGTTACTTTGGCATTCACGCCGATGACATATGAACACGACTGCTCATGCAATTGCCAGCCCCTTCGTCGGCTGCGAACTATAGGCAAATTTCTC
Source organism: Pseudorhizobium marinum (assembly GCF_000705355.1). Lineage (NCBI taxonomy): Bacteria > Pseudomonadati > Pseudomonadota > Alphaproteobacteria > Hyphomicrobiales > Rhizobiaceae > Pseudorhizobium > Pseudorhizobium marinum. The sequence goes on from NZ_JMQK01000023.1 coordinate 74,698, forward strand.
ATATGGAGCGGGAGGCGGACCTCTGCCTACTGGGCCGTCGAGTATTCCCTTTGCTCTAGCAAGGTCCGACTGAACACCCAAACTACCCGCGCTCACTGCGGGGCGTGCGACGGAGATTGAACGTCTTGTTCCGGGCGTTCTTTAGGCCTGGCATAGGTCAAGCACTTTCGTGGTACTGCAGTCGCGTTTTCTCCACAGCTCTCGCCCAGTCTGTGGAGATCGCTGGTTTCTCCTCAATTCCCGGGTGCCTGGCTGGCGACTCGCCACAACGATGTGTTCCTCTTCCTCTGCAACCAAAGAAAAGGAGATGACGCATGGTGCTGTATAACGATGCCAAATACCTAACTCAGGTCGAGCACAACAACTTCCAGCAGGAGCGGTCGCCGGGATGGGTTCCCCCGGACTCTGGGATTTATCGGTGCGTTCATTGCGGCGACGAGATCGCAGCAAACAAGGGAAACCCACTGCCGCCTCAAAACCACCACCAGCACAATCCGCCGGCGCCTATCCGATGGAAGCTTGTGGCGGTGGCGGTTCAGAAGTGATCCGCACAGAAAAACCCGCCCCGATTGACGGTCTGGGCGGGCTGTGTGGGGCGATACACCCGATCTAGTCCGGCTTTCGCCGGTAGGACCGCTCTACACGGCCTTGGCCTCATATCATGATAAGATAGAGAACCATCAACGTTGTGAAGACACACAGGAAAAGCCTGCTCCAGTAGTACGTGTTCCGGATTTCCCTCGTGCATCTAGGGTCCCTGATGTCCACAAACACGTAGTGCATTCCGTGGACCTTCACCCCAAGCGCCTTCGCCTTGAGCGCGTTCCGGACGTAGACGACGTAGCTGGCAGTGCTGGCGCAGAAGAGCACCAGAAAGAAAAACAGTCTGAAAAACCCCTCGCCTATCATGCCGCCTCCTGGCGTTCAGCGTTTCCCTCACGCGGTCTGGCGTTCTTAGCCTCGGCCCTCATCTTGTTCAATTGAAAGAGGCGGCTCATAAGAGAACCGACCTGGTCGTCTGCCGCCATTACTGGCGAGGCTTGCTCACCGCTGTGGTCGGACTACCGGGAGTAAGGCGAATTGCAGTACGCCCTTACGCCGACACGCGGCACGTAGGTATTGTCAGATGCCCGATAGGTCCGGTACCGATCCGAGCACCACTGAATGTGACGGCTACTCACGACCTGTCCTCGCTGTGGCGGGTTGTTGATTGCACCGCCGATGATCGCGCCTGCTCCGAACGCAGCGAGAGGATACCACCAGCCATCATTGTGGCGCCGATAGCCTCGACGGTAATCTCTCGACCCCCTGTGGCCTCGGTAGTGGCCGCGCCGATCATCGCGGTGCCGCTCGAACCGGCGACGGTCATGTCGTTCGAAGTGGCGACGGTCGCGATGGTCTCTCCGGTACTGTGCCTGTTCGACAGAAGAAGCGACCTCCGGCACACTGACTGAGGGCAGTACAACGGCATCAGCAGGGGCGATCGAGGTCGCAAACATCATGGCGCTGATAGCGCCGGCGGTTAGCGTCTTACCAATATTGAACAAAGTGGATCCTTTCACTGAACGCAGGTGAACTAGTCCAGTGATGTTCGGTTCCCACGCCTGAACCTAAGCTTAACGCCTCTTGGGAGGCCCCAGGTCATCCTAAGTGGCCGCTCCGGCTATGCCGTCCGCCTCACCTCGATGCCGCCTCCTGGCGTTTTCCCGCTTCACGTTCCCGGCGGCGGGCGTTCCCTAGGAACATCACCTTCAGCCAATGGTTCGAACGTTTTGGGAGGTAGCGAAGTGAACGTCTGGTTTTCGCGGCTGGTACTACTGGCCCTTGCGGTAGCTCTGATAGGCCTCGTCTTCAGTGTCAATCGGCGCGGAAAGTTGACCCCATAT
>NZ_JMQK01000024.1:0-59221 GCF_000705355.1 Pseudorhizobium marinum
TCGGCTCGCGGAAGATGACGCCGCCCAGGATATTGCGGATCGTGCCGTTCGGGGAGCGCCACATCTGCTTGAGGCCGAATTCGGCCACCCGGTCCTCGTCGGCGGTGATCGTGGCGCATTTGACGCCGACGCCATGCTTCCTGATCGCATACGCGGCATCGGTGGTGACCTGGTCGTCGGTCGCGTCCCGGTGCTCGATGCTGAGGTCGTAATATTCCAGATCGACATCCAGATAGGGGTGGATCAACTTGTCCTTGATGTACTGCCAGATGATACGGGTCATTTCATCGCCATCGAGCTCGACGACCGGATTGGCGACCTTGATTTTCTGCATGTCTTGTCTCTCTCCCAGTGACAGCGGCCCCCGCCGCCTTCTTAACTATCGCAGGTCGCGCATATGGCTTTCGACACTGCGTAGATGACGGCGCATGCTATCGGCGGCGCCGGCGCCGTCGCGCTCGGCAATCGCTTCCACGATGCGTTCATGTTCGGCGAAGCTGTGATGGTCCACCGGCGGGCGCACGGGCGTCTGGCGCAACCTGCCCCAGGTCACGGCACGGCGCACAGCGTTCAACGTGTCCAGCAAGCCGATGAGAAGGGAGTTTTGCGAAGCTTCCGCGATCGTGCGGTGCAGCCGGTTGTCCCAATGCTCGTACTGGCTCCATGTCGGCGCCTGCTGCGCCTTGATCATGCAGTTGCGGATATCGGCGATCTGGCTGCCGGTGGCATTCAGCGCAGCGCATCGTGCAACTTCGGGTTCGAAGGCGATACGCGCGCCCATGACCTCCAGAGGGTTGGTGCGCTGGACCATGGCATTGATGTCGGCCACGGTGTCGATCGGTCGATCGCCGGTGAAGGTGCCTTTCCCGACATGACGCCAGACCACGCCTTCGGCCTGCAGTGTGGCAAGCGCCTTGCGCAGAACAGCACGCCCGACGTCGAGCGACTGGGCCAGTTCTCTCTCCGGCGGCAGTCGGCCATCCTCCGGGAACTCGTTGTCGGCTAGGAATCGTCGAAGCTTGCCGAGCGCGTCGAGGTCAATGTCTTGATCCATGAGTAAAACCAATTTCGAATTGGTTGAGATATTTACGGGTGAGATTGGGTAATGTCAATGTGAGCGGCTGAAAAAGTGCGAGGCCGATGATGCAAGGCTACATGGCTGATAATATAGCGCAAATCTTGATTTTCCCTGAGAGAGGGTGCCTCCTGTCGTGTTCATCACCGCTGCTGGAAGTGAAAAATTGGTTGACACATTCTCCGATTAATATCTGATTGGTTTGAGATTGGGTTCTGGGGAGGACCGATCTTTGGGAGGAGAAATCATGAACCAGCTAGCCAGAAACATCCGGGCGTCGGTGTCCGCCGTCGCCTTTTGCCTTGCCGTCGCCGCGCCGGGAGTGGCGTCGGCGGATCCGATGCGGGTCGCATTCGGAGATATCGCCACGGTCGAATCCCTGCATCTCCTGGCCGCTCTCGAGCGCGCCAAGGAGAAGGGCGTCGACGTGCAGATGACCTTTCTGAAGAGCGAGGACATCGCAGCCCAGGCGGTGGTCAGCGGCCAGGCCGATATCGGTGTCGGTGCACCCTATGCCCTGCTGCAGAAGGTCAAGGCGCCGATCCGCATCTTCATGCAGCTGAGCACCCTGCAGTTCTATCCGGTGGTCAATACCGAGTTCTACAAGGAGTGGAAGGACCTGGATGGCCAGGAAATTGCTGTCCACTCCCGCGGCTCCGGGACGGAGGCCATCATGCAGCTGATGGCCGACAAGAACGGCATCGAATACTCCGGCATTTCCTATGTCCCGGGCGCCGAGGTCCGCACCGGGGCGCTCCTGCAAGGCAATGTCAAGGCAACGATCGTGGACTCGTCCGGCAAGCGTGTTCTGGAGGACAAGGCGCCCGGCAAGTTCGCCTTCCTGCCGCTCGGCGAGGTTGCCGCCACCGACGAGGCGCTGTTTGCCAACACCGATTATCTGTCGGCAAACGCCGCGGATGTGGAAATCCTTGTCGAGGCCATTCTCACGACCTGGCGGGAAGTTGCCGCCGATCCAAAGGCCGTGATCGCGCTTCGCGACAAGTACAAGCTTCTGCCGGACGCCACGCCTGACATGGTGGCCGACATCGAGCCCTACTTTACCGAGGCTGCTGTGGTCATGCCGTTGAACGGCGGCGGCGAAGCTGCGGCTCGTGACGATTTCGACTTCTACACGGTCTCCGGCGCCCTCGAAGGAGAGCCGGCTGACCTGAAGGTCGAAGACTTCTGGGACCTGACGGCTCTCGACAAGGTCACATCCAAAATCGGTACCAAGTAAGATGCAGATGACTGTGTCCCCTGCAAAGCTGGACAATGGAATCGGAGCCTCGAAAGAGGCTTCGATCACCCGAGGCCAAGCTATCCGTATCTTCGCCGACGAGCGGCGGTCGTTCTGGATCGTCCTGTCGCTCGCCATTTTGTTTTTCGCCTGGGAAGTTGCCGGGCGCATCCCGATCAGCTTTGCATTTCCCACCTTCAGCGAGACCATCCTCGCGTTCGGTGAAATGGTGGCAGACGGCAGCATGCTCAAGGCTTACTTCCTGACGCTGCAGCCGCTGGTTCTGGGGGTGATCGTGTCTGCCGCCGTCGGCATTGCGCTTGGTGTCGCCATGGGTTTGTCGGAGAAGGCGGAATGGCTGCTGGCGCCGGTCTTCATCGTTCTGCAGGCCGCGCCGATGGCGGCACTCGTCCCGCTCGTGACCTTCGTCTACGGCATCGGGCTGACCGCCAAGACGCTGGCGGTCATCATGCTGGCGCTGCCGGTCATCGTGCTCAACTCCTACAAGGCCGTCAGGCACGTCAATCCGTCACTGGTCGATATGTGCCGCTCCTTCCAGGGAAACCGCATGCAGCAGATCTTCAAGATCATCATTCCGGACGCGTCGCCGGTGCTGTTTGCCGGTCTCCGGCTGGGAATTGCCGCCGGCTTCATCGGGGTGATGCTGGCCGAACTGCTGATTACGCCGACCGGCATCGGCGATCTCATCACCTACCACCGCTCGGTCGCCAACTACGCGCACATGTATGCAGCCGTGGCGTCGATCATCGCAGTATCGACGCTAACGCTCGCCGGGCTGCAATACGTCGAAACGCATCTGCTGCGTCCGGAAAAGAGGAGAAAGTAAAATGGCAAATCCTGCCTTGGTCCGCAGCAGCGGCATCAATCCGATCACCACCAGCGACGCCGTGGTTCAGGTGCGCGACATCTGCAAGAACTACGGCGACATCGAAGCGCTTCGTGGCATCAACCTCGAGTTCGAGCGCGGCAAGCTCACCACGCTCCTCGGTCCCTCCGGTTGCGGAAAGACGACGCTTCTCAAGATCATCGCCGGCCTGGTGCCGGCCACCTCCGGGGAGATCATTGTCAATGGCCGCGTCGTCACCGGGCCAGGTCCCGAGCGGGCCTTCGTCTTCCAGGACTTTGCTTTGATGCCCTGGGCGACGGTCCTTCGCAACGTTGCCTTCGGCCTCGAGCTCAAGGGAATGGCGTCCGCCGAGCGGACCCGCATCGCCCGTCGCTATATCGAGCAGGTCGGCTTGGCCGGTTTCGAAGAGAAATATCCGCACGAACTGTCCGGCGGCATGCGCCAGCGGGTGGGGATTGCGCGCGCCTTTGCCGTCAATGCCGACGTGCTTCTGCTGGACGAGCCGTTCTCTGCGGTCGATGAGCAGAACCGCCGCAAGTTCCAGGAAGACCTGCTGCAACTCGTGGAGCAGGAGAAGAAGACTTTCATCTTCGTCACCCACTCCATCGAGGAGGCGGTCTATGTCTCTGACCGCATTGTCCTCCTGTCACCGCGGCCGGGCCGGATCTCGCAGATCATCGACCCGATGATCGACCGCTCCGCCACCCCTGATGACATTCGTCGCGATGCCGGATACCTCGACGTGGTCGAGGAAATTTGGCAGGGGCTGCGCCAGTATGCGGAGTGATACGCCATGACCCTCTTTGGTACACGCATACCCATGATGACGTCGTTGATCTTCTGGCTGCTCGTCTGGGAGATCGTCGGGCAACTTGAACTGATGTTCCTGATTCCACCGATCAGTTCGATCTTCATGGCGGGTGTCGAACTCGTGCAGACCGGATCGTGGCAGAGCGCCTCGATCATCACCCTGCGGTCTTTCGTCTATGGCATGGCGCTCGCCATCTCCGTGGGCGTTCCGCTGGGCGTCCTGATGGGGCGGGTCAAGGTCATCGACAACATCTTCGGCCTCTGGGTGAACATGTTCGTCAGCGCCCCTCTCTCGGCGCTGGTCCCGGTTCTCATGATCCTCTTCGGTCTCGGGGAAACGACGGTCTTCGTCACCGTCTTCCTGTTCGCGGTCTGGATCATCGTGCTGGACGCCCGAGCCGGCGTCATGCAGGTCCCGGCCTCACTCGTCGAGATGGGGCGCAGCTACGGCGCTTCGCGCTGGACGATCTTCACCAAGATCATCCTTCTCTCCGCCTTGCCCGAGATCCTGGCAGGCATCCGGATCGGATTGATCCGCGGCGTGAAGGGCGTTGTCATCGGGCAGATTCTGGTTTCCGTGATCGGCTACGGCGAGCTCTTCGAGCTCTACTCCCGCAGCTTCGACATGGAACGCTTCTGGGCCCTTACCATGCTTCTCTTTGTGGCGGCTATGCTGCTGTCCGCGGGAGTGGAACACTTCGAAAAACGCATCGAATACTACGCAGGAGCGCGATAATGAACGAAATGCCGCAACTCACGAACTACGTCTTCAAGCCAGCGCCGGTACCGACGCTTGCGGTCGCGGGCAGCGAGGCGCTGTTTCCGATCCACCGCATCTATTGCGTCGGCCGCAACTTTGCCGACCATGCGATTGAGATGGGGCACGACCCGAACAAGGAGCCGCCCTTCTTCTTCCAGAAGAACCCGGACACCATCGTTCCGATGGGCCAGGACTTCCCCTATCCGAGCGAGTCCAAAGACGTCCATCACGAGATCGAACTGGTTGTGGCCCTTCAGAAGGGAGGTAAGGATATCCCACTCGAAGAGGCACTCGACTGCGTCTACGGCTATGCGGTCGGCCTCGACATGACCCGCCGCGATCTGCAGGGAGAGGCGAAAAAGGCCGGACGCCCATGGGAAACCGGCAAGGCCTTCGAAGCCTCCGCGCCATGCGGCCCGCTGCATCCGGCCTCGAAGATCGGCCATCCGACAGAGGGCGAAGTCTGGCTGAAAGTCAACGGCGAGATGCGGCAGAGCGGCGATCTCAACCAGATGATCTGGAAGGTGCCGGAGATGATTTCCTACCTGTCGCGCCTGTTCGAGCTGAAGGCCGGCGATCTGATCTTCGCGGGAACCCCGGCCGGCGTCGGTGCCGTCGTCAGGGGCGACGAGATGGTCGGGCATGTGGCCGGCGTCGACGATATCTCCTTCCGCGTCGCCTGACCGGGCAGCGCCGCAGCAGTAACGAGACAGGGTAGCTCCGGCTCACCCTGTCTCCCCAATTCCGGCCCGCTCCGGGCACTTATCCTTTACCTCATGCTCTGGGATCCGTCATGCCTGCATCGCTCATGCTGCTGACTTCGTTTGCTCTCGTCCTCGGCCTCGTCGGCTGCGTCTCAGGGTTCCTGGCCGGGCTCCTGGGTGTCGGCGGCGGGATCGTCGTGGTGCCGGTGCTCTACCACGTGCTGGCAGTCTTTGACGTCGACATCGTCTTGCGTGCCCACATCGCGGTCGGGACGTCGCTTGCGACCATCATACCCACCTCGATCCAGTCGATCCGCGCCCACCGGGCAAAAGGTGCCGTTGACGAGCAACTCCTGAAGCTCTGGGGGCCGTTCGTGGCGATGGGCGTCATCCTTGGCGTTGTCGTTGCAGCCTACGCGCCGGCATCTCTGCTCACCGCCGTCTTCGGCATCGTGGCGGCAACCGTTGCGCTTTACATGCTGTTCACGCGCGAGGGATGGCATCCGGTCAAGGGGCTGCCCGGGCGGCCGGGGCAGGCGGCGATGGCCACGACCATCGGGACCATCTCCACGCTCATGGGCATTGGCGGCGGCACCCTGACGGTGCCGACGCTGAGCCTGTGCAGCTATCCGGTCCGCCGGGCCGTCGGCACCGCGTCGGTGGTCGGGCTGATCATCGCGGTTCCCGGAACGATCGGCTATATCGTCAGCGGCTGGGGCCTGCCGGGGCTGCCGGTGTTTTCTCTGGGATACGTCAACGTTGCCGGCTTCGCCGCGATTGTCGTGACCAGCATGTGGTTTGCTCCGCTTGGTGCGCGCAAGGCGCATTCCATAGAGCCGCGCACGCTCCGCCTGCTGTTTGGCATCTTCCTCACCATTACGTCTTCGAAAATGCTGTTTGACAGCTACCGTCTTCTTTCATGACCGGAGCCAAGTTACTCAAGTAGAACGATCGCGCGCGAACGCACTCATTTCGAGCAGCCAGATGCCGAGTTGAGCGGTAGCTTTAGAGATCGTGAGATCCGCCTGCAGTTATTCCACCTCAGCGGTTCTAAAACGGCCTTTCTGTAATCGGCCCCGTAGCGAATAGTTATCGTTCTGGACCCGCATTCCGACCGTTTCCTGTTCCGCGACATAGTTAGCGAAGGCCGCCATTTGCGTGTCGCACCAGTGCTTCCGAAGTGCGGATTAGGCTGGACTCGACACGGGCGATTTCGCCGTCCCAGTTGGAGAACTCCGCCCATGCAAACAGAGCAATGAAGCAGCCGAGCCCCAGCAGCAGTCCACGGAAGATTTCATGCCAGGGCTTTGAACATATGCGGGCGAGACTATCAATCGGCGAACGCCAGTTCATGTCGGCGCCGGCTGGCGCCGGTGCCGCGACCAACCGCCTTGGCCAGGTCCTGTTCCGTGTAGGGCTTGGGCAAGAAGCGGGCACCAGCGGGCAGGGCATTAGGTTGGACGCGACCGGATGTGACGACGATCGCAACGCCTGGATGCAGCCGCTTCGCTTTTCGTGCGGGCGTCCAGGACCCCATAGCCAAGATCCTCCATGATGTCGCCTGCAATCATGGCAGCGAGCGGCTCGTCCTCCACCAGCAGGACAATTCTACGGTGGCCACTCACTCTGTGCTGCTAACAGCCGGAGTAGCCCCGGAGCTATTGTCCGCGATCCCCGGGATGAGACTTTGGAAGATCGCGTCATTGGTCGCGCGCCATGTCTCGTCGCTCAGCCAGACGTAGTCTTGATCCGGCATCAGCGGAACCGTCTTCACCTGGTCGTTGGAGATACGCAGGTAGAAGCTCTTGCGCGTCTGATCGATGACGAGATACCGAAGCGGGACCACCAGGCTGTCCTTGCCGGCGACGAAAAAGCCGTCCGAGGCGACGATCACGTAATCCCAGCGGTCCTTGGTGCCGATCACGACGTTGCGAACCTCGCCGACGATCATGTCGTCGGAGGTGCGCACCTCCGCCCCGATGATCTCGCTGGCCAGCAATCCGGGATCGAGATCGTTGATGCTGACGAGCGCCTCTTCTCCGGGTTCACCGCGGCTTCCCTGGATCTGACCCAGACGGTGCCACTGTGGTTCGCCGGCGGCGAGCTGCTGATCGGCCTCGTCTTCGTCATTGGTGCCAAGGCGCGCCATATGCGGCGCCGCGATCAGCTCCCTGATGTTGCCGAGGAGCCGTTCGCAGTCTTCTTCCATGCCGTAGTTCCAGAGCAGGAAGGCCGCATCTCTCAAGGCGCGCAGATCATGAACGAGGTAGCGGTTCTCAGGAGCGCGCAGTTCAGCGTTCTCCAGGACGGCTTCTTCGAGCTGGGCGTCGGAGATATTGCAGGCGGCCCAGCTCGCGGAACTGCTCATCGCCAGCAGGAATGCGCCGGCTGCGAAGGATTTCAGGAATGTCATAGAAGTCCGATCAGCGGATTATGAGTAACTTCGTGTCGCCATCGCACTAGTCGGAAGGGAGCGAACCGCAGACGCTGATCTTCGTCAGCCTAACTCTTCTTGATCGCTTTTGTTCCACCGGCGACAGCAGCCGTCAGATTCCGCGCCCGTCGAGATATCGCTGAACAACAGGTCGTCGGTTCATATTCTTTCAAGGCCAACAAGCCTTCTCGTAGCTCGCCGTCTCAATCGATCCCGGTGGCTTCGGCTAGGTCCTGAGCCGCGGATGGCTTCGAAAGCTGCAACGCGTCCTCCGGGCGCAGCACCTTTCGCAAAAGATCTTCGGGGCTTATCGACTGCATCATCAACGACAGGTGTTGCCAAGAGACGAGAGGTTGTCAGGGCAGATCAGCCGGTGCGGCGATTCACCACCCGGCCCCACGACGCCGCAAGAATTTCACCTTCCCATTGAAGTGCTCTTAAAACAGGGCATATAGACGGTATGGAAAAGAACCAGATAGACGACATCAACGCCCAGATCCTCAAGCTCCGCACTGCGTTGCCGATCTGGGGGGTGGAAGCGAATGATCTCGTCGAGCTTGCTCGGAATGCCGAGCGGGCCGCCATTCATGTCGACGAGCGGACCATGCAGCGCATGCGTGGCCTGATTGAAACGACCACCGGGTGGCACAACACCCTTCTCTACTGGGAAGAACAGGATGCTGCGCCGGCGTTGAGCGCGGACATCCGGGTGATCCGCGGGTCGCTCGATGCAATGCGGGCGGAAGTCGCCGCAGCCGCCGCCAAGTTCACCTCCTGAACCAAGTTCTGCGGGGATCAACAGCGCCGTAGCGTGCAGTGCGTGCATTGCACGGACGGGCGCTCTTTTTTGTCGACGCGCCTGGCTTCCAACCGTGACGGACGCAAAGAACGCTGTACCGCCACGGGGGCCCGCAGTCCAACCTGAGCCATCAAGGTCGTTTGTCGCTCGCCAGCTTCATGAGCAGTGAGGCTTGGAGCGTCATTGGGTCTCCAGTTCTACGGAAACAAGTACGCCAGCCTCGAGATTGTCGTGTCCGCGAAGGACGCCGGCAAGCCAGGCCTGCCGATCGACATCGTTCAGCTCGGCGTGTTGGGGGGTGCTGATCAGAACTTGTGAGGCAGACAAACATGCGTACGACCCGTTGGAAAGATCCCGTTGTTATCTATGACGGACGTATCCGGATTACGCGTTCCTCACCGGAAGAGGCGATGAACTGGCTCGTCCACGTGCGGGACCAGAACAGCGGCAAGTGGCGAAATGCTTGGCAGCCGTGCCGAGCCGTGCATGAAGTTAAGCTCCCTGCCGATGAAGCCCGATCGGCTGTCATGCTGGCTGCTCACAACAAGCACTGACGGAGCCGACCCGCCGTGAGCGAAGGCGATGTGGGAAGACGGCGGACATATTCATTCACCCACCTCCCTCGACTGGGGCGCGGGGGCGCGTGCTGCAGTCCCGTGGCCATTGGATGGGAGGTTGCGTGTGGCGCCGGCTTGGCTGTTGCTTTGTTGGTGAAAAGAGCGCGTCCTATGTCTTAGGGGCTGCAAGCCTCTTGGGAGGGCTGCATGTCCACTGAATGGAAGAGACCGATTCACATCCGCATCGGAACCGGCTCCGCCGACACGATTGCGGGACCGAGCGAGGCGTTCGCCGCGCTCAGCTATCGTTGGCCAGCGGAGCATGGGCGTCGCTACAGTGATGCGAAACGACTCTGTCGCATGGCAGTTGCTGGCAATGTCTCTGCAGAACTCGCGAGAGAAGCATTCATTGCAGCAGCCCAGGAAGCCTCCGTGTTGGACTAGGTTTTTGGCCCAGCTAGAGACGTTTATCGTCCTGTATCGTCCAGTGGTCGCGAAAGGGCCGCCTCACAATCCCCTAGGCAGTCTGAATGACCGTGAACGCGGTGATCAAAATCGACTTTAAGTGTGTCTGGAGGACGCCTGTCCACGTAGGCACGGGCAACCTTGCTCACGACACCGTCATGGGCCCGGCTGGAGCAATCCTTTATATGCGGACGCGTTTTTTTCGTAAGGCCGGTATTCTCTATTGGCGGGCGTCGGACCTCTGCGCCGGCGCCGTTAGGGGAAAAGTGCACCCTGAATTGGTGAGAGAGCCCTTCCTGGCTGCGTATGTTCATGATGCCTGCGAGCGAAATGACAAACGCTAGCGGGTCCCCCCCAGGTCATGGAGGCAAGGGCGCTGCAGTTTCCCGAACATATGGGGTCGCTGACGCGCAGCGGCCGTAAGATGAGTCGGCTCTATTGGATTTGCGGAGAAAACCATGCTCAGCACCACCGTCTTCGATGAGGAAGCCAGTTTCGTCTATGGCGAAGAGACCCGGCACGCCGTTGTCTCCTATAAAGGAAAGACCGAGTACATAGGCCCCTTCAGTGACAAGCAGGCTGCTATGGACGCTGCCAAAGTACGCTGTCGAAGTCGCGGATGGACAGGGGAAAGCTTCATCTGAGGATGGCGAAGCGACTACATTCGGAGCGGGCGGCGTGGTCCCAGTATGTTCGCAGGCGTTCCCTTTTTTCCGGAAATCATCGATATCTTTTAGCAGTACCTTTTCCGAGAATCCGCTTTCGTTCGCCATCCGTCCATGGTGCGCATTCGTCTGGGGCGGTGTGGCTGGGTTGTCCCGTAGCCATGCCGCCATCTTTTCGACGGCGAGCGCGCGTACATCCTTCGGGATGCCGTACCGCAGCGACCAGATTTTCGAAGGTGTCAGCGTAAGCCCCGCCACCTTCGAATGAAGCGGGTGGTCGACGGGAACCAAATCGGCGGAACGAGGTTCAGCATTAACCTCATGAACGTTCTCCCTATCTACCCGCCTTCTAGGCGGGCTTTTTTATCTCCACATGCTGTACGGGCGGCAGGAACGGAGCGTCTTCCTGTTGGTTCGATCCCGAAGATTGGATGGAGACGACATGCCCAGGTATTACTTCCACGTCCGAAAGCCGGGTGCCTTCGAAGAAGATCCGGAAGGAGCTTTGTTCCCCTCGTTGGATGCTGCCCACGATGAGGCCGTCCAAGCTGCTCGGGAAATACTCGCGGAGAAGGTTTTGTCCGACGACGTTATAGACGGGCAGTCGTTCGAGATCACCGCTGAGGACGGAACTGTGCTGGGTGCTGTGCCCTTCCGATCGGTCCTCCGGCTCGAATAAGACGTCCATATTCGGCTGGGGCGGCAGGTCGGCGGGACCTAAGTCGAGGTAGAGTGTACCTCATGAACGTCCTCCCTACTGCTCGCCTGGTAAGCGGGCTCTTGTTTGAAGCCTACATCTATTCCGTGTGTTTCGGCGTGCAAAATTGGCTCTGACTCACCTTTGATGAATTCCCAGCGGATGCAGCGCACTGGTAACGTAGGCGGCGGCACGTGGGCAGGTCAAACACAAAAAAGGACCGTACATCCGCATCTTCAACAGCCTGAGGGCGAAATAACAGCGTTGGTGGTTCGTATCCTTTCAAGACCGGCAGATGCAAGATGGAAGGTTGGCATTCTGTCCCTTGCTTCGCCTTGCGCGTCCTGTGGTCACCGCTCTACGTCATCTCGCAATGCCAGCCCGCTTCACGAAGTACTTGGTCGATCATCTGTTGCGCTTGCCCGATCTGGGCAGCCTCAGACAGCACGTAGTCGGGTACTTCAATGTTCATCTCGGTGCGCAGAGCATCCTGCAGGTCTGACCCCTGGTGTACTACCACGTGTCTCGAGATCTGGCCCAGGATATGATGGGCCTCAACTCGGCCGACAGTTTGCGCCAGGTGCATCATCACGGCTTCCGAATGGATCAATCCACGCGTGGTGGCGAGATTATCGCGCATCCGCTCCTCGTTGACCTCCAATCCCAACAGGAGCTCGACAGCAAGACTCGCACTTCCTGCAAGGTGTCGGATCGCATCGCATATAGCTGCGCGTTCCCTGTAGCCATGGCCGATTCCCCGTTCGTGCTCCTGTAGCATGGCGTCCAGCACGAGACCTGGCACATGCTGGACATTTCTGGCGGCTTCAATGATGGCCTCGCAAATCACCGGATTACGTTTCTGCGGCATGGTCGAGGAGCTGCCACGGCCTTCGGCAGCCGGCTCGGCAAGCTCTCCGACTTCTGTGGAGACCATCAGGGAGATGTCGACTGCCATCTTGCCCATTGCCGCAAGTAGAATGGCGGCTGCGGAAGCCAGCGCCGCCATGCGGTCTCGGCTGACGTGCCAACTGATTGATGGTTCGGACAAGCTCAAACGAGTGGCCAGGGCCTGACGCAGGGCTGTGCCCCTGTCGCCCAGTGAAGCAAGCGTGCCGGCAGCCCCGCCAAACTGCAGGACCGAAGCCTCTTCCATCGCCCGCACAAGCCCCTGCCGGGCGCGGACGATCTGGTCCAGCCAAACGGCGACTTTGTAGCCGAAGGAAATGGGAACCCCATGCTGTAGCTTGGATCTCCCGGCCATGAGGGTATGGCGATGCTTGTGGCAGATTCGTGCAAGTTGCTGCTCGACCTGCGTCACGTCGCTCAGTACACCCTGCAAGGCGCTGCGCAGCTGCAGCACCTGGGCGGTGTCCATGACATCCTGCGTCGTGGTGCCATAGTGCACCCATTGACCATGCTCTCCGGCAAGCGTGGATAACATCGACACCAGCGGGACTATTGGATAGCCGACCGCAGCAGCGTCGCGGCGCAAGGTCTCCATGTCCAGCAGCTCGCGACGGCAGATGCTCGTGATCGGTGAAACGGCTTCTGCCGGAATAACACCAAGCGCGCCTTGCACTTCCGCAAGGGCGGTTTCAAATCGCAGGTAGGCATCGACGGTCCCCCCTTCGCCGAATATGCTGGAGGCCCTCAGGTAGCCACGGGTCTGGGACAGCAGTCCCGGGGACGTCGATGCCAGAGACATGCGGCTTTATTCCGTGACCGGAGCGATGGCAGCGGGAATCTCCACGCCTTGTTCCTGGTAGTAGCGCGCGGCACCGGGATGCAGCGGTATGAACGTGTTCTTGAGGATGTTCTCCGCCACCGTGTCGCGTGCCGCCGAATGAGTGGATACCATGCGCTCCTTGTTTTCCAGAACTGCCTTGGTGATCCGATAAGCCAAATCGTCAGACATTGAAGCATCTGCCACAACGAAGTTCCACATCGCTGCAGTCTTCAGGTCCTCCGTCGGTGTCTTGTAAGTGCCTTGTGGGATGGTGAATCCGACAGCGTAGGGATTCCTTTGCAAGATATCGGACAACGTCTTTTCACTCATTCCGAAGATCGTCACGTCCAGCGTGTTTTCCAGTTCGGACAACGAAGGATGGGGAATGCCTCCGGCTGTGACGATCGCATCTAGTCGCCCGTCTGCCAGCTGGCTCGCCTGATCGCCAATTCCTCCATACTGGAGGTCGGCATCAATGCCCATCGCGTCCAGCCAACGCGCCCAGTAGGTTCCACCCGTCCCGGCCCGCGGGCCTGCCCCGACCCTTTTTCCCGCCAGATCCTCAAGTGAAGAGATGCCGCTGTCGGCGAGCGCAATCATTTGGAACGGCGTCGGATACATCGCAAACAGCGCGCGCATATCTCTGTATTTTTGACCCGGAGCCAGTTCAGATGTTCCTTCCATGGCCTCAAAAGCTGGCCCGGAAGTGGTTATGCCGAGTTCTGTTTGTTCCGCCTGCAGCAGGACAAGGTTCTGTGCAGGGCCCTGGGTCTGCCGGGTTGATGTTGGGATCCCAACGACATCGGAAACAACCCGCGCAACGCCTTCACCGTAGATTGCATAGACGCCGCCCGGCGAAGCTGTCGAGATCGTCATTGAGCTTGGCGCATCTTGCGCGGTCGCTGAGAATGCAAGACATAGAAGCGACGTCAAGGTGATCGTGGTCTTGGTAAGCATCATCATGGAGTTCCTCCTCTTTTGACTCCGGGTTGAAAAGATCTGGTCGTCATGCCGGCTGTGCTCTTAGGCGGCGCCAACGCCCCCACACCAGCAGGACTGCCGCGAGTGCGAGGCCCACGATGTCAGTGGGTACATTGGACCAAAGCAACAGAAGGGCTGCGAGTGCGGCGAGCAGTCGAGCAAAAAGCCCGATCGGACCGAACAAATAGCCTTCACCAGCCACGGCAATGAAGTAGATCGCGACGAGCGCGGTTGTGAAGACATGTGCCGTTTCCAGCCAGGAGCCCTGAAACATGATCTCCGGGCTGGTGTAGAACATGAACGGAAGGATAAAGGCAGCAATCCCATACCGCATGGCACGGACAGATGTGAGCCAGGGCTTTCCGCCGGCGATGGCAGCACCCGCGAAGGCAGCAATGGCGACTGGCGGCGTAATTGCCGAGATTACGGCGCAGTAGAAGACGAACATGTGCGCGGCTAGCGCAGACACCCCCATCTGCTGCAGGGCCGGCGCCACAACCGCCGCTGCAATCGCATAGGCCGCGGTTGTTGGCATACCCATCCCGAGGATAATCGAGATCACCATAGCCAGCATGAATGCAAGGGTCTGGCTTTCGCCCGCCGCCGAGAGCAGGACCGATGAAAATCGTCCGCCCAGCCCCGTCAGACCCAGAACCCCCACCACGATTCCAGCGCATGCCATCACGCCGATCAGCTGCAGAGACTTACGGGCTGACTCCGCCAGTCCATGGTAGGTGGTCGTCACGACAGATCGGAGACACTCAGGGACCCGCGCGGTACTACCACCCATGAGTGCCACCCCAATCATCAGCATCATACTTGCGACAGTTGCGGTCGCCCCCGCGAGGTTGATCTGAACGCCGGTGCTGGGAAGCACAAGGAACAGCACCAGCGGAAGGGCGAGCACATGGGAGCGCAAACCCAGTTCGCGGCACGTCAGAACCAGAAGCGTCGACGCCAATCCCCAGGTGCCTGCTGCAATGATGGAATAGCCAGAAAGAAGTAGGTAGATAAGCACCACCAATGGCAGCAGAAGAAACACGTCCTGAGCCAGTTCACGCAGTCTCGGCAACTCGCTGCGCGGTACGCCGTTGAGACCGAGACGCTGCGCCTGCAGATCGACCGTCAAAAAGATAGCCAGGTAAAAAAGAATACAAGGCAACGCCGCGGCGATTGCTATCTCTGCATAGGGAATACCCGTGATCTCGGCCATAATGAAAGCTCCCGCTCCCATCACAGGCGGCACCAGTTGGCCGCCTGACGAAGAAGCCGCTTCGATTCCACCGGCACTTTCACGTGGATAGCCAACGCGGCGCATCATCGGAATGGTGAAGGTGCCTGTTGCGACCACGTTCGCCACGGCCGAGCCGGAGACTGTGCCAAACAATAGCCCTGAGAAAACGGATACTTTTCCTGGCCCCCCACGTGTGGCCCCGAACAGTGCCATGGCTAGGCGCATGAAGTAGTCGCCGGCACCTGAGGCTTGCAGGAAAACTGCAAATGCTACGAAGAGAATGATGTAGCGAGAGGATGCCGCGACCGTCATGCCGAAGATCCCGTCCTGGCTGTAGAGGAAGGACAGGAAGTTGTCCGTCTGGAAGCCAGAGTGGTGAAGGATCCCAGGCAACCAGTCACCGACGAAGACATAAGAGATGAAAACAAACGCAATGATAGGCAGCATCAGGCCTGACACACGTCGCGCAAACTCCAGGACGACCAAGGTACCAACCGCGCCGCAGATCATGTCAGCGGTCGTGGTGATGACACCAGTGCGCATGATGAGCGCATCGAGGTGGACAGCCACGTAAATGCTACATCCAATGGCTCCGGCCACCAGAGCTGCATCGAAAGGCCCGGCGATGACTGCTCGTTCTTGTCTCCAAGCTTTAAGTCCGACGAAGGTGAGAGCCGCGCCGATGTTGACGTGGATCACCCGGTAGACCCATTCGTCGATCGACCAGAAATTCAAAACGGCCAGATGGAAAACAGCATACAGGGCTGAGGTGAGTGCGAGGGCAACCGCCATCCGGGCGGGCAGACTGCGGTCGTGTCCCTCCGCGTCCAGTTCGGCCACATCCTCGACCAAGCCATTTATCATCAGTCCCTCCCCAGAACATGTACGTACAAGTTGACATATGCGTATAGGTTGAGGCAAAGCTGGTGACGCGTCAAGTCGTCTATGGCAGATTTGCGCAAGGCAATGGAAAGGCACGGAAATGAAGAAACGGTATGCCGAAGTCGCGGCGCAGATCATGGCGGATCTAAAGACCGGTGATCACCGCCGAGGTGACCTTATGCCGAGCGAGGCTGTTCTATCTGCGCGCTTTGATGCGAGCCGCTCGACCATCCGCAGCGCCATGGCTGAACTGGAGAAGCTGGGGCTGATTGAACGGAAGCAGGGTGCCGCGACCCGTATCCTTTCAACCGAGCCTCCACCCACCTATGTCCACTCGATGTCAACCACAGGTGACCTCATGCAGTTTGCCGGACCGTCTAGGCGTGAAGTGAGGGAAATCGGGCCAATCGTTGCAGATGAGGCCTTGGCTAACCAGTTGAAAGACCGCCCGGGCCGCAGATGGATTCGGATCCGCCAGACGCGTCATATCGAAAGCCTTGCATCTCCGGTAGGGTGGACGGATGTTTATCTCAGTGAGAAGTATGCCGATATTGCAGCAGATGTTCCAGGCTACTCGGGCCTGGTTTACTCGCTACTTGAAGAGAGACACGGCGTCATCATCCATGAGATCCGCCAGTCAATTCGCGCGGCGCCGGTTCCGGAGGAAGTTGCTTCCACGCTTCAAGTCGCACCTGGGGGGCACGCTCTGGAGCTTCGTCGCAACTATCTCGATAAAGACGCCATTAGCCAGATTATAACATTAAGTATTCTACCGGCTGAACATTATCACTATGATATCACCTTGCGGCGGCAAGGATGATGCTACATTGAACTGCTATGCTCAGCACTCTTGGTAGACGCACAGCACATGTACCGACGTGGGCGGTCGGGCGATGACGAGCCTCGGTGCCATGAAATGGCAAGTACTGACCGTACCAACCCGGGTGATGGGGTGAGAAACCAGTTTGCGTGGCCTGTGCAACGGGCGATCCGCGTGCTGCGCCAGTCTCTAT
This sequence comes from Pseudorhizobium marinum, assembly GCF_000705355.1. Taxonomy (NCBI): domain Bacteria; kingdom Pseudomonadati; phylum Pseudomonadota; class Alphaproteobacteria; order Hyphomicrobiales; family Rhizobiaceae; genus Pseudorhizobium; species Pseudorhizobium marinum. The sequence continues at coordinate 16,908 of NZ_JMQK01000024.1, forward strand.
GTTTGGCAGAGTAGTTCCTTGCTCATCTACGAAGCTGGGACACCGGGAACCGCCAGCAGCAGGTCGGCGGTTCGGATCCCATCAAAGGCATTAAGGACCTCGTCCCGCACATCGTCCGATGCCATATCGCCTGTAACAGCCTTGGCGCTTTTGCGCTCCGGGACAGCGGCATTGCGCGAACCGCCAGTCGAATGGCTGACTTGAGGGCACGCAATGGGATTGACCTGGTTCTGGCGGATGATCGTGCTGCCCGCCTCAAGAGCATTCTCCTATCGGTCAAGTAAAGTGCGACCGGCAGCCGAGAGCGACATCGCGGTCACGTCGTTCGGGAGAGGAAATGCCTCTCGACCGGGATAGACCACGATGCGTTTTTGGGGCTGGAGATCCTCGCATGCAAGGTGAAACCCTTTCTCAAGTTTGGGCGATAGACTTCGTTTGATTTCGATTGCCCAAGGTTTTTGGCCTGGAGGTGTGAGCACGAGATCGATTTCAGCGCCGGCCGCTGTACGGTAGAAATTTGCCGCAGTACCGTTAGGCGATGCGGCGATCAGTGTTTCGATTACGAACCCCTCCCAGGTGGAGCCGACAATTGGATGTCCGAGCAGTTGTTCGGCGCCTCCAAGTCCAAGAAGCGCGTGGGCAACGCCGCTGTCCCTGACATAGACTTTCGGCGATTTGACCAACCGCTTACCAATATTGGCATGCCAAGGTTCAAGGCGGCGCACGAGAAGAAGGTCAACGAGAAGATCGAGATAGGAAGCAACGGTCTTACCGTCGACACCAAGCGAACGAGCGAACTCGGCAGCATTGAGGAGCCCGGACTGGTGATGTGCCAGCATGGTCCAGAACCGCCTCAGTGTTTCCGCGGGGATGCGAGGCCCCAGAAGCGGAATATCTCGTTCGAGGTAGGTGCGAATGAAATCCTGTCTCCAGCGCATGCTCCCACGGTCGCTGGGAGCAAGGAAGCTATCGGGGAAGCCGCCTCGCAGCCAGAGCGTGTCTAGTTCGTCCGCCGACACTTCCAATCCGTCGACAGGCTGCATTTCGAGATAGGCAATGCGGCCAGCCAGCGTCTCGCCTGACTGTTTGAGGAGATCGATAGAAGCTGAGCCTAACAGCAGGAACTGGCCGGTGCGCCGTCCGGCCCAGCGATTGCGATCGATTATGCCACGCAGCACTTGGAACAAATCTGGCAGGCGGTGAACCTCATCGAGGATGACCAGCTTATCGCCATGACTTGCAAGATAGAGCTCCGGCTCCGACATCTTGGCTCGATCTGCCTCCGATTCCAGATCAAGATAGATTGAGGGACGGGTTTTGCCGATGTCGATGGCAAGCGTTGTCTTGCCGACCTGACGAGGCCCGAGCAGGGCGACGGCAGGGCTGTCGTCGACGAGATCCAGAAGTTCGACTTCAATTCGGCGTTTAATCATCCCGGTATTTATGGATCTTCGTTCCAGAATTGCAAGGATGTTTTAGCCCGCTCAGGGGAAAAGTCGGGCTGCCCTGCCTGTACGCCCTGTAGTGCTATTGTAGTAGCCTTGATGCCACCAAGATCGCGTCAAAGCCCCGTTACCACCGATTGACAGATCGAACTTCCATGGGGATCGACATCGATATCGCCACTCAATACTATACTTCAATCATGTGTGGGTCGATGGTGATAAGATCACCTCGCTCACGATCCCCTTTCGCTACGTTTGGCCCGATGAACTCGACCTCATCGCTAAGCTTTCCGGACTTGGCTCGAGCATCGGGGGAGTGATTGGGAGAAGTCGCCCTTCGATCGGATGAGTAGAAGCCACATATCCGTTTGGCGAAAACAGTGATCCGCGACCGACTGCACCCCGAACGACGCAACTCTTTCTGTCAGCAGTCACAGTTGCCGCTCGTAAAGCCCCACATTGGCGACCAGCTCATCGCCGCACCACCAGCCGAAGGAGACGACGCTTGGATCATGCCCCAGCCGGTCAAGGGGCGAGACATCCACTCGAAAGATGTCCTTGATCGGCCGCGCGAGCTCCCGCTGAACCGCAGTGGAACCGGCGCACATCGACCGAAACTCTAGCTCCTGATGCCCCTGGTGCTCATCGCGGACTGTGCTGCCAGCTCCCGGCGTTAGCTGATCCCGCCGGGAGACTCAAATGGCACCTGAACGGGTGCTGCCGCCGCCGCTCGGCAAGCTTTAGAAGCTGGGCCATCTCTTGGTGTGGCCTCAGCATAACCACGGCACTGCCAGGCCCTGTTGGCTGATCTTCTGCATGAAGATTGGCGCGCTCTCACGATGATGTAGCGGCCGTCCGGAGTTTCGAGAACAGGTTCTTCATGCTCCGGCTCCGGCCTCCGCCTTCGTCAGCCGAAAGAAGTACCTGCGGGAGTCGTGCTCGACGACCATCATTCCGGCGATCTCGTGCTCGTTTACGCGACGGAAGTAATCGGTGATCGGCTGCCGCTCGTACGCCATTGCCGCAGTCATCACGCCGTCGTCCGCCAGCGTCCGCAAAGTAGCCGTCGCTCCTTGGGCACGGACCCGCGGCCTGATGTGCGAGAACAGATTGCGTGCGCGGGTGGACCGGCCGAACCCGGCGAACCTGTTTGCGAGCCTGATCGGGAAGAACTTGGGATCAACCGGAACCAGGCGGCCGGGTTCTCCCTCGAACAGAAGGGCGTCAGCGCGCAGATCGGTATGAAACCGCTTCCCGAACCAGTGCAGGTTCTCCAGCACCCCGTCGAGAGGATGTCCGGAGGGATGTCCGAGACCCTTCCACAGTCCTATCATTTCTTCCGGCCGCACTGGATCAAGTGAACGGAACCATCGGGCGACCTCGGTCTGCAACGTCGCCTGCAGCGCAGTTTGCTTCACGGGCGGCTCTCCATCTTCGATCACTGGGTCCTCGCCATAGACAGATATGTCCAGGCAAGCGGGCGTTCTGATGGAATGACGGCGTCCTTCTAAAGTTCCCTATACTGTCGCATGTCTGGCGGGCCGGAGCCTGCGGTCCCGCGGGGTGGAACATACCGATTCCGTGCCCGTTCACGCATCGGAGCAGACAGGAGGCAACGATGGCTACTACGACACGTGGACGCGCGCAGGACAGAGCAAGGGTTGCAGGCGGGCAGGAGCACGAAGTCAGCTATGAAGCAAAGAAGGAAGGCGTCTCGAAGGAAGCTGTGAAGAAGTCGGTTAAGAAGGTCGGAAACAGCCGCGACAAGGTCGAGGCTGACCTGGAGGAGAAGAAGTGATCAGGGGTGTCGTTTCGGCTCAGGATCGTGGGGCGGGCATCCAGAACCGCTAGAAGACCGCTTGCAAGATGAACCCGGTTTGACAGCTCCCCATCAGTCGTTCCTTGCACAACGCCAGCATGCGGAGGTCCCTCTGAAGTTAGGTAGGGACGCCGGCTTCAAGGCGAGAGCGGAGATCACGAACGGGAGCTTCTCTCCATCGCGGCGCTTGTCTCGAGTATCCTGCTGGCGACTACTGTTCTCGCCCACGTTGCCGTCCGTGACGGCAAGCGGTCCCGTTGGCCACTCTGAGGAGAGGTGGAGCTTCATCAGATCGAGCGAAGGTCAGTCAACCTCACGTGTGCTAGATGCGCTCCACCGGGACGGGAAAGGACGTGCCGCTCGAAGATCCATATCTTGCCGTCTTGGTCTTCTCCGCGTGATAACGCTCTCTCGGCCATATCCAGATAGTTGTCCGCGAACTGCACGAGACGGCTCAGCGAAGCTTCGGGCGGAGAGGCGGTCGCGCGCATAGCTTCGCACGTCACGACGACGATCCAGACGGACGAACCGTCCGTCACAGTGAAGTGGCCATTTACGCCGAACAGAAAGGGCGCCGGCTCGCAGAGCACGAGGTCCACTGGGTCCTTCATTCGCTTCTCCTACGGTGATCGTTCGACTCGTGCGGCCATGCTGGATGCAGGGCTGGTCTGTTGCTGTTGCAGACGGGGCAGGGCATCCCGGCGCCACCACATCGGCAGCCTGCCTCGGCTTCCCACCGCGTCCTCGGATGAGATTCACATATTCATCTGACGCCGCCGTCTCACGGTTTTCACGATGGTGCGATCCTGGTGGCTTCGTTTGCTGGTTATGGCGAGCGCGCCCTTAGACCTGATCTGAAAGCCGACATGAGAGGAAGCCCACTAGAACTGCGGAAGGACTCGCGAGCGCTTGGAATGACCGGAAGTAGGGGGCCTTCTCCGGGCTATCGGGTGAGGTGTCCGTGTTCATAGAGGGGTCAGAAGGGAGAGCAGCCAGCAAACCCGGATCGTCCAATCCCGGCAGCCTAAGTTCTTGCTCAACAAGGCAAGCTGTTGCGCGAGGCATACAAGGGCAGGGGTCGTCGGTTCGATATCATTTAAGGCTGCAGACCCTCTGAAGCACGCAGGTCTGGATAAATCGGATAGTTGGCTTACGAACTTAACGAACTTGACGAGATTGCCGCAACTAGTTACATTGATCTCGAAAGGTGGATTGCCATGCCCGTCACGAAAACGTCAGCAAGCGAAACTCCAAACATCGCGCTATCAATGAAGCTGCCCCGCAAGGCCGATTTCGAGAAAGCATTGCTCAATCAATATACCAAGGCGGTGAAACTGAGCCAGAAGGCTGGCCACCAGGTGAGCTTCCGCGTCGTCGTGGATCCGCGCGCCGGAGCGCAGACAATATCGATCGTCGAGGAAGACCCGCTGGTTGGCGACGGTGCGTTTCCGGTCGAAGAGGCTGGGGAACCTGATGACGAACTTAAGGCAGCCCTGTCCGCCGCACGAGAGCGCGGCTATCGCCGCGTTGCGGAGGTCCTCAGCGAGGACGACATGCTGAGCGCCGGCGCCTTTTCAAATCTTCTTGGCGTTTCGCGGGTGACGGTCAATACGAAGCGACAAAACGGCCAAGTACTCGGGCTCGATGGTGCCAAGCGCGGGTTCCGATTTCCGGTCTGGCAGCTCGATCTGGACGGCCGACCCTATGTGGCGCTTCCAAAACTGCACGAGATCCTGACAGGGGCCTGGGCCGTTTACCGCTTCCTTGTTTCGCCCCACGGCGCTCTTGACGGCCGGACCGGGCTCGACGCCCTGAAGCGGGGCCTAGATAGCGAGGTGGTCGCCGCGGCCGAGGGCATTGCCCGCGGTGATTTCCGCTAAATGTCGGGCGTCAAGCCGCCTGCTGGTTTCGAGCGTCAGCCGCTCGATATCGCAGCAATTCCGCCAGGGCGTCGCTTTGGCCGCATCTACGCAAGCGCCTTTCCGGACCCGCTAGGATTTGGAAAGGCGGCGAGTCGTTTCAGCGATCCGCGCCGACGTGGCTCAACGAAGCGCTTCGGCGTTCTTTATCTGGGCGAAACACTCAAGGTCTGTTTTCTTGAGGCGGTTCTGCGTGATCGCCGCGACGGTCTCGTCGGCGATCTTCCGATTGAGGAAAAAGAGATCTATGGGCGGCGCTACGTTGAGGTCGAGACGATCGCAGACCTCAACCTTGTTGACCTGCGTGACGATCACGCGATCAGGATGGGGGTTCCCACTGACGTGGCGAAGTCATCGCGTCAGAGCTTGGCGCGTTCCTGGGCGCTGGCATTCCACGAGCATCAGTCGCTCCCCGACGGTATAATCTATCCATCACGCCTGAACGGCCACACGAATGTCGCTGTCTTTGGGCGTGCCGTGCCCAAGCTGACCCCGGCCCGGGTCGTACCGCTGATCGGCGCACCGGGGCTCGCCGCGGTCATCAATGACCTGCGTGTGAGTCTGGTCAATTTCCGTTGTAAATTTCCGGTTTGAGTACTTGGTCATTCATCCCGGCGCGGTTGCGGAGCCTCGCACGGACGACCTCATTGTTGAGTGTGTCTCTCGTGCCTAAAAGACTAACTCAGCGTTTCATGCAGCTCGCCTAGCGTGCCCTCCTTTCGAAACCGAATTCCCGACTCTACGACGCTGCCGCTGCTGTCGGCCGGATATAGCGTTACGCCCGTCACCAACAGCTGCAACAGTCTCGCACGACTTTCGGAGGTAACGAAATCTCTAGGCGCGGTTACAAGGATGGACCTGGCAAGCGCTGATCGTTCCGCTTCGACCTCGGTATCCATCGCTCCAGCCTTGTAGGCCAGGCGTGCCGGATGCACCACGTCCGGCGTCAGACAGCCGTGGACCGACGGCATGGACCAGAAGGCAAGAGAGGGGTCGAGCTCGCTGAGCAGTTGAAGATGGCAATCAGGAGGGCCGTTGGTTCGCATCTCATCAAGGCGAAGAAGCTCATCCATTAGGTAGCTGCGCTACCGAAGTTCAATCTCGTCAGTCCAGCCCCAGTGCCACCAATGCCCGTTCTTAGAATGACTTTCGAGGACATCTTTCTGCGCCCCTGCAGGACGCGGACGATTTCAGTGGGACTGGCACTGATCCCATAAAGAGTCAGATACTCACCGGACTCGAGATGCCGATTGCCAGGCCCGATATCGTCGCGCGCAACTCCCGAGCAGGGGTGTCGGGCGAGACTGTCCAGCGTGCTTCAATCGCGTCAAGAACACGATCAGCTGCAGATTTGTTGTCAATGGCTATGTAGGACCATATCTCGATCAGGTCTTCGTCCGCACGGTTGGTTCGGATAATTGGAAGCACGGTTAGCGTTCGTGTCGAGAAGCTTCTAATCGATCGCGCGCTGCGGCTTTTACCTCTGCCATTGACGTGCGCGAACTTGGGCCGCTTTCGATGCCCTCCTGCACGAGCGCTCGTAGATCCTCTACCGTGTGGCCGAGCAAATCCCGTCGCTCCTTCCATTCGCGGACGGCATCACTAATGGCTTCACTCGTCGATGCATATTCGCCAGCATCAACCGCGCTTCGAACAAAGCCTGCCGTTTCGGATGCCAGTTCGATTGTAATCTTCTCGACCATTGCCATGTTTTCCAGCCTCCGACCACCGCATTCGGAGCTACACACAATGCCGGAACCCGATTGTCTGTCCGTTCCCTCGCAGCAGTAAAACCAGTGACCGCAGGTTCGAATCTAGTCAAGGCCTAGGCTTTCGCCGCTTTGCGCCAATAGGAAACGTTGCGCTACGCGTTGATGAAGGGCCTGTTTCGGCGCATCTACCTGCGAGCGGCGCAAACCACCTGACTCCTAAGATCCTGTCGAACTAATCCAGCTCCATTTCCAAAAGAACCGATGCAAGGCATTTGCCATGGGCATCGATCGCAAGCGATCGAGTCACACCACCAGCAAGAGCGCCATGGATCACAAAGTTGAGCGCAGGGAGTTGCGGTAGCGCATAGCGGTCAATCTTCTGCTCTTCTGGCAGCCCGAGATGCGCAGCTACGCTCGCGGGCGTCAAGGCTGCTGAGATGCGGCCCCAATCCTCCGCACGGTAAAGGATCACCGCGATGTTGGAAATATCTCCTTTGTCGCCGGTCCTGGCATGCGCCAGTTCATGCAATTTCATGGGGCGTCTCCATGAACGCGATCGAGGGAGTGACGTCAGCCGCGTCAATGAACGTTGAGGCAATGCCAATGATTTCCCGCACGGAGCTGAAGACGCCGCCGCCGCCAGCCGGGCCATTGAGATAGAGCCCCTCGACCTCTTCCCCAATCTGCAAAGCGGAGTCGCGGTTGCTGCATCTGGCCGCATAGCGCAGCCTGACTTCCGCGGGCGTATCGCCTCGAGCTCTGCCGGGGGATATCGAGTTCCAGCCGATTAGGTCCACACGGTCTTCGAGAATCCTACCACGCATCTCGGCCAGGCGTTCGCGTAGTACAGCGCCGGCGAGCTCTCCGCGGGCGACGCAGTTGCTTCCACCATAGGAGATCTGCCCCTCACCAAGCCAGCCATCGCGATAGCCGACCGAAACCTTGAACCTGCCGGTGGCGGGATGGCCATCCGCGCCATGCACCGCAACGCGATCCGGAGCGATTTCCTCGAGCGTCACTGCCGAGAAGTCTGCGATGACGTCGGGCTGGTAATAGCGAGCGGGATCGTGGATCTCGTAAAGCATCTGCTCGGCGCAGGTCGCGCGGGTCACCAAGCCGCCTGTGCCGGCAAGCTTGGTTATGACGGCGTTGCCATCCGCCGAAACCTCGGCGATAGGGAAGCCGAGGTTGGCCAGCCCCGGCACATCCTTGACGCCGGGATCCGCAAAATAGCCGCCCGTCACCTGAGCGGCGCATTCCAGAAGATGCCCGACCAGGGTCCCGCGGCCAAGCCGTGTCCAGTCATTGGATGCCCAGCCGAACTTGTGGATCAAGGGGGCCAGGAAGAGTGCAGGGTCGGAGGCGCGCCCGCAAATGACGACGTCGGCGCCGTGATCGAGGGCATCGACGATCGAGGCGACGCCAATGTAGGCATTCGCCGACACCAGTCGACCCCCCAGGGCATCTGCTCGTTGCCCGGTCTCATCAAGAACGAGTGGACCTGCACGATCCAGGACATCATCGCCGAGCACGGCTGCGACCTTGAGATCTCTAAGCCCAAGCTCCAGGGCGATGGCGCTTGTCCGTTCAGCCGCCGCGCGAGGATTGGCGGCGCCCATATTCGTCACGATCCGGGTTCTGGAGCGAACACAGTGGGGCAGAACGGCCCGCATCCGACGCTCCAGCAGCGGATCGTAGCCGAGCTTAGGGTTTTTGAGCTTTGCCAGCTGGGCGAGCGCGATCGTGCGCTCGGCAAGGCATTCGAACACGAGAAAGTCGAGCTCGCCACGCTTTGCAAGATCGACCGCCGGGTCGATCCGATCGCCCTGAAAACCAGCGCCTGTACCAATCCTGACGATGCTCATGCTGAAACTGCCTTTGCGCGTGCGGGTGCAAATTTCCAAGCCCCGACAAAAAGAGCCAGCGCGATGAAAGGCGTGACGGGCTGCGGGTAAATCGCGAGACCGATCACCAGAAGCAGGAGCGCCACATCAACTACGCGATGTCCGGTGAGACGCAGGCCGGCAAGAAGAGCGGGGACCGCGAGCACCAATGCCAGGCCCGCCGTTGTCGCTTCGATGATGTCGAACAGGCTGCCGCGCATGGTCATGCCCGGATAGAGCAGGAACAGGAACGGCACGATATAGGTCACGGCGCCAAGGCGAACAGCTTCACCCGCCGCAGGCAGCCAGGGCGTCTTGGCAATCCCGGCCGCGACAAAGACCGCGACGCAGACCGGCGGCGTAATGACCGAAATGGTGGCAAAGTAGAAGACGAAGAGATGGGCTGCGAGCGGGTCGAAGCCGACGGCCGTCATGGCCGGGGCAAGAACAGCAGCGACAAGGACATAGGCGGCTGTGGTCGGAAGACCCATGCCCATGATTAAACAAACCGCAGCGACGATGAAGGACACCAGGATGACAGAATCTCCGGCGATCGAAACGATCATCGAAGACAGCGTCACGCCGATACCCGTCAGGTTGATCATGGATACCAGGATCTGAGCGCCGGCCAAGAGGACACCAATGATGACGAGACCTTTGCCGGCGTCCTCCAGTCCGTCGACGACCTGGCCCGCCATCTGCCGCAGGCTGAGCCGGCCCGCCTCCGTTGCAACAAAGGCGATGAGGAGACCAATGACGCCGTAGAAGGCGGAGGTCGAAATCGAACGCCCCAGCCATATGCCGATCCCGAGGCCGCCAAGCGCGAAGACCGTCGGTAGGATCCGTCGCAACGCAAGGATGCTGCGCCATTCGGGCAGTTCATCTTCCGGCACGACTGCAAGCCCGCGACGTATCGACACGAAATGTACCGTCACGAACACCGAGACGTAGAAGAGAAGTGCGGGCAGGATTGCCGCGACGATAATGGTGACGTAAGGTATGCCGAGGATCTCGGCCATCACGAAGGCCGCAGCACCCATGATCGGCGGTGCGATCTGCCCACCAGTTGAGGCCACGGCCTCCACTGCCGCTGCAAAAGCAGGCGGATATCTGAGCCTGATCATCATCGGGATGGTGAAATTGCCGGTCGTGGCAACGTTCGCGACCGCCGAACCGGAAATCATGCCGAAAAGCCCGCTGGCGATGGTTGCGATCTTGGCTGCTCCCCCAGGCTGACGACCGCCAAGGCGCATGGCGAGATCCATGAAGGCTTGTCCACCACCGGTGTGCAGCAGCAGCGCACCAAACAGGACGAAAGCCGCGATCACCGTCGCGGCGACGCCGGTCAACGATCCCCAGATACCGAGATCTCCGAGAAACAGGGTCTCTGTGACGAAGGCGCCATCGAAACCACGATGGCCAAGGGCGCCGGGCAGCAGGTGGCCGAGCAGCGCATAGGCAAGACCGATCACGACCATGGCAGGAAAGATAATGCCGACCGTGCGTCGCCCAAGCTCGAGCACAGCAAGCACCAAGGCTGCCGTCAACGTCATGTCGAGCGTGGTGGCCCAGGGCAGGGTGGTCATGATGGCGTCGTAGTGCCAGACGATGTAGCCGCAGGCAGCAACCGTCACCACCGCCAGCGTGACGTCGATAGCCAACCCCAAGCGGCGCCACGACTTGCCGCCACCGAGAGGATAGAGTGCGAAACCCAGGCACGAGACGAGCGCCAGAAAGATCGCGCGCTGGATCAATCCCTCGAACGGGCCGGTAGCGGCGGTGTAGAAAACAAAGGCCCCGACGATGATCGCCAGGGACTTCTGCACGCGTGAGAGCGTCATTGCCGCCCCCTCAGGACTTTGGCTTCAGTTTCGAGGGCAGATCAATGCCCTGCTCAATAAACCAGCGGGCGGCACCGGGATGGAGAGGGATAGTGCCGAACTGCAGGGTAAGATCGGCAAGCTTCTCGTTCTTGAGAGTTGATAGAGCATTGGCCTGCGTCGAGGTGTCCTCCATGACCGCCTTGAGGATCTTGTAGGCCGTGTCCTCATCCATCGATGACGGCGCGCCAACGCCCACGCCGAAGCTCCAGGTCGTATAGGCCGGAACGCCCTCCGCAGCCCCTTCGGGCACGTCAACGACTGAGATGTCAGGCATCTTGCTGCGCAGTATCTCCGCCTGATCCTTGTCCAGGCTGAGGATGGAAATCGGGGTCGAGGTGGCCACGTCCATGGTCGAGCCGTCGAGCTTGTTGCCGGACCCCGATTTGACATAGCCGGCAACCCGATTGTCCTTGATCATGTCAACAACGTCGGTCGTCGATCCTCGTACATAGTCGGCCGACAAGCCCAGGGTTTTGAAGACCGCTTCTGTCGTTGCCTCGGTGGCGGAGCCCTTGATGCCGGGATTGAACCGCACGCCCTCCAGGCCCTTGAGATCGGAGACGCCGGCATCTTGTCTCACAACGACGTTCTGCGGCGCACCGGTGTAGACCCACAGCAACCGCAGGTCTTGAGGGCGGCCTTCGAATTCATTGGTGCCGGCGGTGGCATGTTGCGCCACATTGGTGGTGACGAGACCGAGGTCTATCTGTCCGCGCTCCATCCGACGGATATTGTCCATCGTCGCACCGGTTTCGACCACGGATGCCTTCACGCCGTCGACCCTCTCATTGATGATCTGCCCGACGGCGACAAAGTACCCATAGTGACTGGATGATGCCGAAGTGGAACCGACCAGCAGATCCTTTGCATCCTGCGCCATTGCAGCGCCAGCCAGCATGGTGACGCCAAAAAGCGTTCCTAGAACACGTCTCATGATTTTCCTCCCTGTGAACTCCTCCCTGAGTTCGCTTGCAGGTTCACAGAAATAAGATCTTGCGGGAAGTGCAAATTTCTCGATAATTGTTGCATGAATCGCAACAATATGCGCATCGCAGATTTTCGCCTGGTGCTGCTCTTGGCTCAGCACGGTTCGCTCCGAGCGGTATCAGAAGACGTGGGGCTGTCGACCTCGGCGATATCGCGGCATCTTTCGATGCTCGAAGAGCTTTTGAGCGCTCGTCTGTTTGATCGCGACACCCGTAATCTTTCCCTCACCGCGTCTGGAGAAACCTTCGTCAAGCTGGCAGAGAGGATGCTGAATACGGCCGAGGACGTGATGTCGGAATTCAACGCGCATCTGTCGGCACGACGTGGAACGCTGACGATCGCAGGATTGCCATCAATCACGGCGGGTGTTTTGCCGAAGCTTCTGCGGGGGTTTGCAGCTCAGTTTCCAGAAATAGACCTGCGCATCATAGATGCCTTGTCCGCTGCCGTGCTGGATGCCGTAGAGAGCGGCAATGCTGACATCGGCTTTACGGCAGGAGCAATATCGGATCGTCGGCGTCTGGCCTTCCAGCCCCTTCTGGATGACGAGTTTGTGGCTGTAGGTGCGGTAGAGGGACCACTTGCGCAAGACCGCGTCTATGAATGGGAGGAAGTCATGACGATGCCATTCATCGCCATGGCCAAGGGAACGAGCGTCAGAGACCTGACGGACGCGGCCTGTCAGCGCCACGGCTATATCCTCACACCTCGCTTCGAAGTCTCCCATCTCGCCACCGCAGGCGCGTTTGTCACGGAGGGGCTGGGGGTGACAGTGTTGCCTCAACTAACCTTGGCGGTCTTGAAGATGGACCGACTGGTTCAGCGCAAGCTCAAGGGCATGGGCGAACGCCGCCATATCGGGTTGGTGCGCCGTGCGGGGAGCTCTCCTTCGCCGAACGTGGCGGCATTCCTGAATTATCTCCGTCAGCATGGCTTTGGTCACGTGGCTACGCATCAGCGTTAGCCCATTGGGGACTTATCAGGAGCGACATGCAGTTGGGTTCTTCCACGGAATCCGCGCTTCCGACGACCTAATCTAGCTGCGGTGAGCAGCGGCGACGGCTTCTGCCTGTATGACGCATAATTCCAGTTCTTGGAGTTTCATGCCGCTTGCGGCGTTCGTGAAGCGAGTAGAGAAGAGACCTTGGTATCATCGCTCAACTTAGCCGGTACCCCCAACAACCAGTTGGGTGTAGTGCCAAGGGCCTCAGCAATACGGACCAAGGTCGCGAGGTCAGGTTCTCTTCGTCCAGAAGTGCAATGCGCATACCGCCGCTCATCTAATCCCATCCGCCGTGACGCCTCAGCATTTGAAATGCCGAGCTGCTTGGATCGTTCCTGAAGCCGTCTCGCGAGAAGTTCCATAGGAACAACTTGTTCCTAGGTGACACCTCTATGGCTACGAGCAATATTGAGTAAGCATGATCTGGCGGGTAATGTCAGCTACACCTGCGATGACACCTTTTCGCGTGTGTCGCTGGTATCGGCCGGCCTTGGCGTCGGTTTTGCTCCGGAATGGACGCGGGTCTCCCCGATCGCAACTTTGAGCTGAAGAAGGTGAGGGGCGCGACTTCAAGATTGGGTTGGTTGTGGCCTGGAACAAAGAAGATCCGACCGAGTCTGGGCCGAGACCTCCGACGAACAGGCCGAAGCACATTTGCCGAGCGACGTTTCAAGGGCGCGTTGCAGCGGCGAGCCTCTCGCCATTAAAAAGGAGAACATCATGCAAACCAGAAACCTGTCGTTTGTCCTGCCGTTGATTGCGGTGCTGGCAGCGTGCTCCGTTGCCGGCTCCCATCAGCCGACGAACACGGCTGGTCCCGGCGTTGCTACCGGTGATCGACCCATGGATGAGACCCCAGTACGAAAAACAAGGCCAAATGGCGACCGTGAGTACAGTTACAATAATGGTTGCAGGGTTGTTCTTGAGCCAAGACGTGCGGTCGTGAAGGCGGAAAGCTCTGATTGCCAGTTACACCACCGCGACATCTCCTTGCTGTATGCGTCAGGTGATTGAGCGTGTGGGGCTGCCCGACCAAGCGCGGTATGGTTAGATAAACCCCGCATCCCGAGGGATGAACAACTGGGGCCGCCGGCTTCTGCGGCCCGGAAGCCCGAGGCTCGACGATGCCGGAAGAGGCGCCGTAGCGGTTTCGCGGCTGGTGCGGGGAGGCGCTGAGCTCTCCCTCAATGAAAGGCAGGTCTCCGGATCGGGTCGCCGCCGAGAACCACACCACCGCTGCGGTCTTTCATGTGGATAGTCCGGCGCGACAGCGGACTATCCACCTGTCTACATCAGTCGCGATCCGTCACTTCCAGCCCGGCCCACTGCGCTCCATCGCCTTACCGGCTCTGTGTCGAACCTCTACAACCTCCTATGTGGAACGGCCCGCGGTGCAAGGGGCTTTGCGATCGGTTTCACACACGAGGACGGTTCGTCCATATGTACGGCCTTGGTGCGGCACATGACCGCTGGCATGCTTTCATTGCGCTTCGATTCCGTAACGATGGTACGTTCGAGCAGGTCGATCTGGTCAGCCAGGGCGTCGATTTGGTCGGCAATCGCTGTTAGGGCAAATCGTGCCGCTGCGGGTAACTGAGTATCTTCAACTTCACGAACGATGGCCACCGGAGCTGGGACGTTGGGAAAGCCAACGGCCGCGATAAGTCCAAGTTCGGCGAAATGCGCCCGTTGGGTGGTAACCGACTGCGTCTCTGTTGCACCAGAAAAGCCCAACAGGCGCGGGCGGCGTTTTGCCGATTTGCCCGGCGATGGCGAGGGTCCGTCTGCAACAGGGGGGCTGAATGGCTGCTGCCATGCCGGTGCTGTCTTTTCTCATCAGAGTTGGTCGCTTGTGGAACCGCGCTCCCTTTGGTCGCCGGAGGATGAGGCTGGCACAGCGCTGACGGTACGACGGATGAATATCCCACTGTGCAGGAACGCTGAACTAGCCACGGCTGATTGCCATTTCGTCAAGAAATGATCAAATTGCCGTGGCAGATAGTCAGCTCTACAAGTTGAGGAGGCCATCATGGCCGGAAAGCTGATTTGGGGTATTCTCGCGGGCGTAATTCTGGGCGCTGCATTTGGATATGCCGGAGGGAATACGGCGATCGGTATCGCGATTTGCATTGCCGCTGGTGCTATCACGGCGGGTCTATGGCACTATCTGGAATCACGTCGCACTTAACCAGAGGGCTGTCGGGAAGATGATCATCAAGGTCCTTCAGTTCTTTGCGCTTCTGGTGACGGCCCTCGCGATCGTGCCGTCGGCAGCTCACATGGCCGCAATGCCAAATAAGATCGGGATGTCCCAAGCCGACTACTTCATCGCTCAAGGCATCTATTCCGGTTGGTCACTTCTGGGCGTGGTGTGGCTCCTTGCATTGATCGCGAACACAGCACTGGCTTCGGTCACCCGCTCGCAGGCATGGCCGACGTGGACGGCCCTGGCTGCGGCGGTCTCGCTGGGATTGATGTTCGTGATCTTCTTTATCTGGACGTTGCCGTCAAATCAGGCAACCGCAGACTGGACCAGTATCCCTTCGGACTGGGAAGCGCTCAGGCGGCAGTGGGAGTATTCTCATGCGGCCAATGCACTTTGTTGCCTTGCGGCGTTCTGCCTAACATGCCTATCGGTATTGTCGTGGCGTGCGGTATAGTTCGCAACCCGCTATGTCCCCGCCAGCGAAGCCAGTATACTCCGGATAGGCTCTAAAATTGAGGGCACGGGCTCATTCGCCAAGGCGGCCCAAATTCCGGTTGCCGCAAGCTTGAGCGCCAGGTAGTTTTCGGTGCGTCGATCATGTCGTATTTTCAGGTCCCGCATCCATTTTGATTTGAAGAACGTTCCACGAGGTTGCGCTGGCGGGAGACCCGTCGGCTGAAGCTGAACGTCTGCTTGCGATTGGCCTTTGCTGGGATGTTGACCCAACATCTGCGTTGCTTGGTGAGGCTCTGGATCGTCACTGTCGTGAGCCTTGTCGCTGAGTGCTGTCGCGCCGGGTTTTACGCCGCTCAGCAGCTTCTCGTGCGTGGCTGCATCGGCAGCCTTGCCTGCAGCAAGCTCCAGCCGGGCCGGGAGACCATGGGCATCAACAAGCGCGTGGATCTTGGCTGTCAGGCCGCCGCAAGAACGTCCCATGCAAGGACTCACAGGATGCCGTTGATCACCCGGCGGTCATCACGGCTGTCGGTCGGCAGCAGTGGTGCAATGACTGTCCATTCTTCGTCCCTCAACTCGTGACGGCGCATGAAAATCTCCTTTCGCGGAGATCGAAACATGTACCTATACGGAGATGAAGCCGTCATGGAGACACTGCCTACAAGCCAAGCAACAAGGATGAAGGAGGACACTGATAGGCAGGTCATGGAGATGCATTCCGTATTCCTGATATGCCGCCTAGCATGGGCCGATGTTGCCTGGATCACTCTACAGCTTTGCCCCTCTCCGGCACGTCCTAACTGCGTTGCGGTATCCGCAACAATTCGGCTACCCGGTTTCGATCCACGGGCAGTTGACTTCCAATATCGCGGCCGGCCGTTCCATTTCTTTAGAGAATAGAAAGTCGCGGCTATGCATCGCTGATAATAAACAGAACCGACTCGCCGCGGCATTGTTAGTGCGACATTCCCGAGACGAAGCTCGCGGCGTGATCCTCTTGGTCGGCTGCCTCCACATCGCCAACACCGCTTTTTGTCATCTCCTCAAGCAGCGCGCCCAAAGCCAGATCGAGGCAATAGGTCGAGAACTCGACCTTGAGATCTTTCGCGGTGTTTCGCGCATAGGTGACAAGCCGCGCAAGCGAGACCAGTTCGTACCTGCGATCGTCCATTTCATGGGCGGGTTGTTCAAGAGTGTCGGGCGCCATAATCAGTCCTTCGTTGCTTGGCGAAGTGCCTGCAGCGAAGGATAATTTAGAAACTCAGGGATTGCGCGTGACACGCGCGTGACACAGCTTGGAGTGTATGCATAGGAGGCGTTCACAACCGCTAAACGCTAGAGAATGTTTCGCCACTGCGTGGTCGAGGCGAAGTCCCAGTCCACCGGAGCCTGTCGCCGCGTGTTTTCAGCGGCGGCAATCGTGTCCAGCAGTTCCAGCGCATCAAGGCGTTTCTGGTTGACAGCGTTGAAACGCAAGAGTTCCTCCAGATGCTGTCGCGAGGCGTGTTCTGGCAGGTTGGCACTGGCAACGATGGTGCGGTAGCTTCGGTCCTTGAAGAACAGTCTTTCTGCACTTGCCCTAAGGCTCCTGTACTCCGCGGCTGCAAGTTCCTGCCGCGACAACAAATGATCAAGGGTGGCAAGGACATTGACCAGAGGTTCCGAGAGCGAAAGGTAGTTCATCTCCGGCGGCCCGTGGATCTGGGCGACATCGGCATCGTCGACACGGTGGCCGCCGGCATATTGGGCATAGATTTTCCCGACTCCGATCATTCCAAAGGCTGCACATTCAGCAGCCCTCAGCGCCCCCATGCTGCTTGCGCCATAGATGCGCACACCGTTTGAGAGGGCAAAGAGAATTTCCTTGTGCCAGACCGGAGCGACGTTCTCAAAGCAACCGTCGATCAATCCGATGACCGTTGCACCCTCATTGACCGCGGCGAGGATATCCCGATGAATGGCCGGACCGCGAATTTCGATGCCGGGCGGAACCAGGCTTGTTGCATCCGGAAGCGTGGGGCCGACAAAGACAAGCTTCATAGCGAAAACAATGCCTTCGATATGCCCCTTGGCCCAAACCGTCGCTTTCGCGTCCCTTGCGGATTTTCAAGGTCCGGCACCAGGACTTTGGTGACTGAGAACGGGAGATCAGGGGGCGTCAACGGAACCACGATGACGGAGCCAACAGATCTGTTTCCAAGATGCCCTAAAACGGTGTCGTACAGTTCGCCCAAAGCAACAGAGCCGGATGTGTGCGGGAAAGGCACCGGCCTTGGCTTTGTATCAAAGTAGCGAATAATCTCCGGGGGCAGCGGGCGATTGAATGTCTGCGGATAGAGGTCGTCCCGCGCGCCGCTGATATAGGTCAGCCGTGACTGGATCGCTTCTGTAATTGCCCGGATGGCGGCCCGCACAGGATCTGGATGCGCGCCACTTCCCTTGGTCACATCGATAAAGCGGGGCAAGCTTCTTGTCGCAATCGGGGCTGGTCCTAAAAACGCGGCGAAACAGGCGATACCGATATCACTGGTGATGTCGAACAGCCGAAGCGTCAGGCCAGCGCCGTCGATCCTGCCAACGAGGTCATCTATGATCGGATCCTCAAGGCTGAAGGGGTCGCAGCAGGTCTCTAGCCGCTGTTCTTCGCCCGCAATGTTCCACAGGATTTCTGCATCCCGTTCGATGCGTTCCAGCACCCCATGGAAGCTTGCCTCCAGGAGCGTATTGCCGGATGCCAGGCCATCGGATGACTGCCAGAACCGGACCACGTCCGGGGTCCGGTCAAGGACAACAGCCTCATAGGGAACCCAGGTGTCGACCGTGGAGAGAACGTCTGTCCCCCGAACCCACGCGATTGTCTCTTCGTCTCCTATGTCCGTTTGCCCTCGGGCGATCAGGCCCTCGAGACAGTTGACCGCATGCCCTTCTGCATGAAGACTTGCCCGTGTGGCAATGATCGTGTCCATCGGTGGATTGCCGGCGACGGCACGTTCAAGGGCCTCCATCGTTGCAGAAACCCTGGCATCGGTATCGGTGACGCCCTTCCCGTGATGGATGACGATGGAGCGAGCGTTGGGAGAAATCGCGCTCCAGACCGGAACCCCGATCGTGTCGAGACCCGTCAAACGGGAAACACGCGTAATCCCATAACGTGGCAGGAAGGGTATAACGCGGCTGAGTGTCTCTTCAGTCGAGCAGATTCGGTCGGAATAGGTGGGCGAGGGGGCAGTGGCCTCAGGAGGTCCCGGTATCGGGTTTTGGTCGTTCAGCAATATCATGGTCGCCAGGCCGCGCCGTTTGCGAAACTATCCGTCGAGATGTCCGGAGAAGGCGTCATCTGCAGATTTTACGGCGACAGAGAAATCCACCCCTTTGAGGATTACGGCCCCGCTGGCGCGCAGTTTGCTGGCCGCGTCCAGCGCGCTTCCTGCCGGTGGCTGAAACGCGGTGACCGTGCCCGCGTCAAGATCTGCAACCCATAGTCCGGTTTCTCCGGGTACTCCAAGAACGACGACTCTTGCCACGTTTCGAATCCCTCTCTGTTGGACAGCGTATCTCAGAAACCTGCCTTTCGCAGGCCATCACGATAGTGATCTTTTTGCCATTGCTCTTTTATGGGAACGGCAGCCAGCCAGGTATCGACATTGAAGTCGGGATTGGTTTCACGGGTCTTGCGCACGAAGGCCTTTGCCCGCCTCTGGTTACCGAGCATAGCCCAGCTTGCGGCCGAAAGCCGATTTGCAAGCCCGCTATCGGCCATCCGGTTAATGTAGGACAGCGCCTGCTCATATTCTCCCAGGCAATAGCTCGCTCCGGCTGCCGTCCAGAGGTAGACATCGGGGCTGAGCGGATTGAGGTCGATGGCCTTTTCGATTTTCTCGAGTGCTCGCCTGGGCTCAGACGCATGAACGAGGGTATCGGCATAATCTGCGGCAACGTCGGCATAATGCGGGCTCAGCGTCTCGGCCAGCTCCAGGGCCTCGACACTTTCATCGATGCCACCGAGAAGCATCTTTGCAACGCCGAGCTCTCTATAGCCGCCGACCATGTCCTGGCCGGCCGCAATAGCGCGAACGGCGTGCTTTTCGGCTTCTTCCAAAAGCTCGGTGTCGCCTCGCGCCGTGATCAGCCATTCCCGGGAATAGCTTCGCGCAATGCCGCTCAACGCCGGTGAGAAATATGGGCTGTCACGAAGGGCTGTCCTAAATTCCTTGCGCGCGCGGCGGATATCGGGAAGACCGAGGTTCTTCAGATGCCGCTGTCCGAGAAGATAGTGATGGTAGGCGGTCGGGCTCCGCTCGAAACATTCGCGCGAAAGCTCGTTGCGTTCAATCTGGCCCGTGATCGCCATGGAAATCCGGCGCGCAATCTGGCGGCGCTGGGCAGCCAGATTGTCTTTGTCCATGTCGTATCGGTCCGCCCAGATGATCTCATCGTTTGGAAAATAGATCAGCTGCACGAACAGGTAGCGCTGGGCGCCGTCGCCGGAGAGTTTTGCGTCCAGTACGTAGGAGATGGAATGCTGCGCGATCGTCTCGGCTTTGTCCGAATGCCGGCCAATTTGAGCTGCCGTATAGGGGGCGACAACGGAAACGGAGGTCAGGGAACAGAGCGCGATGGTGACGTCTTCGACAAGTGCATCGGCGAAAGGCAAGAAGGGTTGGCCGCCGGCTATGCTCTCTACCGGCGGCAACAATACCAGCCTTGGCACGGTCCGCCCGGGGCCAGTGTCTGCTGCTCTAGCAAGAGATCGGTGTTTATCTTCGTACAGCGGAGCGGACAGAATACCGCTTTGCTTCTCAAAGACTTTTCTGACGACATTCAGCGCATGAATGTCGGGGCCGAGCGTCAGGGTGCCAAACAATTTCTGCTTTTGGGCGTCGAAGATGTTGCGAGCGTTTTGAACCTTCCCCTCTGTGGAATAGGTTCCTGAAAGCACAGCGACGATCTTCTTGTCATCCGGGTTGTGCTGGAAGATCCGCAGGGCCGCATCCTTGACGAGCGCGATGTCTGGCGCGGATTTCGCGATTGGAATTGCTTCCATCAAGCTTTCGCGCAATCGGGTGAGGTGCTGTTGCTGCTGCTGCCTGATCCATGCCGAAAGAATGTCGTTTGTGGTCTCTATGTCTTCGAGAAACAGGCGACAGAACAATCCGACCAGCGCGCGCAGATCGCCGAGCGCATCCCCTGAAGCCGGCCTCTGGAGCTCCACGACGTCGCATTCGATTGTCCTGTCATCGAGCTTGATGTCGGACGCCGTGATCTCGATGAACCGATGACCCAGCTCCTGCTGGCGGGCTTCTATCCGCGACAGCGTCTTGCGCAGATTCGTATAGGCCTGCGCCGGTTCGACCTTGTCCCACAACAGCCTCGACAGAGCCGACCGTGACTGAGTGCGCTGCGGATGAGTGAGCAGGTAGGCAAGGATGAGCAAGCCTTTCTCGGGAAAGGGCACGGCGTTCGACGACGGATTCAAAAGCCGCAACTCTCCCAGTGTCAGCAGCCTGAACGCCATTGCTCCCCGCGATCGTTCCGTGATGGTTGGTCGAAAAGCCCGGCGTGGACCTAGCTGTTCAACGTCGCTTCCGTAGCTGAGTGATCTGCATTGACCATCAATACAGGCTCGTCCATCTGCGCCATCGCCTTGACCAGCGCCACAATCTTCTGGCGGACTTTGGGATCGGCAATGTTCAGGAAGGCCTGGTTAAGGTCCATGCCTTCGCGCGACTGGAGGAACTGAGAGACGTCATTCAATCCCGGGATGTTTGCAAGGCCGCTGGTGTTGAGCGGTTCGTCGCCTTCCTGGTGAAAGAAGAAGCTTGGCGTTACGCCCATGACCGTCGCCATCTTCTGCAGGCGGCTGGCGCCGACCCGGTTCGTGCCCTTTTCATACTTCTGCACCTGCTGGAACGTGATGCCAAGCTCGTCAGCCAAGCGGGTCTGGCTCATCTTCAGCATCATGCGACGCATCCGGATGCGTCCGCCGACATAGACATCGATCGAATCAGGGATTTTCTTCGGGAGCATGGATGGCCTCCTAACAACGCCAGGTTTCGTGTGCCCCAGGAGTGGCGGTGCGCCAGCAGGTCGGGTCACACGCATTCAACTCTTGCAGCTTGTATTGAATTTATCAGAAATTCAACCTCTAGTACCGGTGAATGCCAGAAGCCAACATCCTTCTTACGCAATTCACTGCGGACGTTCGGCAGTCGCTTCGGTCCGCGTCGGACGAGCCTTGGATTGCCGGAGGAGGCTTTCGCTGTTGCATGATCACAGATGCCCAAAGGCCTACGGGAAGCCGAATCTTTGCGCAGAAAGGGGCGACCGCAAGGGAGGGAATGAGCGAGGCGATGTTGGCGAAAGTCGGTGACGCACTGGAGCGACGACGTGACGAGCTTCAGGATTGAAGTCGCAGCAGCGAGGAAGAGAACAGACGGCTGCTGGTCATGGGTTCTGACACACCGGGTGAAGAACGGAATACGTTGCGGCAGGACGTCAACGCCATGAACCTGACCGCACCGACCCTTCTCTGTACGGGCCATGTTCGCAGCAGCTGATTGCCTTGCCTCGAGCTATGGAACATCCCCGGCACAGACGTCGTCTCGGCGGCACTGCGGGCTCACATCGAGCCGATGAGGATCGCATCTCTGTGGAAGCCGCC
Source organism: Pseudorhizobium marinum (assembly GCF_000705355.1). Taxonomy (NCBI): domain Bacteria; kingdom Pseudomonadati; phylum Pseudomonadota; class Alphaproteobacteria; order Hyphomicrobiales; family Rhizobiaceae; genus Pseudorhizobium; species Pseudorhizobium marinum. Next base: position 38,882 of record NZ_JMQK01000024.1, read on the forward strand.
GGTCGTTCGCATGTTCCCCTGGCTCGAGGCCAGTCACAGGCTTTGTGGCCTCGAGCAGCCTAACGCGAAACGGAGTGCACATGAGAAGGAAAATCCTGCGCATTGACAACCCGGTTGCGCCCGAGGCTTTTCGCTTTATAGAGCGCCCTGTGGGCCATCCGGATCAAAGCTTCCTGCCCGCCCCCTGGCGCATCCGCCGTCGATACTCCCATGCTTAAGGTCACCCGTTCCCACGGAGGGTTGCCCGCGTGCGGACGCCTTCGCAGGGCGAGCTTTTCCTGGATCCGCAGCGCGATCGCCTCGGCAGCCTTTCCGTCCGTATTTGGCAACAAGGCAGCCAGCTCCTCCCCGCCATATCTGGCCGCGACGTCATCCTGCCGCACAACATTGTGCAGGATCTCTGCAAGCTCCATCAGACATCGATCGCCGGCAGCATGCCCGTAGGTGTCATTAAACTGCTTGAAGTGATCCGCGTCGATCAAGATTAGGGAGACCGGCTTCCATTCTTCGTCTTTCTGCCGCAGAAGGGCGTCCAGTCGAAGATCGAAGTACCGTCTGTTGGCGAGTCCGGTAAGGCCGTCGCTATGTGCAAGCACATCCAATTCGTCTTGACGCTTCTTCTGCGAGGTCACATCGCGGGTCACAGCCACGGCACGTGGCGTCTCTCCATGCATTGTGGTCGGGAGGCGGCTCATCGCGGTATCAAGCCAGATTTCCTCGCCGGTCGGCTTTACGTGTCGCGTCAAAACCGTTTCCTGCGGCGATCCTTCTTTCAGGCGAGTGGCAGCCGCAATCGCGCCTGCAGCGTCTTCAGGATGTAAGTCGGTGAAGACAGAGGTGCCGATCAGCTTGTCTGCCGGAACTCCCAGGATTTTAAGCGATGAGGGGGAGACGTACTCACGGATGCCATGCTCGTTGAAACGTTGGATCAGGTCGCTCGACGATTCAGCCAGCAGACGGATGCGCTGGTCTGCAACACGGGCAGGGGCGTTGATAGCGTACAGGCCTTGTAAATCGGCGGGCCGTGCCCGATGATGATGAGCATGACGTCTACGCTATAGCTCTCTAACGCCGACGGTGCCACCTCCAGTGCCAGTTAGCGCAGTTCATCAGGTCTTTTGGCGATTTTCTGGACCGCCCGGCCGGCGTGGGTTGCGGACAGTCCGGTTTTGGCGACCAAGAGGGGGAAAGCGGTCGTTGCCTGAGTCAAAGCGCTTGGCGGCTTCTCGCGCCATCCTTACAGTCTTAGTTGCCCTATTGTCCGTCCCGCCAGCAGCGGTGCACCGCGTTCAGGCGACGGAAAAAGCCGCTTCGATGGGCTGTTGGTAAGGTGTCGTCGGACGGCCGAGCAATGCCTGCAACTGGCGGCCATGGTCTTCCAGTTCACCTCTGGCCGCGCTGATGTCCGACACCGCGGTCAGTTCGGCCAGATAATTGGAGGTGTGGCCGAAACAGCGGAAGTCGGACAGGGTTACAGAGTCGATACGCACAGGCTTCCTTCCGTCAGGAGGCAGTGGGGAGCGGGTCGGTGCCCTCGCTCAGGATGGCGAGATACCCGCGGTAACTGAACACGCGGCCCCGCTTGCGGCCCGTAACCTCTTCGACGATACCTAACCGCTCCAGATCGGCGAGCGCCGCATTGACCGTGGGCGCCGATAGGCCCGTCTGATGAACGAGCTGGTTGGCCGTCAGATAGGGATTCTGCTGAAACAGATCGTGGATGCGCAGCGCCGAGCCGGCCCGGTCGCTCTCCAGCGTGATGCGCTCGCGGTCTTGCTTGAACAGCTCGACGATCCGGGTGGCGGCATCGAACGCCTGATTGGCGGTATCCGCGACGCCTGTGAGGAAGAAGTCGAGCCAGGCTTCCCACGCGCCATGCTGGCGTACCTCCTGAAGCAGGCGGTAATAGTCGGCGCGATGGGTTTTGAGGTAGAGACTCAGGTAGAGTAACGGCTTGCGCAGCACCCCGTTAACGCAGAGATACAGCGTGACCAGCAAGCGGCCGATCCTGCCGTTGCCGTCCAGGAATGGGTGGATGGTCTCGAATTGAACATGCAGCAGGCCGGCCTTGATGAGGGCGGGCAGACGCGAGCCTTCCTCGTGCATGAAACGCTCCAGCGCATCGAGACAGGCATCCATCTCGGTCGGTGGCGGCGGCACGAAGAGCGCGTTGCCGGGCCGTGTGCCGCCGATCCAGTTGTGCGAACGCCGGAATTCGCCGGGGCTTTTCGTGCCACCGCGGCCGCTTTGCAGCAGGCGCGCGTGCATCTCGCGGATAAGGCGCAGGGACAGTGGCAGGTCTTCCAGACGCTCCAACCCGTACATCATCGCGTCGACGTAGTTCGAGACTTCGCGGATGTCGTCGATCGGCTGGCCGGCCTGGGCCTTGGTCTCGAAGCGAAGCAGGTCCGAAAGCGTCGATTGCGTGCCCTCGATCTGGGATGAGAGGACGGCTTCCTTGCGCACATACATATAGAGGAACAATTCCTGGCGCGGCAGCAGCATGGTGATGCCATCCAGACGCCCCAGGGCGCGCTCCGCCAGACTCAGCGGTTCCAGTAGGGCCAGCACGTCGATCGATGGCTCTGGCGGCAACGGCGGCGGCACGAAGGCGCGCACCATTTCGCCCGCAATGGGCGTTTCGACAAAGCGGCCTAGCCGGAGATTTGACGCGGGTTCGGGCATGAGCCGAATATGGTGCCGAAACCTTATTTAAGCAATGGCCCGTTGGCTTAAATAGCAAATGAGCTAAGGTAAGCGCTCTTAAATAAGAAGTGATGTCACCATGGGCGGGTACACGCAGCGGGTCCGAGACAGTATTCTTCCGCTTTCAGTGGCCGGAACCCTGCCGGCTGCCTTTGGCGAATGGTCCTTTGCCGAGAAAGACCGAACCAATCCGCTGCGTCATAGACACCGTGAACGACGCCAGCGAAATCAGTCTGGACAAGAACGACTGGGGGCTCGCGACCTGGGGGCTGACCTTTTGAGCCCCTGCCTTACATTCGCTTCCGGAATTGGCGCTGCGACGAACTCCGGCTGTCTTTTGTGCTACAAGGTCGTCCATCACGACGACGTCCCCGGTCTGACGGGCTGGGACCAGCGCCTGCTCGACGTAAGCCAGGAAGACGTTGCCGTTGTCGGGCCAGTCCCGTGTGGTGCTTCCGGGAAGGCGCTCGGCCACGGCCGCTTGTTCGGATACCGCCAAGAGCGCAAAAGGACCTTAAGCCTTGAGGCGCAGACAAGGAGGTAGCCACCGCTCTGGTCGGCTACCTCCCGCGCACTGCAAGCTACGGCAAGCTCGATCGTGTGGCGTTAAGCCATGAGTTAGCGAAGCATCGATCCACCATCAACATCAAACGCGGCGCCATAGGTGAAGCTGGCCGCCCCCGAGCATAGAAACATGATCGTTGCGGCCATATCGTCCGCACGCCCCATACGCCGCATCGGCAGGCTGGCGGCAATCTTGTCCTTGAGCGCCTGGCCAATGTGCGAGTGCATGGGAGAGTCCGTCGGACCTGGGTTCAAGGCATTGATGCGGATCTTCTTTCCGGCAAGTTCGCGAGCAACGGATTTGACCACCGATAACGTCCCAGCTTTCGAAGCGGCGTAGGCCGTATCCGCAATAAGCCCGCCGCCGCCATGGACACCGGCGTCGGATGCGATGCAGACAATGTTGCCGCCGTCCGGGTTGTCGAGCATTCGTCTGACGGCGGCTTGGACGGTGAAGAACGTGCCGAGCAGATTGACGTCCAGAACTCGACGCCAATGCGCCCAATCCTGTTCGTGGATGCGCCTGGCGGTAATCACAGCGGCGCACGTGACGACATTGTCCAGTCGCGCGAGATTTGCATCACAAAAGTCGAAGACTGAAGCGAGGCTTTCGGGATCGCTGACATCCACCTTTACCGTATGAATCTTGCCACCGCTCTGGCGCAGCTCGTCTCCGTATCGTTCGAGCGCGCCCTCGTCGCGGTCCGCCATGACGACCTCCGCACCCTTGGAGGAGAAGGCTCGGGCGGTTTCGAGCCCCATTCCGCTGGCAGCGCCCGTGATGAGGACGCTTTTTCCAGCAAAGCAATCATCGGCAAAAGTTGCGTAAGTCTGCGGCATGGTAGAACGTTCCCTGATTGAAATGGATCATGCATTGGCAGCCGTAGACGCTGCGGCTGAGCTGGGTTGAAAGGCAGCGATCGCCCGCCGCCTGACCGGCGGTCAGGCCTTTAAGTGCAGCGTGACCAAGACCGTACATTCTGCGCCCGCGGAAAATGTCGTGGCGACCCGGAGCCAGTTGCCGAAAGTCTTGAGCCGTGCCACCGCGATGCCGTTTAGCGCGTCGGGCATGGCGAATTCTGTGCCTTCGCGCACCCAGTTCATGCCGTCTGGCGAAATCTCAATCCAGCCCATCGGCGCGGGGCCCAGTGGCGCCTTTAGGGCGCGGATGAAGAACACGGCCTCATGGGCCCATCCCGCTTCATAGGGTTCGCTGGCGGCAGCGCCGCTCCAGCGCTCGTTGCGGGCGATCACGGCGGTGATGTTTTCCGGCAGCATCAGAAATCTCCCGAAATGCAGATGGAATCGACATAAAGAAAGGCACGCTTGGCCACGTCGGTTTCGGCAAACAGGCAGAAGTTCAACATGCACCAGAGGTTCTTCATGGCCGGTATGCGGATGGACTCAAACCCGGACACGTCGAAGCTGCGGTCGTTGCACTGCAGGCCGGTCGCCTGCATCGTGGCAAGGTCGAAGTCGAAGCGCAGGTAGTTCCAGTTCACCTTGGTAGGAATTTCGTTATAGCAGAGGCGCTGATCGCCACCGGGCAGGTCCAGCCAGCCCTCGGGTGCAAGGTGATAGTGACTGAATGTCTTGTCTTCCTGGCCGATGGCGGTGAACGGGGAGGTCTCGCGCTTATACTGCCACTTCTGCAGATGCTTGCCGTCTTCAGCATTCAAGAAGCGCAGATGCGGCATCACCCGCTCGCCGCCGCTGTCGCGGTCGCCAGATTGCAGGTCGAACAGGAAGCCGACCGCACGCACATCCGTCTCTGACAGCTTGAGTTCGGTCGCTTCCGGCTTGAAGGTGAAGTACATTTCGAACCGGATCGGTCCGCGCTTGCGGAAGGTGTGGCGCTTGATCGCCACGTTCTGGGCGCCAGGCTTCGCCCGCGTGGCGATCTTGAGTGCATAGGACGAACCCATGCCGCCGTGTGAGCCGGCATCCCAATGGCCAAGGGTCGACAGCATGGCGCTCGAATGTTGGGCGTAGCCGGGCAGCATGACGTCGAGCGTATCCTCGTAGTTGCCGACGAGTTGCGACCAGCCGCTGTGGCCGCGGGAAAAGTCATCGAAGGACTGAATGCGCGGCAGCGGATCGAAACGGCTAAGCGCCGGATCCGCGCGCTGGATCGCGAGCCGCATGGCTTCGGCCATGTCGGCCGTCGGCGTCGAAATTGATGTCGTCATCGATCGTTGACCTCACTGTGTGCGGAGCCGTGATACGGCGTCCCAATTGATTTCGATGCCAAGGCCGGGGCCGGTCGGGACATCGAGCGTTCCATTCGCCTGGCGGATGCAGCCGGGTGCGAGATCCGCCAGGTCCCGCTTGAAAGGGCTCAGGTCGCATTCGCATTCCATCACCTGGAAATTTGGCAGGGCAGCAGACAGGTGCACGCTTGCCGTCTCGCAGATGATGCCGGACATGCCGATGTGCGGCGCATAGGCCACGTCGTGGAGGGCGGCGTAATCGGCCATGCGCCGGGTCTCGGTGATGCCGCCGGCGCGTGCCACGTCTGGCTGAAGGATGGACAGGGTGCGGCCGGCAACCAGGCGCCGGGCCTGGTCGGCGGTGAAATTGCTTTCGCCAGCGGCGAGCGGAACGTCGCATCGCTTGCGCAACTCCTCATAGCCCTGCTCATTTTCCGGCGCCAACGGCTCCTCGAACCAGAAATAGCCATTGGCCGAAAGCGCTTTTCCGACCTCGACCGCCTGATCGAGAGTATAGGCCCAGTTGGCATCGACGCAGAGGCCGACATCGTCGCCGGCGCGCTTGCGCAGCCGCTCGATGCGGCGGCAGGCTTCCTTGACCGGATTGGACATTTTTACCTTGATGCGTGGAAAACCCTCGCCAAGGTAGCGCTCGAGTTCGCGATCGGCGTCCTCGTCCTCGACCCAGTTCACTGCCGCGGCATAGACGTCGATCCGCTCGCGGCCAATGCCGCCGAGCAGCTTGGCAATCGGCAGGCCGGCGGCCTTGCCGAGAATGTCCCATAGCGCGATATCGATGCCGGCGATGGCCTCGATCAGCATGCCGCCGGCGCGCCCCGACAGCGCCCGCCGCATGGATTGCCACAGCGCGGCAATATTGCGGGCATCCTGGCCGATCAGCCGGGGCTTAAGGGAGGTCTCGATCAGCTCGACATAGGCCCTGGGCGAAAACCGTGCCAGCACCTCGCCGACGCCGACTATTCCCGCATCGGTGCGAACTTCGATCAGAACTATCGAAACCTCACTGTAGACACCCCATGACGTGACGGTTGGCGTCGGCAATGTCTGGCTCAATGGGTGGGCAATGACGTCCGTAATGCGGACGGCCCCTGGAGTTTCAGCATACGCCGTGTCCATCGTCAGTCTGTGCTCCTGTGTTGGCTCGCCAGTGGAGGGCGTGTCTGCTATTCCTAGCCAACAGCTGGAAACTTGGCAACTGATAAACATAGTTGCTAGGTTTAGAGGTGTATGCTAGCGTCAGAGACATGAGGACCCAGATGACCGACAATTCCGAGAGGAAATCCGTATTTTCAGCCACTCCGCCAAGCCCTTCGCGCCTGGCGGACGGGGTGTCTGATGCGATTGCAGCAGCCCTTTTCGATGGCCGCATCTCGCCCGGCGAGCCTCTGCCCCCGGAGGGCGAGATCGCCCGCGAGTTCGGCGTCTCCAAGCCGATCGCTCGTGAGGCCCTGCGCCAGCTGACGGCGGCCGGTCTGATCTTTACCCAGCAGGGCAAGGTCGCCCGCGCCAAGGCGTTGACCGGCGAGCCAATGGACAAGATCTATGGATATGCCGTGCGCTCCAGTCTGAAGCGACTGCGCGAAGCCAATGAAATGCGCCGCGTCATCGAAACCGGGATCGCACGGCTGGCCAGCGAGCGGCGCGATCGCGAGGGCCTCGAGATGATGCGCCAAGGTCTCTCCGATATGATGACATCGGTCAAGCACCCGTCCGGCTTCACTGCGGCAGACATTCTGTTCCACCTGGGCCTTGCCGTGGCCACGGGCAACGGCATGATCCGGGTGCATATGGAGAGCATGCGCTCGGTGCAGCGCGAGGTGTCGGAGCTGTTTTCGCGCCGTGCCAACCGGACGGATGCCGACTGGCGGGCGACGATTGCCCGCCACCAGGCGATCTACGATGCCGTTGTCGCCGGCGATGCGGCGCTGGCCGAGCAGACAATTCGCGACCATTTCGATGCCGCCGATATTGCTTCCCTCGAGGTCGCAGACAAGCTGGCGGGAATCGCGGAATGAGCGCCGCGCGCTTCTCGCTCCATGGCCGGCGTGCACTCGTCACGGGTGCCGGCACCGGTATTGGTCGCGCGGTTGCCATCGGCCTTGCCGAGCAGGGTGCGGATGTCGTCCTGCATCATTTCGGCGACATGGCAGCAGCGTCCCAGGTGGCCGGCATGATTGGCGGCAATACGCTGGTGCTGGAGGCAGACTTTACCGACAGCCAGGCAACGCGTGCGTTCGCCGACGCTGTGGTCGAAGGCTGCGGCCCGATCGATATCCTCGTTGCCAACGCTGCGATCGAGCATCGCCGGCCATGGCAGGACATCGACCAAGCCCATATTGAAGCCCATGTGGCGTCCAATTTTTCGGCGCTGCTGGCACTGACGGCAGCGCTTGTCCCGCCGATGGCCGGCCGTGGCTGGGGCAGGGTGGTTGCGACCGGCAGCATCATGGCGGCGCGCCCACGGGCCGAGACGATGGTCTATGCGGCTATGAAGGCGGCGCAACTGACGGCGATCAGGGCGATTGCGCGCGAGGTCGGCCATCGCGGGGTGACGCTCAACGTGGTGTCGCCCGGTGCGATCGAGAACGAGGCGAACGCCGCGAGATACCGCGACCCCTCCTTCCAGGCGGCCGTCGCCGCCAAGATCCCGGTGGGCCGCCAGGGTCAGCCCGAGGACCTCGTCGGCGTTTTCGCCTTCCTGTGCAGCGACGCTGCCAGCTATATCACCGGCGCCGACATTCCCGTCGATGGCGGATGGTCGATCGGCGATGCGCCGGGCACGCTTCCGCAAGTCGCCACTTAAGCGGCGCGCGACCAAGGACTTGATACCCTGCAGCGGAGGGAGCCGCCACAGGTCACCGCCAAGCCGCAGCGAAGGCATGTGCCTTCGTGGAGCAAGGCCGATTTACCCGCGACAAATGGGAGGAAGACCATGAAAACCGCACTCACATCCATCACCGCATCTGCGCTGACATTGTTGATGTCGACCGCTGCCTTCGCCACCGACCTTCGCATGACGGTATGGACCGGCAGCGAAGCGCACCTGACGATGTTGAACGCCATCGCCGAGAGCTTCAAGACCGAGCATCCGGACGTGAATGTCACATTCGAGACGGTGCCGGTCAACGACTACACCCAGAAACTCACCTTCCAGGTGGCCGGCGGCAATCCGCCCGATATCGCCTGGATGATGGAAGATGCAGCGCCCGCCTTCGAAAACGCCAAGCTGCTGATGGATCTCGGGCCGACGCTTCGCGCAGCGGAAGGCTACGATTTTGCAGACTTCTCGCAACCGGCGATGGGACTGTGGCAGGACGGCGAGACGATCTATGGCGTTCCCTTTTCGACCTCGCCCTTTCTTGTCTACTATAACAAGGACATGTTTGACAAAGCGGGCCTTGAGGATCCGCTCGCGCTGTCGGCCAAGGGCGAATGGACCATGGACAAGTTCCAGGAGGTGTCCAAGACCCTGGTCGAGGCCAATCCCGGCAAATGGGGCTTCGAGTTCAAGGATGGCGAAGGCTATGCCTCCCGCATGACCCACGCCCTGCTGCCGCCGATCCGCGCCTATGGCGGCGATATCTGGTCGAACAAGGAATGCGGCTTCGACAAGCCGGAGGCCGTCGAGGCGATCAAGCAGTTGCACGACATGGTCTTCAAGGACAAATCGATCGTGCCGCCCGGCGAGCAGGGCGACTATTTCTCCGGCAATTCTGCCATGACCGTCAACCAGATCTCCCGGGCCTCGAAGATGGCCGAAGCCGGCTTCGAATGGGGCATCGCGCCGCTGCCGACCGGCCCCGGCGGTGAAGCGCCGGTCATCGGTCAGGCCGGGCTGGTGGTGTTCGCCCAGGGCAAGAACACCGAATTGGCCGCCCAGTTCGTGGCCCATATGACCAATAAGGACAACGTCATGACCATGGCGCAGTTCTTCCCGCCCGCTCGCATCAGCGTGCTGGAAGCCGATGCCTTTATCAATGGCAACAAGCTTGTGCCGCCGGAGATGATGAAGAACGTCGCCGCCGCGATCGCCAATGGCCGGGTGCATCCCGCCCACGAGAAAGCTCCGCAGATCCTCGCTGCCATGGCGCCGCGTGTCGATGCGCTGTGGAAGGCGGATGCTGATGTCGATGCCGCCATCGAGGACATCTGCACCGCAATCCAGCCGCTGCTCTGACCGGAATGAAGATGACCGAACGCGCAAATGCTGTCACACCGAACCGGCAAAAGCCCTGGCTGACTCTGAAGATGAGAGAGATGATGGAGGCCTGGCTGTTCGTCAGCCCGACCTTCATCGGCTTCCTGATCTTTTTCCTCGGGCCTCTTTTCGCAGTGATGTATTATTCGCTGACGGAATGGAACCTGCTGACGCAGCAGGCAGCGTTTGTGGGCGTTGCCAACTACGAGAACGCGCTGCTGGATAATCCGGATTTCTGGCTGGTGGTGCGCAATTCGGTCATCTTCGCCATCGGTCTGGTCCCGCTCAACATGGCGCTGGCGCTTGGTCTTGCCCTGGCCTTGTCACGCCCCTTCTTTGGCGTGGTGTTCTTCCGCACGGTCTTCTTTGCGCCGGTCATCACGTCTGCCATTGCCTGGGCGATCGTCTGGAAGTTTCTGCTGCAGGGCGAAGGTGGGTTCATCAACCAGATCCTGGCGACGGTCGGTGTCACGGGGCCGAATTGGCTGCGGGAGCCGAACTGGGCAATGGCCGCTGTCATCGTCACCCGGGTGATCAAGATGGTGGGGCTCAACATGATCCTCTACCTTGCCGCCCTGCAGGCGATACCGCGCGACTACGAAGATGCGGCACGCCTGGAAGGTGCCTCACGCCGGCAGATCTTCGCCATGGTCACCTGGCCGCTTTTGGCGCCCACGACGCTCGTGATCATGGTCATCACCACGATCGGGTCGTTTAAGGTGTTTGATCATATCTATCAAATGACCGGTGGTGGACCGGAAAACGGAACCCTCGTCCTAGCCTTCTACATCTACCAGCAGGGCTTCAAGTTCTTCAATATCGGCTATGCCTCGGCGCTTGCCATGATCATGTTCGTCATCGTCATGGCGCTCACGCTCGTCCAGGTGATGCTCAGGCGGAAGGGCGCCCAATGACCCAGCGCCAGCTTCAGATCCTCTATCGCACCTCTTGGACAATCGCTCTTCTGGTGGTCGCCATCCCCTTCATTTTCCCGTTCGTCTGGATGGTCACGGCAGGCTTCAAGAGCGTGACCGAAATCTTCGGGGCGCCGACGCTTATTCCCAGGGTCTGGCGCTGGGAGAACTACGTCGAGGTCTTCACCTACCAACCCTTTGCGCGGCAGTACTTCAACTCGCTTTATATCGCCATCGGCGTGACGGCGCTGACGCTTTTCGTGTCCTCGCTGGCGGGCTACGCCCTGGCGCGGATGCGCTTTGCCGGCGCCGGGCTGTTGATGGTGCTGCTGATCGCCGCGCTGATGGTTCCCGAAGAGGTGACGATCATTCCCAATTTCTTCCTGATGCGCAGCCTGTCGCTGGTGGATACCCACTGGCCTTTGATCCTGCTTCCCACCTTCGGGGCGCAGGGGATCATGGCGACCTTCCTCATGCGCCAGTATTTTCTGGCCTTACCCAAGGAGCTGGAGGACGCTGGAAAAATGGACGGACTGACGCGCTTTGGTGTCTGGTGGCGCATCGCGCTGCCAATGTCGCGCCCGGCGCTGGCGGCAGTTGCCATCATCACCTTCCTCAACTCCTGGAACCTGTTCCTGGAGCCACTGATCTTCTTGAGTTCCCTGGAGATGTTCACACTGCCACTGGCCCTGTCGAATTTCAATGACAGCTACGGTCTTCCGCTGTGGAACCTCCAGCTGGCGGCGACCACACTTGCCGTTGTGCCAATCCTGGTCGTCTATCTCATCGCACAACGACATATCATTGAAAGTTTTGCGCTGTCGGGCGTCAAGGGATGAGGAAATTACGTTCATGAGCAGTGTAACGCTGAGAGGCATCGAGAAACGATTTGCAGCCGTGGAGGTTCTCCGCGGGATCGATCTGACTGTTGATCTCGGTGAATTCGTTGTCTTCGTCGGCCCGTCCGGTTGCGGAAAATCAACCCTCCTGCGCGTCATTGCCGGGCTCGAGCACATCAGCGGCGGAGACCTCATGATCGGCGATCGGCTGGTCAATGAGGTGCAGGCCTCGCAGCGGGGCGTGGCGATGGTCTTCCAGTCCTATGCGCTGTACCCGCACTTGACGGTTCGCGACAACATGGCCTTCGGTCTGAAGGTGCGCAAGGTGCCAGCTGCCGAGCGCGAGCGCCGCGTCACGGAATCGGCTGCCACCTTGAAGCTGACGGCCCTGCTCGACCGCTACCCCCGCGAACTTTCAGGCGGTCAGCGACAGCGGGTTGCGATTGGCCGCGCGATTGTCGGTAGCCCGGATGTCTTCCTCTTCGACGAGCCGCTCTCAAACCTTGACGCCGAGCTTCGGGTGCACATGCGAGCCGAGATTGCCGCCCTGCATAAGCGCCTGGCCACGACGATGATCTATGTCACGCACGACCAGATCGAGGCCATGACGCTCGCGGATAAGATCGTCGTGCTGCGTGATGGACGCATCGAGCAAGTAGGCTCGCCGCGTCAACTCTACGAGAACCCGCAAAACATCTTCGTCGCGCAGTTTATCGGCAGCCCCAAGATGAACATCCTGCCGGCAGAATACGCGGGACTGCTTTCGAAAAGCCTAGTCGCACCGACAGCGGCAGAGAGCCTGGGCATTCGGCCTGAGCATATTACGCTCACAACTGCCCAGGAGGGCGGGTTGAAGGGCACAGTCAGCCATTGCGAATACACCGGCGCCGTGACCCTGCTTCACGTCGGGCTGGAGGGTGGCGACAACTGCCTGGTTCTCCATAGCGATGAGCGCACGCCCGATGCCGGCAGCGAGGTTGGACTTGTCGCCGCGTCTGCAAATGTACACTTTTTCGACGGTGAATCTTGTAGAGTAGAAGCGCGGTAGAAGAGCGTCATGGGTGCGCTTGTGCGGCAATCACCAGAGCCTGGCGCACTTCGTCGTAGCGGGCAGAACCCGCGGGCATCTCCACAGGATTGAGAGATCCCGGTGCTTGGGTCAAGACTACCGTCCAGACGCGCTGGCGCTCGCCCCGCTGTTGAGGGCGGGCGAGCTTGCCGAGGTCAGGTACAAGTAAGATCGCCCATCGGAGCCCCCGATACTATGAGCGGCATGGCATGTACGCTGGCCAGTGTTTTTAGAAAGCTTTGCTGCGGTATGGTCCTGAAGGGGGGCAAACCGGAAGCCTTCGACGCGATGAGCACGTCCCCTGCGCGGTCGCGCCAGCGCAACACGCTGAAAACCAATCACCGATTATCCTGATGCGCGCTGACGAGAGCGAACGGTCATGCCGACTCTCGCAGGATGATCTCCGCATTGAGCAGGATGCGATGACTTTCCGCGGGGAGCTCCGTGCCGTCGGGCTCGAGATCCAACTTCCGGAACAACAGATCCATTGCCAGCCGGCCGATCTCGTTCAGGTTCTGCGCCACCGTGGTGATCGGTGGACAGGCATAACGCGAGAGGGGATGATCGTCATGACCGGCGATGCGGATATCGCTGCCCGCTGCCTGGCCGATCTTCAATCCAAACCGGTAGGCTGCGGAGATGGCTCCGAAGGCAACACGGTCGTTGGCGCAGAGTATCGTCCTGGTCGGAAATCCACCGCCTGTCAGCAATCGGGTTGTTTCCTCGTAACCGAAGCGCTCGAAATCCCAACTGCTATCATGCGCGGTCTCAAGGACCACCGGCTCCATCTTCAGCCGGCGCATCGCTTCGACATACTCGGTTTCGCGGGTGGCCGCATTGGTGTTGACCGGCGGCATGCCGAGATAACAGGGCGGCTCGCCCGAGCGCACGAGATAATCGACGATGAGCTGAAAGCTCTGGCGGTTGTTGGTGCCGACAAAGGGCGAGGTCTCGTCGAGCGGTGAGTCGACATAGACAAGCGCGATAGACTGCCCGAGCGCCTTCAGCGTCTCGTGCTGCGACTGCACGCCAAGCGGCGCGATGATGGCGCCGGCAACGTTCATCGACTTCAGCGTTTCGATCGCGCGCGCCTCGATCTCGGCATTGCCGTCCGAGGACAGCACAAAAGCCAGGAAACCGGCGGCATTGGCAATCAGTTCGACGCGACGCGTCAACGCCATATAGAACGGATCGGTGGAATTGGGGATGATGATGCCGATGATATTGCTGCGCCGGCGGTTGAGATTGACGGCGAACATGTTCGGCCGAAAACCGCTTTCCTTCAGTGCGGCCTCGATCAACCCGCGTGTCTTCGTCCGCACCGAATTCGGGTCATTGAAATACTTCGATACGGTCGGGCGGGACAAGCCGACGAACGCGGAAAAGTCCTCCATCGTCTTGATGGCCGTATCGATGGGTTTGTCTGACAATGGCGTCCCACCCGCTTTGCTAATCGATTTAAACCTTTGGACACGGTTCAATCAGAACTTCGGCGTCCGAGCAAGCCGCGTCGTTCAGGCGCGGCAGGCTTGGAAATAATCTTCCAGTACACGATCGACGGCGGCAAGAGCCAGTGCCCGCGCATTCGGTTGCACCGTGCCGTCACGCACCGAAGCATAAGAGCCGGCAAGATACTGGCTGATCAGCGTCTCGGGGATCTCGACGCCATCGAGGAGGTCGAAGAGCGCCTTGATGGCGGCATCGATCTCCGGCTGCGGCCAGTAGTAGCGGATGCGGTCGCTATAGCTGAAATGACGCTGAATGCGCTTTTCGGCTTCCGATCCGTGGTAATATTTGTCCCAGTTTTTCGGGTCTGCCGTCAGGATGCGCTCGACGGTGGCGACCAGCGTTTCGGGGCGCTTGCCGGCAAACAGGAATTCGGCGATCTGGTCGAGGCCGTAAAAGGCTTCGCGCAGTGCAAAGGTGAGGCCGGGGCCGACCTTCAGGATGGCAAAACCATCCAGCACCAGTTGACGCAGCATCTCGCGGGTCTGGTAGTCGGTGGAATGCGCTTCGAACACCATGCCGGGCATGTCCGACAGCGTCGCGCTGAGCGCCTTGGCCTTTGCCGGGACGTACGGGATGACGTTCTCGTTGCCATATTCGACACCCGGCTGAACGACGGCGCCGACGACGCGGGAAAAGGCTTCCGAGACACCAGCAGCGTCAAACGCCCTGGCGTGCACTGCGATGGTCTCGCGCGCAGCGTCCGGCCGGGTCACCTCGAGTTCGCCGAGCTCCTCCATGGCGCCGCCGGGGATCGGCACTTCGGTGCCGACGATATAGACCGGCTTGACGCCATCTGAGCCCTTCAGGGCCGCTTCGGCAACGGCAGCCAGGCGTGCAGCGCGGTCCGCCGTCAGGGCATCCGGCAGGGCAACCGGCTCGCCGGCGCAGCCCATGCTGGTGTCGAGATGCAGCTTGGTGAAGCCGGCCCGCGCAAAGGCTTCGATCATCGTGCAGGCTTTTGCCATCGCCTCATCGGCGGGGAGGTGTTTCCAGGGGTTGGGGCCGAGATGATCGCCGCCGAGGATCAGCTTCTCGATCGGGAAACGCACCTTTTGCGCGATCTCCTCCGCAAAGGCGCGGAAATCGGCCGGGGTCATGCCGGTATAACCGCCATCCTGGTTCACCTGGTTGCAGGTCGCCTCGATGAGGAGATAGGCATCCTGCTTGAGCGCATGCAGCATGGAGGCTTCGATGACCAGCGGGTGGGCCGAGCAGATCGACGGTATGCCCTTGACGCCCGAGCCGTTCTGCCAGTTGGCGATGGCGGTGAGATAGCTCTTGTGCATGTCAGCCATTTCCTTGCGCCTGAATGAGTGCGTCGAGTTCTGCGCGGGTGGAGGCGCCTTCCATCGGGCCCGCCCTGGTGACGGCACGGGCGCCTGCGGCATTGGCGTAACGCAGCACATCGGCCGGGTTCATGCCCTGCAGCCAGAAGGTGACGAAGGCGGCGCCAAAACAGTCGCCGGCGCCGGTCGGATCGACTTCCTCGACCCTGTAGCTGTCGAGATCGATCTGGGTGTCCTTGTCGTAGTAGCTGGCTCCCTTGTCGCCGCGCTTGACGACGATGGCCTTGATGTTCCTCGCGAGCAGTTCGTCGACCGCGTCCTTCTCTGTCTTTGCCTCGGCGAACAGAAACAGTTCCTCGCCGCTCGGCATGAACAGGTCGGTCATGGAGAGAACTGTCTGCAGTGCCTCGCGCATGCCGGGGCTGTCGAGGATTTCCGGGCGCAGGTTCGGGTCGAAAGAAACTGTGCCACCGGCCGCTTTGATGCGCTCGACGGCGGTCAGGATGCTGGTGATGACGCTTGGCGCATAAAGCGCAGTCCCCATGACATGCATGTGCGTGCAGGTATCGATGAGCGCAAGCGTCTTGTCCGACAGGTCGATCTGGCCGCAGGCGCTATGGCGGATGTTGAAGACGAAGGCCCGGCCGCCGTCCTCCCGATAGCGCACGAAGGCGCTACCGGTGGTGCCGTGCGGCAGGACGTCGATGCCCGACACATCGACGCCGTCCTGCGTCAGCCGGTCGATATTGACCCAACCGAAATCGTCGTCACCGACGCGCGAGATGATGGCGCATTTCTGGCCGAGCTTGCCGACCTGATCGATGAAGATGGCTGGAGCGCCAGACGGGAACGGCCCGATCAGCGGCACCTCTTCACGAAAGCCGTTGCCCCTGCGCGTGGCAACGATTTCGACCAGGATTTCGCCGATGGTGAGGATTTTTGACATGGCTGCTGCTTGTTTCTGAGATTACTGCTTGGCGCGTTTCGACCGCACGTCGAGATAGACGGCAATGAGAATGACGAGGCCCTTGACGATGAGCTGGTAGAAATAGGGCACCGACAGCATATTCATGCCGTTGTTGAGGACGCCGATGATGAGGGCGCCGATCAGCGTGCCGATCATCGTGCCGACACCGCCGGCAAGGCTGGTGCCGCCGAGAACGGCTGCGGCGATGGCGTCGAGCTCATAGCTCATGCCGGCATTGGTCTGTGCGGAAAATAGGCGCGATGACAGAAGCACGCCGCTGATGGCCGCCATCACACCGGAAATCATGAAGATGATGATCTTCAGGCGATCGACCTTGATGCCGGAGTAGAGCGCTGCCTCGCGGTTGCCGCCGGTGAGATAGGTACGGCGACCGAACTTGGTCCTGCTCAACAGGATGTGGTTGAGCAGGAACAGCACGGCGACCACCCAGATGACGATCGGGATGCCGATAAAACTCTGGGTGCCGATGGCAGTCCAGCTTGGCTCCATGATCATGGCCGGTGCGCCATTGGTCGGCAGGCTGACCATGCCGCGATAGATGCCCATGGTCGCCACCGTGACGATGAAGGACGGCAGCAGGAACTTTGCAATCAGCACGCCATTGGCGAGGCCCAGAAGCGCGCCGGAGACAATGGTGAGGATCAGCGCCGGCACAAAACTCATGCCGAAGGCGAAACATTGCGCGCCGACCATGCCGGCGACTGCAATGATAGAGCCGATCGAGAGGTCGATTTCTCCAAGCAGGATGACCCAGGTCATGCCGAAGGCGGCAATGGCGATAACCGACACCTGTTGCAGGACGTTGAGGAAGTTCGCCACCGACATGAAGCGCTGGTTGGTGACGGAGAAGATGACGCACAGTACGATCAGCGACAGGAAAATACCGCCGTACTGTTTCATGACCTGTTTGAAGGCGGCGCTGGCTGCGCTCTTGTCACTCATGATGTAAATCCCGTGGCAAAGTGCATGATCGTTTCGGGCGTCATCTGGGCAGGATCGGCAATCGCCGTGACCTGGCCTTCGCTCATGACGACGACGCGGTCGCTCATGCCGATGACTTCTGGAAGCTCGGAGGACACCAGCAGGATTGCCGTGCCGTCTGCCGCCAGCTGGCGGATGATCTTGTAGATTTCGAATTTGGCGCCGACGTCGACGCCACGTGTGGGCTCGTCAAGGATGAGGATCTTGGGCTGGGTCAGAAGCCATTTGGCGAGCACGATCTTCTGCTGGTTGCCGCCCGACAGGGAGCCGGCAAGGGTATCCAGGGAGGCCGTCTTGATGGCCAGGCGATCGACTTCGGCCTTTGCTGCCGCACGCTCGCGACGCCGCCTGAGGAAACCGAAGACGCTGGAAAAACTGTCCAGCGCCACCATCGAGATATTGCTCTCGACGCTGTGGCTGAGGACGAGGCCTTCTTCCTTGCGGTTTTCGGTGACAAAACCGATACGGCGGCTGATCGCCTCGACCGGCGACGTGATCTTGACCTCGCGACCATCGATGGAAACCGTACCGCCGGATGCCTTCGCCATGCCGAACAGCGTGTTCATGACTTCCGAGCGGCCGGAGCCGATCAGGCCGAAAAAACCGAGAATTTCGCCGGGGCGGACATCGAAGGAGACGTTTTCGAACTTGTCGGCGCGCGACAGGCCGCTGGCGGTCAGAACCGGCCTTTCGGTGATGGCAGGTGCCGGCACATCGCGTGGCGGATAGATCTCTTTCATGTCGCGACCGACCATCAGCGCGATCAGTTCGGCGATCGTCACCTCGGTCTTGTCGCGCGTGGTGATATAGCTGCCGTCGCGTACGACCGTGATATCGTCGCTCAGCTGCATGATTTCTTCCATGCGGTGCGAGATGTAGATGATGGCAACGCCCTTTGCTTTCAGGCGGCCGATAATCCTGAACAGGATTTCGGCTTCGCTGTCGCTGAGCGATGAGGTCGGTTCATCGAGGATGACGACCTTGGCATCGATGCTGAGACCCTTGGCAATTTCCACCAGCTGCCGCTGGGCGATCGAGAGGTCGCCGACCTGATCGGTGACGGAGACCGGGAGGCCAAGCTCCTTCACCAGTTCGCCAGCTTTGCGCACCAGGGCCTTGTCGTTGATGAAACCGCCACGCGACGGTTCACGGGTCGCCAGAATATTTTCCGCGACCGTCATGTTGTTGCAGAGGCTGAGTTCCTGAAAGACGATCGTCAGCCCGGCCCTGGCGGCATCCTGTGGATTGGCCGGCGCAAAAGGCTTGCCATCGAGCACGATGGTTCCTGTGGTGGGCTGGTAGACGCCGGCCAGGATCTTCATCAGCGTTGACTTGCCGGCACCGTTTTCGCCGAGAATGGTATGAACACGGCCCGGCCTGACCGCAAGCTGCATGTTCTTCAGCGCTTTGACCGTACCGAACTCCTTCGACATGTCTTTGATCTCAAGGATCACGCTGTCGACTGAGGTTTCCATGGCGTCACCTTTCATCGAGAGCGCACATGCACTGCCTGCCAAACGCTCTGTCGTTCTCATCCTGCCCGACAAACACCGAAACGGGGATGCAGCAGGGTTTCCGATGGCCGGCTCTAGGGTGAAACCGGCCACCGGAAGGAGCGGTGCCCTTGCGAAAGGTTGGATGTTCGCATGGAAATCGCCTTGGGAGGAGCTTACTTCTTGACGTAGACGCCCGGCACAATCGGCTGTTCGGCCGGCACGTCCTCGCCGGCCTGCAGCTTGATGGCGGTCTCGATGGCAAGCTTGCCCATCTGCTCCGGGAACTGCTGGATGACGCCCACGAAGTCGGGATCTGAATCGACAGCCTTGATGGCTTCCGGCATGCCGTCGAAACCAATGACCTTGACCTTGCCGGTCAGGCCCGAAGACTTGACAGCAACGGCGGCAGCCAGCGCGGCATCGTCACCGAAACCGAAGATGCCGTCGATGTCCGGGTTCGCCTGCAGCATGTTCTGGGCAACGGCCAGCGCTTCGGCGCGGGTGATACCGGTCTGGATGGACACGATTTTGATGTCCGGGTGCTTGGCAATGGCTTCCTTGAAGCCGTTGACGCGGTTTACCACCGACTGCACCAGCGGGTAGTCGATGATAGCGACGTCGCCCTTGCCGCCGAGCTGCTCGGCCATCAGTTCACCGGCCATGACGCCACCGGCATAGTTGTCGGTGCCGATGTAAGAAGCGACCTCGGTGCCCTCGACGGGAACGTCGACGGTGATGACCTTGATGCCGGCTGCCTTGGCGCGGGCGACGGCTGCGAGCGCGCCCTTGCTGTCTACCGGTGACATGATGATGACATCGACGCCCTTGACGATGAAGTCTTCGATGTCGGCGAGCTGCTTGTTGAGGTCCTGGTTGGCGATCGAGATCTCGACCGACACGTTTTGGGCCTCGGCTTCAGCGGTGATCGCCTTGGCAAGCTCGTTGTAGAAAGGGTGCTGTTGGGTCAGAAGCGAGGCGCCGATGCCTTCGGCATGGGCGGCGGCAGCAGCGAGCGTCAGGCTGGCGGAAACCAGCAGTGTTTTTGCGAAATGCGTAAGGGTCATGTTCATTCCTCCCCGTCCGTGAGGCCATTTACGGCGACGATCCATCTGGCGGGCCTCCTCTTGCCAGCGGATGACAATACGTACGTCAGATAATTTACGTGCGTCAACAAATAAAAGATCGTGCGTAAAATAAGCGGTATCAATCGTGCGGCAGTGTTCCGACGATTGCCTGACCGGCGCCCCGAGGTGACCCGACCATGCCCCGCCCACGTCTGCGCTTGCCCATGGAGCAAAAAAGCGGCGTCCGGGCGGTGACGTCCTGATCAAAGCCCGGGATCTGCTTCAGGCTCGCGGTGCCGGCCTCATGTCGGCGCCACGTCTGTGAAGCTCGTCGAATTGGCTCCGGTGCCATCGCGGCTTTGAGCGAGCGCACAAGGGATAAAGAACTGGGCCTCCAAGCGCTCCGCGCCAATATCTGACTTGCTGGATGATGGATCTTCGTAAAAGGCTTGGTCATGTCGTCGTCGGTGACCTGCCACTGAACTTTCATCCGGC
>NZ_JMQK01000025.1:0-56673 GCF_000705355.1 Pseudorhizobium marinum
CGATAAGTCCGAGAACGAGAGCACTGACGATGGAATCTTCCGGCATTCTTCACCCTTTTCTGAACGGTTTGCAGAACGGAGTGCCGCAACCGGAATCGACGACTCACTTACCTTGCCTTGCCTCTTACCAAAGCCATATAGCTGCGGTATTGCGTTCGCGCTTCGACGCAGCTCTCATTCTTCCTATCTTGTATTTGTAAAGCTCTCGTATCAATGCCCACGCTCTACCATCACCCCATGTCGTCCAGTTCGCGATTCGTCCGCCTTATCCTATCGGAATACGGCTTTCAGACCGACCTCGTGGAGGAACAGCCGTGGGAGAAGCGGCGCGAGTTCCTGACGCTCAATCCGGCAGGTACGCTGCCGGTCTATGTCGACGACAGCATGCGGGCCCTCTGCGGCCCGAATGTGCTGATGGAATTTCTCGACGAGACGCATGGCGTCCTGAAGCGTGACCGTCGGCTGCTGGCGGAAGATCCGTTCCAGCGCGCCGAGATTCGCCGGCTGACGGAGTGGTTCCTGTCGAAGATGGAGAGCGACGTCACGCGGCCTCTGGTGCGCGAGCGCGTCTACAAGCTGCAGATGACGGCAGCCCAGGGCGGCGGCGCGCCCGATTCCAAGGCCCTGCGCACGGCGCGCGCCAATGTCCGCCAGCACATGAAGTATCTGGCATGGCTGGCGGGTTCGCGCCCCTGGCTTGCCGGCGACCGCCTGACCTATGCGGATCTCGCCGCGGCCGCCTCCGTCTCCGTTCTTGACTATCTCGGCGAAATCGATTGGGCTGAAACACCAATGGCCAAGGACTGGTATCAGCGGCTGAAGTCGCGCCCCTCGTTCCGGCCGCTCCTGACCGAGCGGGTCCGGGGGATAACCCCGGTGTCTCATTATGCGGACCTTGATTTCTAACGAGACCAGCAGCCCCCCGCAGCCGGACCGGCGGCGGCAGGAGAAGCTGACCGCCTTCATCAAGGCGGAAGCGGCGGCGCAGGGTTTCGATCTGTGCCGCATCACCCATGCCGGCAGCATTCCCGAGGCAACGGCGCGTCTCGATATCTTTCTTGCCGACGGCCATCACGGCACCATGGGCTGGATGGAGGAGACGCGTGACCGTCGCGGAAGTCCGACAGCACTCTGGCCCGAGGTCCGCTCCGTCGTGATGTTCGGCCTCAACTATGGCCCGGATGAAGACCCCCGCGCCCTGCAGGCCAAGCCGAGCCAAGGCGCGATCTCCGTCTATGCGCGCAACCGCGACTATCACGACGTCATCAAGGGCCGCCTCAAGGAGATCGCCACCCGCTTCGCCGCCCGGGCCGGAGAGGACGTCAAGGTCTTCGTCGATACGGCACCGGTGATGGAAAAGCCGCTCGCCGAGGCAGCAGGTCTGGGCTGGCAGGGCAAGCACACGAACCTGCTCAGCCGCAGCCACGGCTCCTGGCTCTTCCTCGGCAGCCTGTTCACCACCGCCGATCTCATTCTGGACGCGCCGGAGGTCGATCACTGCGGCTCCTGCCGGGCCTGCCTCGACGCCTGCCCGACCAATGCCTTCCCAGCCCCCTACCGGCTCGATGCGCGGCGCTGCATTTCCTATCTGACGATCGAGCACAAGGGGCCGATCGATCCCGACCTCAGGCCGCTGATCGGCAACCGTATCTACGGCTGCGACGACTGTCTCGCCGCCTGCCCCTGGAACAAGTTCGCCGTCAGCGCGTCGGAGATGAAGCTGAAGGCACGCGACGACCTGAAGGAGCCGTCACTCGCCTTCCTGCTCGGCCTCGACGATGCGGCGTTCCGGAGCTTCTTCAGCGGCTCGCCGGTCAAGCGCATCGGTCGCGACCGGTTCATCCGCAATGTCCTGATGGCGGCGGGCAACTCCGCAGACCCCAAGCTGATCGCCCCATGCCTGTCGCTTGTCCGCGACGCCTCCCCAGTGGTGCGCGGCATGGCGATCTGGGCCCTGAAGCAGCTGATGCCGGCCGAAGAATTCGAGCGGTTCGCGACGAGCGCCCAGGGCGAGTACGATCCTGAAGTGTTGGACGAATGGCGACTGGCAGGAGCTCTTTGATGCAGATGATGATCTTCGGATGCGGCTATTCCGGCAAGGCGATCGCCAGGCTCGGCCTCACGCGCGGCGCCACAGTCTCCGGCACCACACGCGGTGAGCATAACGCCGCTTCGCTTGCAGCCGATGGCGTCCGCGCCCTCGTCTTCGACGGCGCCCAGGCATCGCCGGAGCTGGCGCTGGCGCTCTCTCAAGCGACGCATCTGGTGCAATCCATCCCACCCGGTCCGGACGGCGATCCGCTGCTCAGGCTAGCCGGCCATGGAGTCCGAAAGCTCTGCCCGAAACTGGAGTGGATCGGCTATCTCTCCACCGTCGGCGTCTACGGCGACTATGGCGGCGACTGGGTGGACGAGAGCAACGAGTGCCGCCCCTCCCCCGGCCGATCCCAGGAACGGGTGGCGGCCGAGGCCGCATGGCTTGCAGAGGGAGAGGCGGCGGGCGTGCCCGTCGCCATCCTGCGCCTCGCCGGCATCTATGGGCCTGGCCGCAATGGCTTCGTCAACCTCCAGAAGGGCACGGCACGGCGCATCGTCAAGAAGGACCAGGTCTTCAACCGCATCCGGGTCGAGGACATCGCGGAGGCGACACTGTTTCTGGCGGAGGGAAGGCACGGTGGCATCTTCAACATCACCGACGACGAGCCGGCGCCACCGCAGGACGTCATTGCCGAGGCCGCACGCCTGATGGGCGTGGAGCCGCCGCCGGAGCTGCCCTTCGAGACCGCCGACATGACACCCATGGCGCGATCCTTCTATGGTGCAAACAAGAGGATCTCCAATCGCAAGATCCGCAAGATGGGATTCCAGTTTCGCTACCCGGAATATCGGATGTCGCTTCGGCAGCTCTTGGAAACAGGTCTCTGGGATGATCCCGAATGAGATTTCCTGAAGGACGGAAAATCCATCCAATGGCCTAGCGGAAGACGAAACCTTCTCTCGACTTGACTTACAGGGCCGAAATTTGGCGCGACAGCGGGCATTTTTCCGCTGTGCAGCAAAATTATTTTCGCAGAAAATGTGATCTTTAGCGCTCTTGGCAAAATGAGAAACTGGATTTGCGTTAACTACTGATTTTCAGTGATATTTTACCAGTCCTTCACCAAATCGGCCGCGATATATAGCAGGGCATCTAATCCGGAATGTTTCATCCTGAAATATTCCGTGATCAGCCTGCGCACTTTTTCGCCAATTTTCGACCCGCTTAACCCGTCCCGCACCGCATGTACGGACGACTATTGAACGGGGACGACTGAAATGAACACGTTTCGACGCTCGGCATTTGCCGCCGCCACCATCGCAGCCTTCACCATGATCAGCACCGCACCGGCCAGTGCCGCTCCCGGCTGCGGTCATGCTTCCTGGTATGCGCTCACGTCCAAGACCGCATCGGGCGAACGGATGAACCCCGCCAAGCTGACTGCAGCGCATCGCTCGCTGCCCTTCGGCACCAAGGTCAAGGTTACCAACAAGCGCAATGGCAAGAGCGTCGTCGTCCGCATCAACGACCGCGGGCCGTTCATCAAGGGACGCATCATCGACGTCTCCAAGGCTGCAGCCCAGAACATCGGCATGGTGCGCTCCGGCACGGCTCAGGTCTGCTACCAGATCATCAGCTGATACCGATGATGCTTGCCCTTCTTTACGTTGACGGCTAGGACCCGGACGAGACGGGTTCAACCGGAACGGAGAGCGACATGCGATTGGGCGGACGGCTTGGTGGAGCCATTGATGTTCTCAAGGACATCGACGAACGAAAGCGTCCGGTCGCGGATGCCCTGAAGGACTGGGGCCTCGGCCACCGCTTTGCCGGTTCCGGCGATCGTGCCGCCATCGGCAACATCGTCTACGACGCGCTTCGCATGCGCCTCTCGCATGCGTGGCTGATGGACGACGAGGGGCCGGCGGCACTGGCCTACGCGGTCCTCATCCGGCAGTGGGGCTATTCGCCCGACGCGCTTGCCGCGGAATTTGCCGACGACCGCTTTGCGCCGCCACCACTTTCCGACGCCAATCTTGCCGCCTTTGCCTCCCGCAATCTTGCCGATGCGCCTGCGCATGTGCAGGGCGACATTCCCGACTGGATCCAGCCGTCCTTCGAAGCCGCATTCGGCGAGGACTGGCTGACGGAAGCCAAGGCGCTGTCGCAGCGCCCGACCCTCGATCTGCGCGCCAACACGCTGAAGGCGTCGCGAGAGAAGGTCATCAAGGCGCTCGACCGATCCGGTGCCCAGCCTGCGCCGATCGCGCGAAACGGCATCAGGATTGCCGCCGGAGAAGGAGCGTCCCGGCTTCCAAACGTCACGGCCGAAATTTCGTTCCAGAAAGGCTGGTTCGAGGTTCAGGACGAGGGTTCGCAGATCGTCTCGGATCTCGTCCATCCCGGCGACCATGACCAGGTCCTGGACTTCTGCGCCGGCGGCGGCGGCAAGACGCTCGCCATGGCGGCCGCCATGAACAACAAGGGCCAGGTGCATGCCTATGACGCCGACCGCAAGCGGCTCGCACCGATCATCGAGCGCCTGCGCCGGGCCGGTACGCGCAATGTGCAGGTGCATGACGATGTCCGGCAGCTTCAGGCGCTGAAGGAGAAGCTGGACGTGGTGCTGGTCGACGCGCCCTGCACCGGAACCGGCACATGGCGGCGGCGGCCCGACACGAAATGGCGCCTGACGCCGAAGAACCTCGACGAGCGCGTGGCCCAGCAGCAGGAAGCGCTTGCCGAGGCCTCCGCCTTCGTGAAGCCGGGCGGCAGCCTGGTCTACATCACCTGCTCGGTCTTGCCGGATGAGAACGATCGCCAGATCGAGGCCTTCTGCGGCGACAATCCGCAGTTTTCCGTGGAGCCGGTGCTGGAGACCTGGAGCGGACTGTTTGGCGAAGCCGCGGCGCGCCCCCACAGCCGGGACGGCAGCACCGTGACGCTGACGCCGGCCACCACCGAAACGGACGGCTTCTTCTTCAGCCGACTACGACGGCAGGCCTGATCCGCTTGACGCCGGTCAAGTTCAGCGGGTCTTTACAAATCGTTCTAAACTAGAATGTTTGACACAAGTTTTGTGATGGGTCATTCAGAAGGTCTGCGCAGCCGAGGGATGTGGCTGCCGAAGGAGGGACGATGATCCGCAAGACACTCATGGGCGCGACCTTCGCGCTTCTGGCCGCTTCCACGGCTTATTCCATCACGCCGGCAGCTGCCGCCGAACCGGCCGCAGTCGTCGCGCACTACGCCGATCTGGCACATGCCAAGTATGACGACTCGCTGACGACCGCCAAGGCACTCGACGCCGCCATCGATGCGCTGATCGCACAGCCGAGCGAGGACACGCTGAAGGCTGCCCGCGACGCCTGGACCGCGGCCCGCGTGCCCTACCAGCAGACCGAGGTCTACCGCTTCGGAAATCCGATCGTCGACGAGTGGGAAGGCCGGGTGAATGCCTGGCCGCTTGACGAAGGCCTGATCGACTATGTTGACCCGGCCTATGGCACCGAAAGCGACAGCAATGCGCTCTACGTCGCCAATGTCATCGCCAACCCGAAGCTCAGCGTCAACGGGCAGGAGATCGATGCCACGAGCATCACGCCCGACCTCCTGCGCAGCCTGCACGAGGCCGGCGAGATCGAGGCCAATGTCGCCACCGGCTATCACGCCATCGAGTTCCTGCTCTGGGGCCAGGACCTCAACGGCACGGACGCCGGCGCCGGCAACCGGGCCTATACGGATTACGACACCGCCAATTGCACGAACGGCCACTGCGAGCGCCGCGCCGCCTACCTGAAGGCCGCTTCCGAGCTGCTGGTCTCCGACCTTGAAGAGATGGTGGCCGCCTGGGCTGCGGATGGCGAAGCGACGAAGGCCGTGACGGCCGATCCGCAGGCCGGCATCCGCAGCATCCTGACCGGCATGGGCTCGCTCTCCTACGGCGAACTGGCCGGCGAGCGCATGAAGCTCGGCCTTTTGCTGCACGACCCGGAAGAGGAGCATGACTGCTTCTCCGACAACACGCATGCCTCGCATCTTAACGACGCGATCGGCATCGAGTCGGCCTATACGGGCGAATACACCCGCGTCGACGGCACGGCGATGACCGGGCCGTCGCTCTCGGATCTGGTGGCCGAAAAGGATACCGCGCTCGACAGCGAGATCAAGGGCAAGCTCGACACCACGGTCGCGGCGATGAACGCCATGGCGGACCGCGCCAAGGGCGGCGAGGCCTACGATCAGATGATCGGCGAAGGCAATGCCGAGGGCAATGCTGCCGTCCAGGCCGCCATCGACGGGCTGATTGACCAGACACGGTCCATCGAGCGCGTCATTGCGTCGCTGGATCTCGGCACAATCGAACTTGAAGGTTCCGACAGCCTCGATAATCCTGACGCCATATTCCAATAGGACCTGAAGGGGGCCGCGGGAGACCGCGGCCCGATCATCCCATGAGAGCGCTCACCGCAAAAACACTGCTTCTGCCGATCCTGTCGGCCGCTCTCCTCCTGTCGCCGCCGATCGCCTTCGGAGACAGCCCGGAGTTTCCCACGGAGCGGAGCGACCTTTCGCCGAAGGACCGGAAGCGGGTTGCCGGCGTTACCCGCCCGACGACGGACTTCTCCAAGGCCGAGAACTTCGAGACCATGCAGGGCGGTGCCGCCACCACCAAGGCGCTCGTCAACGGCGACGCCTTCTCGCATTTCTCCACCAACCTCACATTCGCCGAGGAAGAGACCTTCAAGCTCGGCAATGCGCTGTTTCGCAAGCTCTGGGTGTCGTCGCCGTCCTCGACCCAGGCGTCCGATGGCTTAGGTCCCCTCTTCAATGCCCGCGCCTGCCAGAGCTGCCACCTCAAGGACGGCCGCGGCCATCCGCCGGAGGGTACCGCCGACAATACGTCGATGTTCCTGCGGCTCGGTCGCCCGGCCCGCACCGAGCAGGAACAGGAGATGCTGGCGCGCCACGAGGCGCTGAATTTTCCGGATCTCACCTACGGCAAGCAGCTGCAGGAGCTGGCCGTGCCCGGCCTTGGCTCCGAAGGCCGGATGACGATCTCCTACGAGGAGATCCCGGTGACGCTCGGCGACGGCGACGTCGTCTCCCTGCGCAAGCCCACCTATTCGGTGGCAGACCTGGGCTACGGCCCTCTGGAGCCGGACGTCACGCTCTCGCCGCGTGTCGCGCCGCCGATGATCGGCATGGGCATGATCCAGGCGATCCACGAGGCCGACATCCTCGCCAAGGCCGATCCGGACGACCGGGACGGCGACGGCATTTCCGGCAAGGCCGCGCTTGTGCGCGATCATCGGACCCGGCAGATCAAGCTCGGCCGTTTCGGCTACAAGGCCGAAAACGCCTCCGTTCGCGATCAGTCGGCCTCCGCCTTCGTCGGCGACATCGGCATCTCCAATCCGGACGCGCCCTTCGACCATGGCGACTGCACCAGCGCGCAGGCGGATTGCCTGGCCCGCCCCACCGGCGTGCAGGAGCGCCTCGGCGAGACCGAAGCGCCCGATCCGGTGCTCGAACTGGTGACCTTCTACTCGGAAAATCTCGCCGTGCCCGCCCGCCGGGATCCGGCTGACGCGACGGTGCTGAAGGGCAAGCAACTCTTCTATCAGTCGGGCTGCACCTCCTGCCACACACCGAAATTCGTGACGCGGCGGGATGCGGACAACAAGGCGCATGCCTTCCAGCTGATCTGGCCCCATTCCGACTTCCTGCTGCACGACATGGGCGAGGGGCTGGCAGACGGCCAGCAGGTCGGCGTCGCCTCGGGCCGGGAATGGCGCACCCAGCCGCTCTGGGGGATCGGTCTCACCGAGACGGTCAACGAACACACCTTCTTCCTGCATGACGGCCGCGCCCGCAATCTGACCGAGGCGATCCTCTGGCATGGCGGCGAGGCGCAGGCGGCGCGCGATGCCTTTGCGTCGCTCGGCAGGGATGATCGCGCCGCCCTCATCGCCTTCCTGGAGTCGCTCTGATGCTGAACATTCTTCGCGCGGCGGGCCTCGCGGTCCTTTTCGCCACGGCTCCGGCGTTTGCGCAGGAAGAGACCCTGCGACCGGAGATCCCGGCGGATGCCGAGATCCGGGACGTGATCGCGAAGGCCGTGGACGGCTTCATCCGTCCTGGCTATCACGACTTTCACGCGGCAGCCGGGGCACTCGCCGGCGAGATGGATGCGCTCTGCGCCGCCCCCTCACCCGACGCGCTTGCGCAGGCGAAGGCGGCCTTTGCAGAGGCCGCCTTGAGCTGGGCACGCATCGAGATCGTGCGCACGGGGCCTGCGATCGAGGACAACCGCTTCGAGCGCATCCTCTTCTACCCCGACCGCAAGAGCACCGGCCTGAAGCAGGTCCAGGGGCTGCTGGCCAAGCCCGACGACAGCACCACCGCGCCGGGCGGCCTCTCCGGCAAGAGCGTTGCCATGCAGGGATTCGGTGCGCTCGAATTCGTGCTGGCCGGGACCGGCTCGGAGGCACTTGCGACGGAAGCCGATGGCTTCCGCTGCCGCTACGGGCGTGCAATCGCACAAAACATCGAACATATCGCCGGCGAACTCGTGGTCCTGTGGGAGGCGCCGGACGGCGTGCAGCAGGCCTGGAAAGAGCCAGGCCCCGACAATCCGCTGTTTCGCAACGCGCAGGAGGCGATGACGGCGCTTCTGGGCATCCTCGTCCACGGCGCGGAGATGGTTCGCGACCAGCGGATCGAGACCTTCTACAAGGGCGAAGACAGCCAGACCTTTCCCAGGCAGGCGCTCTTCTGGCGCTCGGGCAACACCTGGACGATGGTCAAGGGCAATCTGGAGGGTCTGGGACGGCTCATGCATGTCTCGGACATGGCGGCACTTCTGCCCGAGGACCAGACATCGATCGTCGGCTCGGTGGACTTCGTCCTGAAGTCGATGCTGCGGGTGACCGGCGAGATGAATAGTGACATCGAGGCTGCCGTTTCGGATGACAGCCAACGCCAGAAGCTCGACTTCCTGCTGGTCAACGGGCGCGACCTGATCGGCCGGCTGAACGATCAGTATGGCGGCGCAATCGGACTGACATCCGGTTTCTCCTTCTCCGACGGAGACTGACCATGACCTGGCGAAGCGGCCTCATCGACCGGCGCGGCTTCCTGCGGGCGGCCGGCGTCGCCTTTGCCGCAACGCTCTCGCCGCGGTCGCTGATGGCGCTGGAGCGCGTCGATGCCGTCTACGCCTCCGGCTTTCGTGCCGCGGACGGTTCCTTCGGCATCGCCACCGTGTCGGAGCGCGGCGAGATCGTCGACCGTATGCCCCTCCCCGCGCGTGCCCACGGCATGGCCTACAGCCCCGCCTCCAGGCGTGCGGTCGCCTTTGCCCGCAGGCCCGGCACCTTCGCCATGGCCTTTCAGCCCAACCGCTCCGGCGACCCGGTGATGATCACCGCGCCGGACGGCAGGCATTTCTACGGCCACGGCGCCTTTTCGCCTGACGGTCATTTTCTCTACACCAGCGAGAACGACTTCGACGGCAATCGCGGGATGATCGGTGTCTATGACGCGAATGATGATTTCGCCCGCATCGGCGAATTCGACGCCCTGGGCATCGGCACCCACGACATGACGGTCTCGGACGACGGCAGGACGCTGGTCGTCGCCAACGGGGGGATCGAGACGCATCCGGATTTCGGGCGCACCAAGCTCAACCTCGACCGGATGGAGCCTTCGCTGGTGCTGCTCGACGCCCGCGACGGGCAGCTGATCCAGAAACACACGCTGCCCGCCACGCTGCGGCAGCTCTCGACGCGCCATCTGGCGATCGGCGACAAGGGGAATATCTGGTTTGCGGGCCAGTGGGAGGGCGCGCGCAATGCTCTGCCGCCGCTCGTCGGACGGGTGAGCCCTGGCGAGGACATCGGTTTCGTATCGCTACCGGAGCGGATCACCGACGGGCTCGCCAACTACGTCGGCGCCATCGCCGTGAACCGGCGCGACGGCATCGTCGGGCTGACCTCGCCGAAGGGCGGGCTGGCGGTCAGCCTCGACGCCCGCACCGGCGCCGTGCTGCGCGAGGAGCGCATCCCTGATGCGGCCGGCGTCGCACCGGCAGGCCACGGCATCGCAGTCTCCTCCTACGACGGCCGCTTCAACCAGACCCGCAGCGGCGTCGCCTGGGATCAGCACATCATTCGTCTCCAATGAGGCATTGGCAGATCCGCGGATTACGCTACGTTCATGCTTATGAAAAAGATCCTGACCTACGTCCTGTTCATCGTCCTCGTCGTCGGCTTCGGCGCCCTCAGTGGTGTCAGTAACATGCCTGGAGAATGGTATCAGTCGCTCGAACAACCATTCTTCCAGCCACCATCCTGGGTCTTCGGCCCGGTCTGGACGACGCTCTACGTGCTGATTGCTATTGCGGGCGCACGCACCTGGCTTGAAGCGCCGGCCTCCGGGCGGATGCAGGTCTGGTTCGCGCAGATGGTCCTGAACTTCCTCTGGTCGCCCGCCTTCTTCGGTTCCGAGAGCCCGATCCTCGGCCTCCTGGTGATCATCCCGCTGCTGGTCTCGATCATCGTCTTCGTCCGGCTGAGCTGGAACCGCGACCGCGTCAGCGGCTGGCTCTTTGTGCCCTACATCGCCTGGGTCGGCTTTGCGACGCTGCTCAACCTCTCGATCGTCGTCCTCAACTGATATCGGCTGCTGCAGCGCTTGCCGAACCGGCCCCGTCATGCCAGTTTCGCGGCCGCGAAGGGGCCGAGCATGACCACGACAGACGACAGCGATTTCCGGGCACGGATCCGGCAGAGCTTTGACCGCCAGGGCGCGATGGCGACCATCGGCGCGGAACTGACGCGCATCGAGCCGGCCATGGTGGAGATCGAACTGCCCTTCGATCCGAAGCTGACACAGCAGCACGGTCTGCTGCATGCCGGCGTGATTTCGACGGCCTTCGAGACCGCCGGCACCTACGCCGCCTATACGACGGTCGCCGCAGACGTGTCGCTGCTGACGATCGAGTTCAAGGTCAACCTGATGTCGCCCGGCCGCGGCGAGCGATTCCTGTTTCGCGCTGAAATCACCAAGCCGGGTTCGACCATCATCGTCGCCGACGGCCGCGCCTATGCCATCAGCGACGGCCCGGCCAAGCTGATCGCCTCGATGACAGCCACCATGATGGTGATCCGCGGCCGGGAGGATATCGTCGGATGAATTTCGAACTGAAACAGGCCGGTGAAAAAACGGTGCTCTTCGTGATGGCCGTCGATGCCGAATATGGCGAACATCTCAAGAGCCGGATCACGCCGCTGATGACGGGCGTCGGCCCCGTGGAGGCGGCGGTGGTGCTGACCCATGCGCTGACGAGGCTTCAGGCTTCCGGCAAACTTCCGGATCTCGTGGTCTCGCTCGGCTCCGCCGGCTCCCGCATGCTCGAGCAGACGGAGATCTATCAGGTCTCCTCCATCGCCTATCGCGACATGGATGCCTCGCCGCTCGGGTTTGAAAAGGGCCGCACGCCGTTCCTGGACCACCCTGCGGTGATCACGCTGCCGCATCGCGTTCCGGACATTCCGGCCGCCTCGCTGTCCACCGGCGGCAACATCGTCTCGGGCGCCGCCTACGATCTCGTCGATGCCGAGATGGTCGACATGGAGACCTATGCCGTGCTGCGCAGCTGCCACCTCTTCGACCTTCCCCTGATTGGCCTGCGCGGGATCTCCGATGGCAAGGACGAGCTGAAGCATGTCGACAACTGGACGGAATATCTGCACGTCATCGACGCAAAGCTTGCCGATGCGGTCGACCGTCTGCTGGCGGCGCTGGAAAGCGGCGGATTGGCCGTCTGACGCAGTTGCACAAAGGCCAAGTTTTCACTAAAGGCTCGACATGACCCAGATAGCCCATCCCGACAGCATCCTCATCATCGATTTCGGCAGCCAGGTAACGCAGCTGATTGCGCGCCGCGTGCGCGAGGCCGGCGTCTACTGCGAAATCCATCCGTTCCAGAACGCGGCGGAAGCCTTCGAGAAGATGCAGCCGAAAGGCGTAATCTTTTCCGGCGGACCGGCTTCTGTGACGACGGAAGGAAGCCCGAGGGCGCCGCAGGCAGTCTTCGATTCCGGCGTTCCGGTGCTCGGCATCTGCTACGGACAGCAGACGCTGGCCACGCAGCTCGGCGGTGTCGTCGAGGGCGGGCATGCGGCCGAGTTCGGTCGCGCCGACGTCGAGATCAAGAAGGCGAGCCCGCTGTTTGACGGTTTCTGGGCAGTCGGTGAACGCTATCCGGTGTGGATGAGCCACGGCGATCGCGTCACCCAGCTTCCGGAAGGTTTCGAGGTCGTCGCCACCTCGGAAAATGCCCCCTTCGCCATCGCCGTCAACGAAGGCCGTCGCTATTACACGACGATGTTCCACCCGGAAGTGATGCACACGCCCGACGGCGCCAAGCTGCTCTCCAACTTCGTGCACAAGATCGTCGGGCTGAAGTCCGACTGGACCATGGCCGCCTATCGCGCCGAGATGATCCGCAAGATCAAGGAACAGGTGGGCTCGGAGCGGGTCATCTGCGGCCTGTCCGGCGGCGTCGATTCCTCGGTCGCGGCCGTTCTCATCCATGAAGCGATCGGCGACCAGCTGACCTGCATCTATGTCGACCACGGCCTGATGCGCCAAGGCGAGACCGAACAGGTCGTCGGCATGTTCCGCGACGCCTACAACATTCTGCTTGTCCACGTGGATGCTTCCGACCTGTTCCTCACGGAACTCGCCGGCGTCAGTGATCCGGAGGTCAAGCGCAAGACGATCGGCCGGCTGTTCATCGAGGTCTTCGAGGCGGAAGCCGCCAAGATCGCATCCGACGGCAAGGGCTCGCCGGCCTTCCTGGCCCAGGGCACGCTCTATCCCGACGTCATCGAAAGCGTCTCCTTCTCCGGCGGCCCATCAGTCACCATCAAGAGCCACCACAATGTCGGCGGCCTGCCCGAGCGCATGAACATGCAGCTCGTGGAGCCCCTGCGCGAACTCTTCAAGGACGAGGTCCGGGCGCTCGGCCGCGAACTCGGCCTGCCGGAAAGCTTCATCGGCCGCCACCCCTTCCCGGGACCCGGCCTTGCCATCCGCTGCCCGGGCGTTGTCACCCGCGAGAAGCTCGACATCCTGCGCAAGGCGGATGCGATCTATCTCGACGAGATCCGCAAGGCCGGCCTCTACGACACCATCTGGCAGGCCTTTGCCGTGCTCCTGCCGGTGCAGACCGTCGGCGTCATGGGCGACTACCGCACCTATGACTTCGTCTGCGCGCTGCGCGCCGTCACCTCGGTCGACGGCATGACGGCGGACTTCTACCCCTACGACATGAACTTCCTCGGCCGCGCCGCCACCCGCATCATCAACGAAGTGCGCGGCATCAACCGGGTCGTCTACGACGTGACGTCGAAGCCGCCCGGGACGATCGAGTGGGAATGACGGGGCGAGAACCTGCCGGCATCTTCGTGACGATCACCGCGGAAACAGTTCCACATGGGTTTCGGCGGTTCGCCCGTAGTAGACCACGCGGCGACCGAGGAATGAGACGAGGTAACCGGCGCAGCCGGCTGCCTTGACCCTTTCGCAGAAGGCGACATAGCTGTAGTCGGGACCGTTGGCCTGCGCCCATTGCACCAGCGCTTCCACTGCGGCACCGTCAAACGCAGCTGCCACCGGTGCGGGAGACTGAGGCAAGGCCAGTGCGATATTGTCGCCGTCCGGCAGATAATAGGTCTGGCTGTTGCGGCGATAGTCGACCGAATAGCCTTCGAACCCTCCGGCCTGCAGCCTGCCGATGATTTGCGGGAAGCTCAGGCTCCCGTCATGCGCGGCATCAAGGCAAGCTTTGGCAATGGCAGTGCGTTCCGCGTCCATGCGCAGTCCCTTTCTTCAACGATGATTTGATCGGCGGGTTGAGCGTTCAGTCGACGGGCATGGTCGTCAGCCCGTGCGTCTTGATCAGTCCGTGCAGCAGATCCCGAAGCTGCTTGTGCTCCTCACCGCTCAGCACGGTGAAGAAAGCCGCGTCGTTCTGGTCGGCAAGAGCGGCAAGGATCGGTACCCTCTGAGCGCCCGCTGGCGTAAGCGACAGGCTTTGGCCCCTGTTGCTTCCGGTGCGCGCGATCAGCCCCTTGTCGAGCAACCGGTCGGCGAGCTTACTGATCGCGCCCTTGGTCATTCCCATCTTTCGGACCAGATCCGATGGGGTGGTGGCATCGCTGCCGTATAGCGAACGCAACATCGCCCATTCGGCCACAGTCACGCCCTCTCCTTCGACATCACGCGCGAACTTCTGCGATACGGCATTGGAGACCATCCGCAGGAGATACCCCGTATGTGCGGTCAGATCAGGAATATCGGACATCAGAGCTCCGTGAGGTTGACTAGGAAACTACCAATTCCAGGTTTCCTAGTCAACCTCATAGAACAACGGAACATGGCGTGCGCCCTCGGAGACGTAACGGCACGCTCTGGCAAGCCGCTTCAATGGGAGAGAGAAGCTGACCCGCGAACCGTGTCCTGAAAACCGCTAGACCCGGATCGCCAGTCGCAGCCCGCCCCAGTGGCGGCCGTTGACGGTGATCGGGGCCGAGATATCCTTCATCAGCACGAACTGACCGCCGCCCATGTCGCGGCGGTAGGTCTGCAGCAGGAAGGGCTGCGTGTTGCGGCCGGCGGCAAGCCCGACACGATCGTTGAAGATGCGGCGGTTGCGGCAGTTGGCGGTGTTCCAATCGACATCGCCCGGCCGCTGCGGCTGCGAGAACTTGCGGTTATGGGTCGGCAGGTAGCCGTTGTCGTCGACGGCCGCGCAGAAGGCGATGCGTTGGTCGCCGGCAGCCACCTTCTCCTGGATCTGCGGCAGTACGGCGTCCGTGAACTCGGTGAACTGCGTCATGTACTGCACCGGATCGGTGCCTTTGATGGGGCGGTACTGGCGATCGAAAAGCGTGCCCATATCCACGCGGCCGGACTGAACCGCTGCCCCAAAGACGGATGACACTTCGGCAGCAATTGCCATTGCGGAGCGGATATAGGGCGTGTCGGGCGTTTCCGTGCCGGCACTGGCGGTTGCCTGGATGATGCGTTCGGAGATGGCGACAACCTCGCCGACGCGGACCGAGGTGTCCTGGAGCTTGTCGTTGGACCTGAGGATGGCACTGGCGGCCGTGGCGATCGCACCGGCAAACTCGCTGCACTGGCGATCGACGACTTCCGTGGTGGAGGCTAGCGACGAGGCGCCATCGAGGATCTGCGCCATGACGTCCTCGACGCCCTTGAACGACCCCTGGACGCAGCTTGCCGTGGTCTTGACCCCCTCGGCCGAGACGCGAGCGCCCTCGCCGGCCGCAATCAGGCTGTCGATGCGACTGCCGAGCTGGACGAGTGTTGCCTGGATGGAGCTCGTGGTCTGGGAGGTCTGCAGCGACAGGGCGCGAACTTCGGCGGCAACGACGGCGAAGCCTTTGCCGGCCTCGCCGGCGCGGGCCGCTTCGATCGCGGCGT
Source organism: Pseudorhizobium marinum (assembly GCF_000705355.1). Classification (NCBI taxonomy): domain Bacteria; kingdom Pseudomonadati; phylum Pseudomonadota; class Alphaproteobacteria; order Hyphomicrobiales; family Rhizobiaceae; genus Pseudorhizobium; species Pseudorhizobium marinum. Next base: position 15,557 of record NZ_JMQK01000025.1, read on the forward strand.
TGAGCGCGAGAAGGTTGGTCTGGCGTGCTATGGTTCCGATCGCCTCCGCGAGCCGGCTGACGTCCGCGAGCGCCGAGGAAAACGACTTGATCTCATCGCCGATTTCCTGCGAGGCGGTGACCATGTGATCGATGGCGGCAACGGAACCGTTCAGCTGCTGCGCCTGCTCGCCCAGGACCTGACGGGCGCTCGCGGCGAGCTTGTCCGTCTCGCCGAGGGATCGCGCGATCTGGCCGTTGGCCTCGGCGATCGCTTCCGCGGACTGGGTGAGGCGCGAAAGCAGCGCCGCGTGCTCGGAAGACTGGCTTGCCGTATCCTGGATGGTGCCGGCAATATCGACGAGATGCAGGCCCAGGTCGGACGCCTCGAGAGCGAGCTTTCCGACGGCAGCCTGCAACGCCTGCGAATCTGCCGCCGGGACCTCCGGCTGCATGTCATCTTGCAGAATTTGAGCAGCAACGACCACGGAATACCTCCCAGTATCGGGAGATGATGTCGCAACAGCGTTAACAATCGATGTAGATGCTCAAATCTTGAGCGACGTCAGAGGATCACATGGCGATCTTGTCGAAGGCCTTCGGATCGATGCCGAGGACATCAAGGTCACGCTTAGCCGGCTGGCGATGGTTTTCCACGGCGTTCGATGCGTGGACGGCGGCACCGAATGCGGCGAATGCGCGGCCGATAAAGCTGCCGGAGATGCGGGTGCGGTGGGCGGACATGATGTGCTCCTTTGTTGTGCATAATGTGGGGCCGCATGTCTGATGGCGCAACGTCTATCCTAGCACGGGAGCCATGCCCCATAAGCATGCCCTGATATGATCCAGATCAACACTTGCAGAGCCGGCAGGGTGCTTGATATCCGTTCCTCCGAACGGGGAGGATACTGACGATGCAAGCGACGATCTACGGCATCAAGGCCTGCGACACGATGAAGAAGGCGCGGGCCTGGCTCGACGGCCAGGGCATTGCCTACCATTTCCACGATTACAAGACCGATGGCATCGACCGCGTCCGCCTGGAGCAATGGGTGGACGCCGCCGGCTGGGAGACCGTCCTCAATCGCGCCGGCACCACCTTCCGCAAGCTCGACGAGGCCGCCAAGGCCGACCTCGACCGCAACCGGGCCGTCGCGCTGATGCTGGAACAGCCCTCGATGATCAAGCGCCCGGTGCTGGAGGCCGATGGCCGGGTCATCGTCGGGTTCAAGCCGGAGATCTACGCCGCTCACTTTTCCTGACCATGCCCGCGGCGATCACCGCTGGCTTGCCCAACTTCAAACATGAGCTGAAGCGTATTATGTCTCACCCACCTTCAGCAGACAGGACAGCGAACCGATGAACATCCAGACCCAGAGCAAAAGCGCCGTCGACCCCATCAAACTGGAGAAGCTGGCCGAGGTTGCCGTGAAAGTCGGCCTGCAGCTGCAGCACGGTCAGGATCTCATCATCACGGCGCCGATCGCGGCCCTCCCGCTGGTCCGGCTGATCACCAAGCACGCCTATATGGCCGGTGCCGGGCTGGTGACGGCCTTCTATGCGGACGAGGTCACGACGCTTGCCCGTTATGCCCATGCGCCGGACGACAGCTTCGACAAGGCGTCGGGCTGGCTCTACGAAGGCATGGCGCGGGCCTTTGCCGGCGGCGCAGCGCGGCTGGCGATCGCCGGTGACAATCCGATGCTGCTGGCCGACCAGGACCCGGCCAAGGTGGCGCGCGCCAACAAGGCGAACTCCATGGCCTACAAGCCGGCGCTGGAGAAGATCTCCAACTTCGACATCAACTGGAACATCGTCTCCTATCCGAACCCCTCCTGGGCGAAAGTGGTCTTCCCGGACCTTCCGGAAGAGGAAGCCGTGTTCAAGCTGGCGGAAGCGATCTTTGCCGCCTCGCGCGTTGATCTCGCCGATCCGGTCGCGGCCTGGGCGGCCCACAACACCACACTGCGCAGCCGCTCGGACTGGCTGAACGGCGAGCGCTTCGAGGCGCTGCATTTCACCGGCCCCGGCACGGACCTTAGGGTCGGGCTGGCGGACGGGCACGAATGGCACGGCGGCGCCTCGACCGCCAAGAACGGCATCACCTGCAATCCGAACATTCCGACCGAGGAAGTGTTCACGACGCCGCATGCGCTGAAGGTGGAAGGCCATGTCTCCTCCACCAAGCCGCTGTCACACCAGGGCACGCTGATCGACGAAATCCAGGTCAGGTTCGAAGGCGGCCGCATCGTCGAGGCCAAGGCTTCCAAGGGCGAAGCCGTGCTCAACAAGGTGCTCGACACCGACGACGGCGCGCGGCGTCTTGGCGAAGTGGCGCTGGTGCCGCATTCCTCGCCGATCTCCAAGAGCGGCATTCTGTTCTACAACACGCTCTTCGACGAAAACGCCTCCTGCCACATCGCGCTCGGCCAGTGCTACTCGAAGTGCTTCCTCGACGGCGCCTCGCTGAGCCAGGAGCAGATCACGGCCCAGGGCGGCAACTCCAGCCTGATCCACATCGACTGGATGATCGGCTCCGACAAGGTCGATATCGACGGCATCAAGCCCGACGGTTCAAAGGTGCCCGTGATGCGCAAGGGAGAGTGGGCTTAAGGTTGACTGAGCGTAGTTTTTAAACTACGCTCAGGTGTGCTCGTCCTCAAGCAGACTGAAACATTCCGCAAGTGGCGCATGCGTCTCAAAGACGAGCGTGCAAGAGCACTTGTTGCATCACGCCTAGACCGTCTTGCCTTTGGGCACCCCGGCGACGTCGCGCCGGTAGGCAACGGCATCAGTGAGCTGCGCCTCCACTATGGACCGGGCTACCGGATCTACTTCCAACAACGCGGTGAGATTCTCATCGTCTTGCTGTGCGGCGGAGATAAAGGCAGCCAGAATAAAGACATCAAGCTTGCGAAAAAGCTTTCGCAGGAATGGAGCGAATGATGGCAGAAAAAATAGCACCCTACGATCCGGCTGAGGACCTCAGTTCCGATGAAGCGATTGCCATTTTCATGGCCGAAGCGTTCGAAACGGACGATCCGGCCTACATCGCCCATGCGCTGGGGGTCGTTGCACGTGCCAAGGGCATGACGCAAATCGCCAAGGACACCGGCCTATCGCGGGAGCAGCTGTATCGTTCCTTCAGCGAGAACGGCAATCCGACCCTGAAGACAACCATGGCTGTAATGAAGTCCTTGGGTGTCGGGCTGACCGCGAAAGTTCAGTCCTGACGCGGATGAACACCGAAGACTAGAACAGACTGCCCTGCTTGGGCGGGGCAGCGGGCGGCACCGGTTTCGGCGCCGCCCGTTTGCGTGGTGGCAGCTCGTCCGGACCATGCGTTGCCGGGGGCTCGTCGCCAGACATGGCGGCAATACGGCCGTCGGCAAACTGGATCGACAGCGCCTGCGCCGTGGCAATGCCGGCGGCGCGCGTCAGCGGCCTGTCGTCCGCGTCGCGGACAACGGCGTAGCCGCGCTTCAGCACGTTCATGTAGGACAGCGATTGCAGCACGCGGTCCTGCGCCAGGATCGCCGCACGGCTGCGCCCCATGGCATGGGTGACGGCCGTATCCGCATGCCGCATCAGCGACGACACCCTCTGGCGCTCGCGCTGCAGCTGGCCGTTGAGCCGCGCGGGGAGCGCCGAGAGCGAGGTTGCCGCACGGGCGACGCGATTGTGCTCCTTCAGCATGTGCCGCTCGAGGCACCGCTCCTGGCGCAGCACCTGCTCGCCGACGAAGCGGCGACGCTCGGCGACGCGGCTGGTCAGGAGATCGAGGCGCAGGCCGGCGGTTGCCTGTTCCAGGCTGCGGCGCTTGACGACGGTGGTCCGTTCCAGGCCGCGGCCCAGACCGGTTGCCGCCTCGTCGAAGCGGCGACGCGGCAGGGCGAGCAATTGGTCGAGCGAGGGCAGCGCGCGCACCAGGGCCCGCACCGACTGGCGGTGGTATTCCATCTGGCGGCTGGCGCAGCCCCGCAGCCGTGCGCCGAGGCTTGCCAGTTGCGCCTCAAGATCGGCCTTCACCGGCACCGCCATTTCGGCCGCGCCGGTGGGAGTCGGCGCACGCACGTCGGCAGCATGGTCGATCAGCGTCCAGTCCGTCTCGTGGCCGACCGCCGAAATCAGCGGAATGGCGCTTTCGGCCGCCGCCCTCACGACGATCTCGTCGTTGAAGCTCCAGAGATCCTCCAGACTGCCGCCACCGCGCGCCACGATCAGCAGGTCCGGCCGAGCGATCGGCCCGTCGCCGGAGAGCGCGTTGAAGCCGCGGATGGCCGCCGCCACCTCCTCGCCTGATCCCTCGCCCTGGACCTTGACCGGCCAGACGACGACATGAACCGGGAAGCGGTCGGTGATGCGGTGCAGGATGTCGCGGATGACCGCACCGGTCGGCGAGGTCACGACACCGATGACGCGCGGCATGAAGGGCAGCGGCCGCTTGCGTGCCTGATCGAACAGGCCCTCTTCCGCCAGCCGCCGTCGCCTTTCCTCCAGAAGCGCCATCAGCGCACCGGCACCGGCCGGCTCCAGCGTCTCGATGACGATCTGGTATTTCGAAGACCCCGGAAAGGTGGTGATCTTGCCCGTGGCGATCACTTCCATGCCCTCTTCCGGGCGGAACTTGATGCGCGGGAAGGTGCCCTTCCAGATTACGGCATCAATGCGCGAGCGGTCGTCCTTCAGGCTGAAATAGGCATGGCCAGAGGAGTGCTGGCCGCGATAACCGGAAATCTCCCCGCGCACCCGCACATGGTCGAAGGCCGTCTCCACCGTCCGCTTGATCGAGCCGGACAGCTCCGAGACGGTCACTTCGAGGAGATTGGTCTGCGAATCCCGGGCGGCAAAACTGTTCATGCCTCCTTCTACAGGAAGGCGAAGGTGATTTCACCTCCCTTGGACCGTCCAAAAGGGGGAAGAACTCCAACCAAAAAATGCTGGCCGCCGTCTCGAATCCACGGTGCAATCGTTCGCCTCCCGCGAAGCTAGAATGGTCAAGCCTCTGTTCCTCCTGCCGTTCTTACCTTCAGCCGGCCATGGCGAGACGGATTGACCTATGGCCACTGTCAAAAAAACTCGCCGGTTTCGTCCTCAGCCTGCAGCAGACCGCGACAATCTCTCCTCATAACCTTGTGGAGATGCCGCCATGCCCGATCGTTTTGCCAATGTCCAAGCCTCGCTGTCCGGCCCCGCCGCGTCCGGCTTCGCCGTCACCCCCAATGACACCACCGACCTGCCGGAGCCGACGCGAGCGCTCTATGTCGGCAGCGGCGGCGATCTCACCGTGCGGATGCTGACCGGGGAGACGCTGACCTTTGCCGCCGTCTCGCCTGGGAGCCTGTTGCCGCTGCGGGCAAGCCGGGTCTTCGCCACCGGTACCAGCGCCGCCAATCTCGTGGGTCTCGTCTGATGCTCGGCCTCTCTCTCGGTCTCCCCTCCGCCGCCTTCGGGCGCTCCGCCTGGTACCGCCAGCCGGCCTATACCGCGCTCCCGCAGGACGGCGGCCCGCCGATCGGCGCCGCCTTCATTGCCGACTTCCGCCGGCGGCGCTTTGCCCAGACATCCGCGGCCACGGCTGCCATCGCCACAGCAACACCCGAGATCCTTGCGCAGTTGCAGCCACTCAGCTTTGCCGACCTCTTCGCCTTCACCCGCGCCAGCGGAGCAACCTTTGTGGATGCTTCCGGCAAGGTCGTTCTGGCGTCGACGGACGAGCCGCGGTTCGACTGGAGCGACGGAACGGGGGCTCTCCTGCTGGAGCGGCCTGCGACCAACCTGCTGCTCCATTCGCAAACGCTTGCGGCTTCGGTCTGGATCAAGGCCTCCTCCAGCCTCCCCGGCCAGACCGTCACGTGCGGCAGCCTCGTGCTGGAAGCCGTGCGCCGGACGGGCGATGTCTTCGGCGGCCTGCAGCAGCCGGTCAGCCTTGTGGACGGCACGCGCTACGCCGTTTCCATGTTCCTGAAGCAGGGAAACGGCGGCCTGTCCTGGTTCGGGCTCTACAACAGCACGGACGCCGTGTGGCAGAGCGCCGTCCAGATCAACTGGCCGGCGCCGGAAATTCCGCTGTCCGCCGCTCACATCTCGGTACCGGGGAATGGCCAACGCAACCTGCCATCGGATATTCGAGTTAAGCATCTGAGTGACGGGATCTGCCGCCTGTCCTTCACCTTCCTGGCCACGTCGGCAACCGGCGATACCGTCTCGGTCAATGCGCATGCAAACCGCAATGACGACCAGAGCGGCAACTACTTCGGCGGCATGCAGATCGAAGCCTCTCCCTTTGCCACCGCCTACATCCCCACGGCAGCTTCTGCCGCGACCCGGGCGGCGGATCGCTGCCGGCTGTCGGCGGCTGGCGAATCCCTTCTCCAGCTTGCGCAGGCCAGCCTGCTCGTCCAGGCGCGCGGACTGAGCGGCACAAATGGCCGGCTGATCGGAGGTCCCTCCACCCGTATGCTCGGCTTCGACGCAGAGGGAACCAGCCTGCTGGTCGGCAGCGAGACGCCGCTGACCGTCACATCCGGCCTGACGCAGCCGATGGTCGCCAGCGGATGCGCCATTGCCTTTGATCCGTCGACCAAGGCCGGCTGTTATAACGGCGGCAACGTCATGACGCTCGCCGCGGCCATGGACGCCGACCGCAGCGAGACCTATCTCGGACGGGATGGCACTGGCAGCTTTGCCGACGGCCGTTACGAGGCACTTGTCGTCTGGCCCTTCAGGATGTCGGGGGACGCACTACAGGCAAAGGCCGTTCCTCATGCAGGCTGAGATCGTCTCCCTCCGCTTCGCCACAGCAATGGCAACAGTTCATTTACCGGACCTTCGACACCGTAATCCGGATGAAAGGGAATCTTAGGAAGCCGCCCATACAATCGCCACATCTATTCAGGCGAGGGCGTAAAGGTGTTGTTTCTGACTGCCGTACTGCTGGGGACGTGTGCGGGGCTGCTCCGCTCGGCGTTCTCCATTGCGCTGGTTGCGGTGCTCATCGTCATCGCCTTCGTCGCGGCCGGTGCCCTCTCCGGCGGCCTCTGGCCGTTCGGCAAGCTCGGCATCGCCCTCATCGGCTACAATGTCGGGCTGATCAATCTGATCGCCGGGCTCTTCGTCGCCCAGCGGCTGCGCCTGATCTAGCGTCTCCACCGTCAACCGTCCGACACGACCTGGAAGAGCCGAAAGCCGCCTTCGGGCCCGCCCAGCGGCTTCAGGAAGGATGGCACCTCGTTGCGCGACAGGGCGGCGTAGAGCCCGTCGCTCTTCATGTCGATCAGCATCTTCGTCTGCGGATCCGTCTCGCAGAAGGCCAGGAGCGTCACTCCCGCACCGGCGAGGAAGGCGCGGGCCTCCTGAGGCGGCGCGAGGCCGATGTGCAGTTCCGTCAGCATGCCGCCCTGGTTGCGGTGATAGGGGGCCGACAGCACCCGATGCGGCGTGAACCGGAGGATTTCGGCGCCGCTATTGGAGGGTGCCGCGACCAGGCCTGCCGGCATCTGGGCGAGCAGCGCCAGATCCGCCTCGTTCGAGCATTCGCCCTTTTCCTGCGAGCCGGTATCCTGCGTCATGGTCTGCAGGCCGATCGGCTCCTCCAGCCCCTTGGCGATCAACGCTCCACCGAGAGCCCAGACGGCCGGAACGGCCGCCAGGACCGTCGCCACATAGGCAAAGGCCAGATTGGCATTCTCGGGCTCTTTCTGCGACCTGTGACGAAGGTCGCTGATCAGCAGCGCCAGCGGCAGGATGGCGAGGAGGTTGGCGAAGGCAAAGCCGCGCACCTGGACGAGCGAGATCCCCCAGTTCACGGCAATCAGCAGAAGCAGGACGAGGTGTGCCTCCCGCTCCTCGTCGCCAAGGGCGCGGAAGAAGCAGACGGCGAGTGCCAGGAGCCCGACCGCATAGAAGCCGCCGATACTGGCCGGATCCCGGAGCAGGATCTGCCAGAGAGATTGCGCCTCGGTGACCGCGCCCAGCCACAGCTGGACCAGCATCGGGTCAAGGCCCGCCAGCGGGCTGGCCAGGCATTGCGGTGCAATCACGCTTGCCGCAACGAGCAGCATTGCGGCAATCACTACGCCCACCACCATCCGCATCTGCAGCGTGGCCGTGTAGGGCAGCCATGTCGCCAGGGAGAGCAGCAGGCCGCCGGTGGCGGAGAGAGCATAGAAACCAAGGGACAGGCTGTCACAGGTGACAACGCCGTAGGATTGCGGCGGCACCGTCAGAAAGAAGGCGGCGGAAATCACCAGCGTCAGCGACAGGCCGAAGGCGCGGACCGGACGGGCTGCATCCAGCCCATGCCAGATCCACTGCAGCGCGACGACCGCGCAGGCGGCCGCGACGAAGGGAACCGTCTCCGCACCGATGGCAACCGCCAGCGCACAGGCAGCACCGGCCGCCGCATAGCTCGACCGGCGACGTTGAGGATCAACGAGCATTGCCGCCACCCAGATCGCCAGCACCAGCTGCAGATTGTGATGATCGATGGCGCCGGGGTGGAAGCGGATGCTGGTGAAGGCAAACAGGCAGCCGAGGCCCATCCCGATGTGCATGGCCCCGGGACCGCCCAGGCGTCGCGCCGCCAGGCCCAGAGGATAGAGGAGAAGCGGGATCAGCAGCAGCGGCCAGATCGTCAGCGCCACGGCCTCTGCCTGGACCTGCGGCAGGAACAGCGCGGCGAAGCGGACGAGAAGCGCGATCGGCAGGTCGACGAGCCGCGACCAGTGCATCGGCGTTCCGCCCTCGAGCCCGAGGCGGTACTGCATCAGGTCGAACCAGCCCTGGCCAGCGAGCAGGTCGCGCACCTCGACGAGACGCATGATGTCGTCGTTGTCGCTGCCGACGTAATCGGTGGCGGACGGGATGAACATCGCCAGAAGGACTGCTGCCGTCACCAGGGCATAGAGGATCGCCAGCAGCCAGAGCCGGCTTGAAAGCGGCCGACGCTCCGGCCGGCTCTCCTGGAGGCTCGCGCCCGTGGCATGTGTCATCATGATATTGCTTTTGTTTTCCGGGTCCCGGAAACCTAGCCTTAACCTTCCCAAGAAATAGTAAAGCCGTTGCGCCGGTCGAAATCCTGCGCCGATTTTCCAGGTAGCGAGTGAAAATCATGATCGCCGGCTCTCTCGACATCGCCGTCCTGCTGCCCTGCTACAACGAGGCGGCCACCATTGCCGACGTGGTGGCGGGCTTCCGTGCGGCACTGCCGACGGCGCGCGTCTACGTCTACGACAACAATTCCACCGACGGCACAGCGCTGAAGGCGATGCTGGCCGGCGCGCATGTGGTGCGCGAGCGCCGACAGGGCAAAGGCCACGTCGTACGGCGGATGTTTGCCGACATCGACGCCGACATCTACGTGATGGCCGATGGCGACGGGACCTATGTGCCCGCCGACGCCGAGGAACTGATCCGCACGCTGCTGACCGAGCGCGCCGACATGGTGGTCGGGACCCGCCGCGGCGTGCTGGCCGATGCCGGCCGCCAGGGGCATGCCGCCGGCAACCGCGTCTTCAACCTTCTCTACCGGACGATCTTCGGCCGCGACTTCACCGACATCTTTTCCGGCTACCGTGCCTTCTCGCGCCGCTTCGTGAAGAGCTTCCCGGCCGTTTCGGGCGGGTTTGAGATCGAAACCGAAATGTCGGTACACGCATCGCGGCTGAAACTTCCCGTCAGCGAGATCGAGCTGCATTACGGCCGCCGGCCGGAAGGGTCGCACTCGAAGCTCTCGACCTTTCGGGACGGCTGGAAGATCCTCTGGATGTTTGCCATGCTGATGAAGGAGACCCGCCCCTTCGCCTTCTTCGGGATGATCAGCGCGGCGATCATGGCGACCAGCGTCGCCTTCATGCTGCCGGTGCTGGCGGAATACTTCCAGACCGGCTTCGTAACCCTCGTGCCGACATGGATATCGTCGATGGCGCTGATGATGGTGGCGCTTCTGGTGTTCACGGCCGGGCTGATCCTCGACTCCGTCTCGCGTGCCCGCAACGAACAGCTGCGCCTGTACTATATGAGCCTTGCGCGGGTCGCCGGCACCGAGCGCGCCGAGCCGCCTGGCCCTACCGAAACTGCACGCGGCGCAGACGCGGCATGAGGAGACTGATCTGGTTCCTCCTGGCAGGCGGGACCGGGTTTGCCGTCGACGCCGGTCTCACGCAGATGCTGATCACGCTGACGCCTGCGGGGCCGTTCGTCGCCCGCGTTCCGGCCATCACGATGGCCATGGCAGCAACATGGTTCCTCAACCGCACCTTCACCTTCGGCCGGTCATCCTCCTCGGTTCTCGCCGAGGGCTTCCGCTATTGGGCGGTCGGCATTACTGCCGCCCTCGTCAACTATGGCATCTATTCCGCGCTGATCTACCGGCTGCCTGAATTGCAGCCGGTGGCGGCGATCGTTCTCGCCTCGCTCGCCGCCATGGCCTACAGTTTCTTCGGCTATTCGCGCTTCGTCTTCCGGCGCTAGACTATTTCCCAGCCGTCGTGCTCGCTGGCGCGGTAGATCGCGTCGATGAATTTCTGGTTCTTCAGCGAGTTTTCGAGCGTGACGACCTCGACCTTTTCGCCGGCAACCGCGCGCGCAAAGGCTTCCGCCTGGCGGCGGTACTGGCGGCTGTCCTGGAAGCGGAAGATCTGCGATTCCGTATGCTTCTGGTTGGTGAGCTCGATCTCCTCGGCGCCCCAGCGGTCGGCATTGAAGGGCGACTTCACCTCGATGAAGCCTTCGGTGCCGTGGAAGACCATGACCTGCCGGTTGGCCATCTGGGTGGCGATGTAGAAGCTCATCTCGAACCCGCCGAAATCCGCCTTGACGCTCGAATAGATGTCGGTGCCGAAGTCGGCATCGCGCTCGGTCACGGCCTGGATACGCAGCGGCTCCTGGCCGGTGACGAAGCGGGTGGTGATCGTCGGATAGACGCCGATGTCCGGCAGCGCGCCACCGCCCAGTTCCGGAATGTTGCGCATGTTGGCGGCATCGCGGTTGAAATAGGTGAAGGCTCCCTGGACGTGGCGCAGCCGGCCGATCGCGCCCTCGGCGAGGAGTTCGCGCACCTTCAGCCAGACCGGCGCATAGGTGACCATGAAGGCTTCCGAGATCAGCACCTTGTTGCGGTCGCGGGCAGCGATCAGCGTCTCGATTTCCTCGGCCTTGAGGGCAATCGGCTTTTCCGACAGCACATGCTTGCCGGCGTCCGCCGCCTTGATCGACCATTCCACATGCTGGCTCGTCGGCAGCGGGATGTAGACGGCATCGATGACGTCGGAGGCGAGCATCTCCTCGTAGGAGCCGAAGGCGTGCGGCACCGAAAAACGATCCGCCATGGCGCGTGCCTTGGCGAGGTCGCGGCTGGCGACCGCCGTCACCACGCAGTTCTCGGCATCCTGGATTGCCGGAACGACCGCATCCTTGCCGATCTTCGCCGTCGACAGAATTCCAAAACGCAACATGCTTCTCTCCCTGACCTGAATTGCCGCCGCACCATATGGTCGTGCCTCTGTTGATGCAACGGAGCAGGTGCACGAAGGACATTCCATCCGCAATGATGCTTTGACAGATGCCGCCGAGACCATACATTCGGCAGATCGGCATTCGCCGCATCATCTCTGGAGATATCATGGAACAGCGTCCCCTCGGCCGTACCGGCCTTTCCGTCGCGCCGATCGTGTTCGGCGGCAATGTGTTCGGCTGGACGGCCGACGAGAAGACGTCCTTCGACCTGCTTGACCGCTTCTTCGACGCCGGCTTGAACACGATCGATACCGCAGACGTCTATTCCGCCTGGGTCGACGGGCATGAAGGCGGCGAGAGCGAGACCATCATCGGCAAATGGCTGAAGCGCGGCACCGTCTCCCGCGACAAGGCCGTGATCGTCACCAAGGTCGGCTTCGACAACGACGGCCGCAAGACCGGTCTTTCGGCGAAATGGATTGCGGAGGCGGTGGAGGCATCGTTGAAGCGGCTCGGCACCGACTACGTCGACCTCTATCTCTCCCACAAGCCGGACGACGCGGTGGCGCATGAGGAGACGCTTGGCGCGCTTGCCCGGTTGAAGGACGAGGGCAAGGTGCGGGCGATCGGCTGCTCGAACTTCGACGCAGGACAGTTGCAGGAAGCACTCGACGTCGCCGCCCGCGATGGCCTGCCGCGCTATGACGTAGTGCAGCCCGAATACAATCTCTACACGCGCAACAAGTTCGAGGGACCGCTGGCGGACCTCTGCATGCGCGAGGAGATCGGCGTCATCAGCTATTATGCGCTCGCCGCCGGCTTCCTCACCGGCAAGTACCGGAAGAAGGAAGACATCGAGGGTTCGTCGCGCGGCTACCGGGTCGGCGATTATCTGAACGACAAGGGCTTCCGCGTGCTGGCGGCGCTGGACGAAGTCGCCGCCGAGACCGGTGCGGCACCGGCCAGCATCGCGCTGGCCTGGCTGATCGCCAAGCCTGCCCTTACCGCGCCGATCGCCAGCGCCACCAGCCTGTCGCAGCTGGAGACGATGATCGCCGCCGGCAATCTGACGCTGTCGGAGGGGCAGATGAAGCGTCTCGACGAGGCGGGAGCGTAAGGCATGGCGGAGACGACAGCCGTAACCGTTCGCGCCGCGCGGCCGGAGGATGAAACCCGATGGCGCGAACTCTGGGGAGACTACCTTGCCTTCTATGAGCTCACACTCGACCCGGCGATCACCGATGGGACTTGGACGAAAGCGATCGGCGATCGTTCGGCCATCTTCATGCGGGTGGCGGAGCTCGATGGGCAGGTCGTGGGTTTCAGCCTGTCGCTGACCCATGAAGGCACCTGGATCGAGACCCTCGACTGCTATCTCGAGGATCTGTTCGTCGATGCTTCCGCACGCGGGCGGGGCGTCGGCCGGGCGCTTCTCGACGACCTCGTCGCCCTCTGCCGCCAGAACAACTGGTCGCGCCTCTACTGGCACACGGCCGAAGACAACCGGACGGCCCGCAAGCTCTACGACAGCTATGTCGAGACCGACGGCCATATCCGCTACCGCATCGAATTCTGAGCAAGGAGAACGTCATGAAGACCAGACAGCTTGGCCCGCATCTCACCGTTTCCGCCATCGGCCTCGGCTGCATGGGCATGAGCCACGGCTATGGCGGCCAGGAGGAGGCGGACGCGATCCGCACCCTGCACCGCGCCGTGGAGCTCGGCGTCAACTTCTTCGACACGGCGGAGGTCTACGGCCCCTTCGCCAACGAAATTCTCGTCGGCAAGGGACTGAAGCCTTACCGCGACAAGGTGATGATCGCCACGAAGTTCGGCTTCACCATCGGCGATGAGGCAAAGGCTGCACGCCCCTCCGGCACCGACAGCCGCCCGGAGCATGTGCGCGCAGTGGCGGACGCCTCGCTGAAGCGGCTCGGTGTCGAGGTCATCGATCTCTTCTACCAGCACCGGGTCGACCCCGACGTGCCGATCGAGGAGACGGTCGGCGCGCTGGCGGATCTCGTGAAGGAGGGGAAGGTGCGCGCCATTGGCCTTTCGGAAGCCAGTGCCGCGACGCTGCGGCGGGCGCATGCGGTGCATCCGGTCTCGGCGCTCCAGAGCGAATATTCGCTGTGGACGCGTGATCCCGAAGGCGAGATCCTCGACACCTGCCGCGAACTCGGCATCGGCTTCGTGCCATTCTCGCCGCTCGGCCGCGGCTTTCTCACCGGCAAGGTGCAGAAGCCGGAAGATTTCGGCGCGGACGATTTCCGCACGACGCTGCCGCGCTTCTCCGCCGAGAACATGGCGGCCAATGCCTCGCTGGTGAAACTGCTGCAGGAGATGGCGGAGGAGAAGGGCGTGACGGCGGCGCAGCTGGCGCTCGCCTGGGTGCTGCATCGCGGCGATTTCATCGTCCCCATTCCCGGCGCCCGCAAGATCCCGCACCTGGAGCAGAATATCGCCGCCACGGACATCTCCCTGACGCCGGAAGAAATCACGACCTTGGGCGAGCTTCTGGCGCCGGAGAAGTTCTCCGGCAAACGCTATTCCGACGCCGTCGCCGCGATGACCAACCGCTAGCACGGCATGCTTTTACGGCGCCGCTGGCACAAACGGCGGCGCCACTGGTTCTGTCACCGTAACAGGAGGCAGACCATGGACGACGACAAGAAGATCACAACCGGCACGAACGACCGGCCACGCAACGACACCATCGCCCAGACGGGCGGCGGCATTCCCGACGACAGCGGCGGAACTGCCGCTCTCGACGATGCGCCGGCGGATCCTTCCGGGACGGAAGCATCCGGCTCACCCCGCGAACAGCTGAAGCGGGAGGTGAAGGAGGAGATCGAGATGCCGCAGCGCGGCTCCGCCTGACAATCCGCTCTCACTGTTCCGTTCCCCTCCAAGGAACGGAATGGAGGCCGGAACGTTTGGTGAACAGAAAGCGAGGTCCCTATGACTGATCAACACAATCCGAAGACAGATGCCGAACCGCAGTCGAACACGGAAAAGGATCCGGAAGACTGGGTGAGCGGCGACGAGCCGATGACCGGCGCTCAAGGGTCCTATCTGAAGACGCTGTCGGAGCAGGCGCATGAGCCGGGCGCATTTGCCGAGGATCTTTCCAAGGCGGAAGCCTCGAAACGCATCGACGCGCTGAAGAGCAAACTGAAACTCTAGTTCAAGCGCCTGCTGGACTGTTTGCCGCGGCCCGCTATACTGCGGTCAGGAGGGAGCGGGCATGTCAGACCAGCAGGCAGTCCAATCCGTCGTCCACCTCTATGTGGACGGCATGACCTTTGCGCATGAGGGTGCGCTGCGGAAGGCGTTTCACCCGAAAGCCTGCATCGTCGGCAATTACGACGGCGCCGTCGAGTGGCTTTCGCTCGACGAATTCATCGCCGCGGTCGCCGGCGAAGGCCCTGCCCCGGCGGGCATGCAGCCCCTGATCCAGATCGAGGCGCTCGACGTGACGGGGGATGTCGCTACCGTGAAGGTGGTCGACGAATTTGCCGGCATGCGCTTTTCCGATCACCTGTCGCTGCTCAAGACGGACGGCCGCTGGATGATCGTCAACAAGCTCTACTACCTGCACCCCTAGCCGCCGACTTCCAGGGGAAAGCCCTCGTAAAGCCGAGAATGACCGCCTTCGTGGTTGGCCATCCCCGGCTTGGTCAGGAGGCCGCGCGGCTGCGCATAGCTCATGATCCGGCGCACCGGCCGCTCGTGCCACTGGATGTTGAAGGCCCAGAGCTTGGGAAAGAAGCAGAGCGAGGCATAGGGCAGGTGGTCGTGGATCCACCAGGCCATCGCCTGCCAGCCGCCCTCTTCCTTGTGCCGGTCGATCAGCCACGGCACGACGATGCAGGCCGTGGCGCCCATGCAGCCGTCGGCGTCACGCATGTCCCAGATATGATCGGCAGCCGAGGCGGCATTCGTGGCGCAGTTCAATCCCTTGCGATTTCCGAACGCGTTGACCGCTGCCGCCCGGTACCCGGAACGCAGATGCAGACGGCCGAAGGTCGCCTGCAAAGGCTCCAGCAATTCCCCGCAAAGCCGTCGCCCCGCCTCGATCGCCAGATCGGGATCGTCCGGGACATTGGGGATGTTGTAGACGGCGGCAATCTCGGAAAACAGGAAATCGCGAAAGAAGAAGTTCTGCGACAGCCGGACCCGCCCAAGCTCCTCCAGCCCCTTCATCGACTGCGGTGTGCGCATGTCTTCGCCCCACAAAAAAGCCTGCCCCAGAGGGACAGGCTATCTTGGGACCGGGTGGCGCACCACCCGTTATCGTTTCAGCGTCAGGCGCGCAGCACGCCTCCGGTGGTCTTCTCGACATTGCCGACTATCTTGGTCGTCAGCGCCTCGAAGTCCTCGTCGGTCAGGGTCTTGTCAACCGGCTGGATCAACACCTCGATGGCCACCGACTTGCGGCCCTCCCCGAGCGAGGCGCCCTCGAAGACGTCGAAGACGTTGACGCCGGCGATCAGCTTGCGGTCGGCGCTGGTGGCGGCCTTGATGATTGCACCCGCTTCCACCTGGCTGTCGACGACGAAGGCGAAGTCGCGCTTGACCACCTGGAAGGGCGAGAGTTCGAGCCCGGGCTTGGTGCGCGTCGCCTTCTTCTTCGGCTCCGGCATGGCGTCGAGATAGACCTCGAAGCCGCAGAGGGTACCGGAGACATCGAGCGCACCCAGAGTCTTCGGATGGAACTCGCCGAAATAGCCGAGCACCACCTTAGGCCCCATCTTGATCGTGCCGGAGCGGCCCGGATGATACCAGCCGGGCGCACCCGCCTCGACCTGGACATTGCCCATCGGCAGTCCGCAGGCCTCTAGCACGGCCAGCGCATCGGCCTTGGCGTCGAAGACATCGACCGGCTTGCCGCCGCCCCGGGTGCCGTTGGACCAGAGGCGTCCGGCGCCATTGATGGAGGCTGTGCCGCGGCGCACGCCGCCGGCGACACGCCGCTGGCCTTCCGGCCTGTCGTTCTCATAGGTGCCGGAGACCTCGAAGATCGCCACGTCGCCGAACCCCTTGTCGGCGTTGCGCTGGGCGGCTGTCAGCAGGCCCGGCAGCAGCGACGGCCGCATGTCGGACATGTCCGCCGCAATCGGATTGGCGAGCTTCAGCGATGGGGCGCCACCGCCGAAGAGCTTCGCCTGATCTTCCGGGATGAAGGACCAGGTGACCGCCTCCAGCATGCCGCGGGCAGCCAGTGCGCGCTTGGCGGTGCGGGTACGGATCTGCAGCGTGGTCAGGATGCGGGTGTTGACGGCGCCGAGGTTCTCGATCGGCTCCGGCGTGATCTGGTCGACACCGTGGATGCGCATCACTTCTTCGACGAGATCGGCCTTGCCGTCGATGTCCGGGCGCCAGGACGGCACCGTGACGGAGAAGCGGCTGCCTTCGCCGGCGACCCCGAAGCCGAGGCGGACGAGGATCTCGCGGCTTTCCTCGGCCGAGACGTCGAGGCCCGTCAGGCGCCTGACCTCGGCGGTCGGGAAATCGACCACTTTCGGCTGGTGCCCCTTGTCGCCGACGATCTTCGCCTCGGCAGCCGTACCGCCGCACAGCTCAAGCACCAGTTCCGTGGTGCGCTCCAGGCCCGGCACCATGTACTGCGGATCGACGCCGCGTTCGAAGCGGTAGCGGGCGTCGGTGATGATGCCGAGAGAGCGGCCGGTCTTGGCGATGTTGATGGGGTCCCAGAGCGCCGATTCGATCAGCACGTCGGTGGTGTTCTCGTCGCAGCCGGAATGCTCGCCGCCCATGACGCCGCCGATGGATTCCACGCCGTTGTCGTCGGCGATCACCACGTTGTTCGGGGTCAGCTTGTATTCCCGCTGATCGAGCGCCAGAACCGTCTCGCCGGCGAGCGCCCGGCGCACGGTCAGGTCGCCCTTGACCTTGGCGGCGTCGAAGACGTGCATCGGCCGGCCCTGGTCGAAGGTCATGTAGTTGGTGATGTCGACCAGCGCATTGATCGGACGAAGGCCGATCGCCTTCAGGCGCCGCTGCATCCAGGCCGGGCTTGGGCCGTTCTTGACGCCGCGCACGAGGCGCAGGCCGAAGCCCGGGCAGAGCCGCGGGTCGTCGAGGATGATCTTCAGGTCCACCGGGGTCTCGCCCTCGACGGCAAACGAGGGTGCGGCACGGCTCTTCAGCGTGCCAAGGCCGGAGGCGGCGAGATCGCGGGCGATGCCGTAGATCGAGGTGCAGTCCGGCCGGTTCGGCGTCAGGTTGATCTCGATGACCGGATCGTCGAGGCCGGCATAGGTCGCAAACGCCGTGCCGACCGGCGCATCCTCGGGCAGGTCGATGATGCCGTCATGATTGTCGGACATGTCGAGCTCTTTTTCGGAGCACATCATGCCGTGGCTTTCGACGCCGCGGATGTTGCCGACGGCAAGCGTCACGTCGATGCCCGGCACATAGGTGCCCGGCCGCGCCAGTGCGCCGACGAGGCCGGCGCGGGCGTTGGGGGCGCCGCAAACCACCTGCACCGGCTTGCCGTCACCCGTATCGACCATCAGCACCTTCAGGCGGTCCGCCTGCGGGTGCGGTTCCGCCGAAACCACCTTGGCGATGACGAAGGGCTTGTAGGCCGCCTTGTCGTCGACATCCTCGACCTCGAGCCCGATCGAAGTCAGGCGCGTGCAGATCTCATCGAGCGTGGCCTCCGTATCCAGATGATCCTTCAGCCAGGAGAGTGTGAATTTCATCTCGTCATCTCCCCTTTAAGCGCTCAGGCCGCCGAACAGCGTCGGCATGTCGAGCGGGCGGAAGCCATAGTGGTTCATCCAGCGGACGTCGGCGTTGAAGAAGTCGCGCAGGTCCGGCATGCCGTATTTCAGCATGGCGATGCGGTCGAGACCCATGCCCCAGGCAAAGCCCTGGTATTCATCGGGATCGAGCCCGCCGGCGCGCAGCACGTTCGGGTGGACCATGCCGCAGCCGAGGATTTCCATCCAGTCGGAGCCTTCGCCGAACTTCACGATCGGCCCCGAGCGGTCGCACTGGATGTCGACCTCGAACGAGGGTTCGGTGAAGGGGAAGAAGGACGGGCGGAAGCGCATCGTCACGCTGTCGACCTCGAAGAAGGTCTTGCAGAATTCCTCGAGGATCCAGCGCATGTGGCCGACATGGCTCTTCTTGTCGACGACCAGCCCTTCGACCTGATGAAACATCGGCGAATGGGTGGCGTCGGAGTCCTGCCGGTAGGTCTTGCCGGGAATGACGATGCGGATCGGCGGCTTCTGGGCTTCCATGGTGCGCACCTGCACCGGCGAGGTGTGGGTGCGCAGAACCTTGCGCTCGCCGTTCTCGTCGGGCTGGAAGAAGAAGGTGTCGTGCATCTCGCGGGCCGGATGGCCCTCCGGGAAGTTCAGCGCCGTGAAGTTGTAGTAGTCGGTCTCGATATCCGGCCCTTCGGCGATCGAGAAGCCCATGTCGGCAAAGACGGCGGTGATCTCGTCGACGATCTGGCTGATCGGATGGATGCGGCCGCGCTCGGCGGGCGAGGAACGCACCGGCAGCGAGACATCCACCGTTTCTGCCTTCAGCCGCGCGTCGATCGCCGCATCCTTCAGCACCGTCTTGCGCGCGTTGATCGCCTCGGTGATCTCGGTCTTCAGCGCGTTGATGGCGGCGCCGCGGCTCTGGCGCTCCTCGGCACTCATGCTTCCCAGCGTCTTCAGGAGCTCCGATACGGACCCCTTCTTGCCAAGGGCGGATACGCGCACGGCCTCGATCGCCGTCTCGTCACCGGCCGCGGAAATCTCCGCCAGAAGCGATGTTTTCAGGTGTTCCAGATCGGACATGGTCTCTTCCGTATGATGATCGACGTCTTTCCTAGCGGCACGCCGTGACGGGCAAAAGAAAAACCCGCGCCAGCCGAGACCAGCGCGGGTTTCCCAAAGTCAATAAAGCAAAGATGCCTGGGAAGCGCTGGTTACTTAACCGCGCTTGCAAACTCGTTGGTCGTGCCGGCGTCCTTGAGGTACTCGAGAGCCTTCTTGGAGGCTTCCACCAGCGCGCCGAAGGCTGCCGGCTCATGGATGGCCATGTCGGACAGGACCTTGCGGTCGACCTGGATGCCAGCCTTGTTGAGGCCGTCGATGAAGCGGCCGTAGGTGAGGCCGGATTCGCGGACGGCAGCGTTGATACGCTGGATCCACAGGGCGCGGAAGTTGCGCTTCTTGACCTTGCGGTCGCGGGTGGCGAACTGGCGCGAACGATCCACCGCGGCCTTTGCGGCGCGGATGGTGTTCTTGCGGCGGCCGTAGAAGCCCTTGGCTGCCTTGAGGGTCTTGGTGTGCTTGGCGCGGGAAGTTACGCCACGTTTTACGCGTGCCATGTCATGATCTCCTTAAATGATCCAAAAAGCGAAGAGTCTCAGAGACCGTTCGGCAGGTAGTTCTTGATGACCTTCTTGCCGTCTGGTTCGGCGAGGACCATCGTGCCGCGTGCATCGCGGATGAACTTGTTGGACCGCTTGATCATGCCGTGGCGCTTGCCGGCGGCTGCTGCGACGACCTTGCCGGTCGCCGTGATCTTGAACCGCTTCTTGGCGGAGGACTTCGTCTTCATCTTGGGCATTTTGCTACTCCATTCTTCTTCAGAGAAACTGGCAGACGACGCCTATTTCCAGCATTTAGAACGGCCTCGGCATGCCCTGCCGGACCGTTCGGACGCGCGCTTATAACCGCAGTCGGAGAAAAGCGCAACGGGTGGTGCGCATATCTGCTACGTGATCGCCGATGCGCGCGCAGCCGTCGCCGGAAGCCACAGCTTCACCTGGAGCCCACCCCATCGCGAAGCGGAGAGATCAAGCCCGCCGCCATAGGCCTTCAGGATGTCTCCGGAGATGGCAAGCCCGAGGCCGGAGCCCGCGGTTGCCTCGCTGATCCTGACCCCACGCTTCAACATCATATCGTAGCACTCAGGCGCCGCGCCCGGCCCGTCGTCGCTGACGATCAGCACGACGTTGTCCAGCGTGCGATCCGCCGAAACCTCTATGCGCTTTCCGGCAAAGCGGACCGCGTTGTCCAGCACATTTCCCAGGGCTTCCGCAATGTCGGCCGGATCCGCCTGGACCGTCAGCGACGGATCGATCGCCAGATGCCAGTCCACCCCCTTCTCCTGCGTGAACGGGGTCAGCACGCTGACGAGCTTTCCGCAGATGCCGAGCAGCGAGGTCGTGGCCATCTGCTCCACGCCCATTCGAGCCGCCTGCAACTGGCGGTCGGCACGCTGCCGGACAAGCTCGATCTGCTGAAGGGCCGTGCTGCGGCCTTCCTCGGGCAGCGCTTCGACCAGATGCGACAGCACGGTCAGCGGCGTCTTCAGGCCGTGGGCGAGGTCGCTCGCACGCGCGCGCGCCCGCGAGATCGCCGTCTCCCGCTCGTTCAGGAGAAGGTTGATCTCCCGGACCAGCGGCTTGACCTCGCTTGGTCCTTCCGTGCCGATATGTGCCGCCCGTCCGGCACGCACGTCGGCCACGCGATCCCTCAACCGCACCAGCGGCCTCAACCCGATCCAGCCCTGCAGGAATGCCGCAAGGACGAGCACGCCACCCGTGGAGAGAAGCATCAGACGCAGCGGATTGTGATAGCTTTCGAGAGCCGTCTCCATCTCGCTCCTGGAAAAGCCGGCGTAGACGACGAAGTCCGTCGCGGCGGGGTCGTCGCCCAGGGTCATCGTCTTCATCGAGACGAGGACCGGCGAACCGTCCGGCCCAAGGGTTTCCCGGAACCCGTAATACTGGTCGCTGGACAAATCGGCCGCAGCGAATTCCGTGTCCCACAGGGACCGGGACCGCAGGGGAGCCACATCGCCATCCCGCGAAATCTGCCAGTAGCGGCTGCCGGCGGGGATCTGGAACCGCGCGTCGGCGGGCTCGTTCCGCAGGCGGAGGACGCCATTCTCCACGGTGAGCTGCGCCGCCAGGGAATCCATGACCGAGGTCATCTCGCCGGAATACTGGGCGGCCAGATAATCCGTGAACAGATGGCTGAGCACCGCCCAGACAAGCGTCAGCGAGAGTGCGATCGCGACAAGCGCTCCGGCCGCCAGGCGAAAGTGCAGCGAATGGATCACGTCCGTCGCTCCGGAAGGACATAGCCGAAACCCCGACGGGTCTCGATGGCGTCGGCATCCGTCTTCTTTCGCAAGCGCGCGACCATGGCCTCCACGGCATTCTTGGCCGCATCATCGTCGCGACCCTGAACCTGGCTGGCGAGCTCCGCGGGACTGAAGACCTCACCCGGCCGGCCCATGAGAAGCGCAATCATCCGGTACTCCAGCGGGCTGAGGTCGAGTTCGCGCCCGTCGAATGTCACCCGCCGGGCGCCTTCGTCGAGCGTGAACCGCTCGGTGGAGGTGACGCGGGCCGTCGCCGCGCCGGCGCGGCGCAGAAGCGCCCGCAGCCGGGCCAGCAATTCCTCGGTCCGAAAGGGCTTCGGGAGATAGTCATCGGCGCCGGCATCGAAGCCGTCGACACGCTCCATCCAGGAGCCCCGCGCGGTGAGCACGAGAACAGGCGTATTGATGCCTGCCCCACGCCATCGCTTCAGGATGGAGAGCCCGTCCATGCCCGGCAACCCGAGATCCAGGATGATGGCGGAATAATCGCCGGTCTCCCCCTCCTCCCACACGTCCGGCCCGCTCGGAAAGACGTCGACCTGGTAGCCTTCGCGCGTGAGTTTTTCGACCACATGGCCGGAGATATTGGGGTCGTCCTCCGCCAGCAGGATGCGCATCGTCCTCAGCCTCCCAGCAAAGCGCCATTGCGGGCATTCACCCGCAGCGTCCTGATCGCCCCCGCCGTGTCGCGAACTTTCACCTGATATACGTCGCTGGACAGGGACCGTTTCAGCGTCACGTCGATTACCCGCCCGTAGCGCTGTGCATCGATACGCTCGAGGACTGTCCTCAGCGGAAGGATTTCGCCGTCACGGACCGCATCGCGTGCCCGGTCATAGTCTGCATCCCGGCCGTTTCGCCCGTGGCCATCATCGTCATCGTCATCGCGGCCGTCGTCATTATTGTCATCATCATCATCATCATCATCGTCGTCGTGATCATTCCCACGGCCGCTGTTGTCGCTGTCACCGTCATCGTCATGATCGCCGCCGGAACCCGAACCGGAATTGTCGCTCCCGCTGCCGGAGCTGGAGCCGGACGAGCCGCTGCCGGAGGAATCGCTTCCTCCGCCGTCGTCACTGCCACCATCCTTGGCATCGGCACGGTGAACGATCGGGCCGGCTGCAGCAAATGCCACCGCAAGCATCAGGATCGTCATCAGGGAACGACGGCCAGTGTTCATTGCACTTCCAGATCCATCCATTCGTCCGCAATCGGGAACTTACATCAAAACCTTCCCCGCGAAGAGTCAAAGGGCAAGACCTCAACATAGGTCTTGCCCCCATGAGCTGGGTGAAGTGCCACCCCGTCCGCTACCGCGCGGCGGCAGAGACGATGTTGACTGCGGTAATCCCACCGGGGTTGCGGGCGAAATCGCCGCGGTGCGGATGCGCCACCACCGTGCGAGTTCCATGCTCGAGCTCGATTTCCACCTCGAGGCGCCGGCCCAGCTGGTCCACGGCGGCCAGCGAGCCGTCGAGCAGTCCGGTCAGGCTCTCTTCGGACACTGAGAGGGTCACTTCGGGGCGATTGTCATCGCCACGGCCGCCATGGCGATCGCCAGAGTCGTCGTCATCGTCATCATCCCGGCCATCGTCGTCATCGTCGTCGTGGCCGCCTCGACCGCCATGGTCGTCATCGTCATCGTCGCTGTCGTCGTGACCGCCTCGACCACTGTTGTCGTCGCCTCGGCCGCCATCATCGTCATTGTCGTCGCCGCGGCCGGAGCCGCTGCCGTCGTCCCCGCGGCTGTCCGAGCCGCCGCCATCGTCACTGCCATCCCGGGCAAATGCGGAAGCCGAGAAGTGGTCCGGGTCGAGCGACTGGATAGCTGGGAGAGAGAGTGTGACCGCGAGCGCACCCACGGACGCCAGGAGTCTGCGTGAAAGGTTGGTTTTCATGATCTTCGCCTTCTGCTCTGTTGTGCAGAGGGCAGAATGCCAAAGTGCCGCTGACAGACCGCTGAGCGTTCCTGTCAGCATCCTGTCAGCCTGGCAAAAAGGCGTCGGCCAGAAACGTCAAAGCCGCCCCTGCGGACGGCTTCGAGAAGACCTCAGGCGGCGGTTTTTACCGCGGCGCCAGCACCATCATCATCTGACGGCCTTCGAGCTTGGGCTCGGCTTCCACCTTGGCGATCTCGTTGGTGTCTTCCTTGACCTGCTGCAGGAGCTTCATGCCGAGCTCCTGGTGGGCCATTTCGCGACCGCGGAAGCGCAGCGTCACACGGACCTTGTCGCCTTCGTCAAAGAAACGATTCATCGCTTTCATCTTCACCTCGTAGTCGTGGGTGTCGATGTTCGGGCGCATCTTGATCTCTTTGATCTCGACGATCTTCTGCTTCTTGCGCGCTTCGGCCGCCTTCTTCTGGTTGGCGTACTTCAGTTTGCCCAGATCAAGGATCTTGCATACCGGCGGCTCCGAGTTGGGGGAGATCTCAACGAGATCCAGCCCGGCCTCCTCGGCCATCCTCAAAGCTTCTTCTGTCGCGACCGGTCCGAGGTTATTGCCCTCGGCGTCGATCAGCTGAACCTTCGGAATCCGGATATCCCGGTTTGAGCGCGGCCCATCCTTGACGGGGGCATCGGCTTTGAACGGTCTGCGAATGGTCGTATTCTCCTAGGCTGTTTCCGTAAATTTCGGCCAAATGCCCGGCGTTTCAGCGGGCATCGGCAATGTCGTAATCACGACGGCGTTGTCAATAGCACAGTCCCGCAGAAAAATCACCTGCTGCCGCGGGATAAGAATCTGTTTTATAAGCCCGGCATCAGCAAAGGAGCATACCATGACGGATCTGTCCGCGGCCACGCCACCACAAGAGAAGAGCGTCACCGTCGGCGGCGCCGGGGATGAACGGACGATCGCCATCCTCTACCGGCCACCGTCGGCCGGAACCTCCGCACCCGTGCTCGTGTGGCTCGGCGGCTACCGGTCCGACATGACCGGCACGAAGGCGGCCGAGATGGATGCCTTTGCGGCACGCCAAGGGCTCGGCGCCATCCGCTTCGACTATTCCGGACACGGCGCCTCCGGCGGCGACTTCCGCCAGGGCACGATCTCGCGGTGGCTGGAGGAGACCATCGCGGTTCTCGACCACCTGAAGCCGGAGCGCATCGTTCTCGTGGGATCTTCGATGGGCGGCTGGATCGCGCTCCGCCTTGCCCAGGAGCTTCGGCAGCGAGCCACAGGCCCGCATCTCGCGGGGCTCGTGCTGATCGCGCCGGCGCCGGACTTCACGTCCGAGCTCATCGAGCCGCATCTGACCGACGCGCAACGCCGGGCGCTTGCCGAACAGGGACATTTCGAAGAGCTGTCCGAATACAGCCCCGAGCCGAATATCTTTACCCGGGACCTTCTCGAAGACGGGCGGAGAAACCAGGTTCTTACAGGCATCATCGAAACCGGATGCCCGGTCCATATCCTCCAGGGCATGCAGGACGCCGATGTCCCCTACCGGCATGCGCTGAAGCTGGTCGAATTCCTGCCGGCCGAGGATGTCGTGGTGACGCTGATCCGCGATGGCGACCACCGGCTTTCGAGACCCCAGGATATCGACAGGATGCTCGCCGCGGTTGGATCCCTCGTCAATCATGACTAAAAAATAAGCTGAGGCTAAAATGCACCACCTTTAACCATATTCAAAGTTGAAGCAGGTCGCTAAAAGTTGATCGATTGACAGTCCCGCCCCAAGCACCTTAACGTTTTGTTAAGACTTGAAGGGACGGGTCCATGCAATACACCTTGAAGGCTCGGCACTTAGCCGTGTTCCTGCTAGCTATACTTGCGCCTACCACCGCGGCAATCCCGGCGCCTCAAGCGTTGACCAGTATGGTCACCGGGTCGGTAACGTCTCAGCCGATCGGGCACTACGAGTTCTGCCGCGCCTTTCCGGCGGAGTGCAACCAACGCCTTGCTTCCAGGCCGGCACCGAAGCTGACGCCGCATGGCTGGGCTCTCCTGAAGAAGATCAATTCCTCCGTGAACGGCAGGATCCATGCGATGACCGACAAGGACATCTATGGGCGGGAAGAGGTCTGGGCCTATCCGAAGGATGTCGGCGACTGCGAGGACTTCGCTCTCCTGAAGCGCCGCGAGCTTGCCGCCAAGGGCTTCTCGCTGGCCGATCTGCTGATCACCGTGGTGCGCAAGCCGGACGGCGAGGGACATGCCGTCCTGACGGTCCGCACCGAACAGGGCGACTTCGTCCTCGACAACCTCGATAACGAGGTGAAGCCCTGGTACCAGACCTCCTACACCTTCCTGAAGCGCCAGGCCTCCTTCAACACCGGCCGCTGGGTCAGCATCGAGAACGGCCGCGACGTGGTCGTCGGCGCGCTGCGCTGAGCTGAGCGGCAGAGGTCGAGAATCCGAAAGGCGGGCATTGCCCGCCTTTTTTTACACGGCACCCGGCCTCATCCGTGGCCGATGATGATGCCGGCCGCCAGCACCAGCGAGCCGCCGAACACCACCTGCATCACCGCACGCAGGAAGGGCGTCTCCATGTAGCGGTTCTGGATGAAGGCGATCGCCCAGAGTTCCACGAAGACGACGAGGCCGGCGAGAAGCGTCGCCGTCCAGAAGTGCGGAATGAGATAGGGCAGCGCGTGCCCCAGGCCGCCGACGGTCGTCATGATGCCGGAGGCAAGCCCGCGCTTCAGCGGCGAGCCGCGACCGGAGAGCTTGCCGTCGTCGTGGGCAGCCTCCGTGAACCCCATGGAAATACCCGCACCGACGGAGGCCGACAGGCCGATCAGGAAGGTGGACCAGGTGTCCTGCGTGGCAAAGGCCGCGGCGAAGATCGGGGCCAGCGTCGAGACGGAGCCGTCCATGAGCCCGGCCAGCCCCGGCTGTACATAGGTCAGCACGAACTGGCGGTGTGCGGTCTCGTCCTCTTCCGCCCTGCCCTCCTCGCCGACATGCTTTTCCCCCAGAGCACGGGCGATCTCTCCGTGACCCTGTTCGGCGAGCGCCAGGTCCCCGAGCAATCGCCGGGTCGAAGCATCGCCGACGCGACTGGCGGCGAGCGTATAGAAGCGATGGGCCTGGTCTTCCATCGCCTCGGTCTGGGCCCGGATCTTGTCGAGCGGCAGGTTCTTCACCAGCCAGTCGGGCTGCCGGACGTAGAAGCCGTCCACATGCTCGCGCCGGATCAGCGGGATGCGCTCGCCGAAGCGGGTTCGGAACATCTCGATCAGCATGTTCTTGTGGGTCTGCTCGACCTCGGCCATGTCCTCGAAGACCTTCGCAGAGCCCGGATATTGTTCGCGGAGATTTTCGGCATAGGCCTGATAGATGCGGGCGTCCTCCTCCTCGGCACCGATGGCGAGCGCAAGGATCTCCTCCTCGCTGAGGGTATCGAACGGGCGGCGGCGGCGGGAGGGAAAAAGAGCGGCAATCATCGGATGCTCCAGAGCTTAGAATTATTCTAATCTATCTATTTGCGCCGGAACTTCAAGGGCCGCGACGGGGGCAAGTTGCAGGGGCGAGACCCGTGTCGGCGCGTGAAACAAAGCGAAAGCGGAAGCGATCCGCGACGCAATCAAAGTCATTTTTCCCTTGCTGTTCCTGAAATGATCGAATTAGAAGGCCGCAGTGACGGCGAGAGCCGTGCATCCATTCAGAAAGGCATGCCTTCCATGAACCGCAGAACATTTATCCGTCAGGCCGGCACTGCCGGCGTCGGCGTCGCGGCCGCGGCGACCCTTGCAGCGCCCGCCATCGCGCAGGAAAACCCGAAGATCACCTGGCGCATGACCTCCTCCTTCACCAAGGGCCTCGATATCCTGTTCGGTGCCGGCCAGATCGTCGCCGACCATGTCCGGGAAGCATCCGGCGGCAACTTCACGATCCAGCATTTCGCCGGCGGCGAAATCGTTCCTGCGCTGCAGGCGGCCGATGCCGTCTCCTCGGGCACGGTCGAGATGGCCCATACCTGCTCCTATTACTATGTCGGCAAGGACCCGACCTTCGCGCTCGGCACCTCGGTTCCCTTCGGCCTCAATGCGCGCCAGACGAATGCCTGGTTCAACCAGGCCGGCGGCAACGAGCTGCTGAACGAATTCCTCGCCGGCTACAACATTCACTCCATCCTGCTCGGCAACACCGGCGCCCAGATGGGCGGCTGGTTCCGCAAGGAAATCAACACCATCGACGACCTGAAAGGCCTGAAGATGCGCATCGCCGGCCTCACGGGCCAGGTGATGAGCAAGGTCGGCGTGACGCCACAGCAGATCGCCGGCGGCGACGTCTATGCGGCGCTCGAGAAGGGCACCATCGACGCCACCGAATTCGTCGGCCCCTATGACGACCAGAAGCTCGGCTTCCACAAGGTCGCCAAGTACTACTACTACCCGGCATGGTGGGAAGGCGGCCCGGCGGTTCACGCCTTCGTCAACCTCGAAAAGTTCAACGGCCTGCCGGAGAACTACAAGCGCATGCTGCAGGACGCCTGCGCCGCCGGAAGCGCCAGCATGCTGGAACGCTACGACGCCCAGAACCCGGTCGCCCTGCGCGAGCTCGTTGCCGAAGGCGCCATCCTGCGCCCCTTCAGCCAGGAAATCCTCGACATCTGCTACAAGGCCGCGCTTGAGACCTACGCCCAAATCTCGGCTACGAACCCGGCCTTCAAGAAGATCTACGACAGCCAGCAGGCCTTCAAGAAGGATGCCTATCTCTGGTCGCAGATCGCCGAATACAGCTACGACACCTTCATGATGATCCAGCAGCGTAACGGCAACCTCTAAGTCCATTCCGGAAGGAGCCGGCGGTCGTCGGCTCCTTCACCCAAGTTTTGCCTCCCTTGGTCGAAGGCGCGGCAGATGATTCCGCTTGCCGCATCGCGTGCCAAGTCCGTAATACCGTCAGCGAGAACCGCACAACCCATCCGAGGAGGACCCCATGAACCGTCGAAACTTCCTACGGCAGGCCGCCACGGCCGGCGCCGGAGCAGCCGCCGTGCTGCCGCTTGCAGCCCCTGCGCTGGCGCAGGATCGCCCGGCGATCACCTGGCGCCTCACCTCCTCGTTTCCCAAGAACCTCGACATCATCTTCGGCGCCGCCAACGAGATCGCCGACAGCGTCAAGAACGCCACGGACGGCCAGTTCACCATCCAGATCTTTGCCGCCGGCGAGATCGTGCCCGGCCTGCAGGCCGCCGATGCGGTCGCCAACGGCACCGTCGAGATGGCGCATACCTGTTCCTACTACTACATCGGCCAGGATCCGGCCTTTGCGCTGGGCACCGCCATTCCCTTTGGCCTCAACGCCCGCATGACCAATGCCTGGTTCACGGCCGGTGGCGGCAATGACCTGATCAACGAGTTCCTCGCGCCGCGCGGCCTCTATGCCCTGCCCGCCGGCAACAGCGGCACCCAGATGGGCGGCTGGTTCCGCAAGGAAATCAACACGCTCGAGGATCTCCAGGGCCTCAAGATGCGAATTGCCGGTCTGGCCGGCCAGATCCTGCAGAAGGTCGGCGTGACGCCGCAGCAGATCGCCGCGGGCGATGTCTATCCGGCGCTGGAAAAGGGTACGATCGACGCCACCGAGTTCGTCGGTCCCTATGACGACCAGAAGCTCGGCTTCCAGAAGGTCGCCAAGTACTATTACTACCCCGCATGGTGGGAAGGCGGCCCGGCCATGCACGCCTTCTTCAACCTGGAGAAGTTCAACGCACTGCCGAAGAGCTATCAGCAGATCCTCGCCAATGCCTGCGCGTCCGCCAACAACAACATGCTGGCCAACTATGACGCGCGCAACGCGGTGGCCCTGAAGCAGTTGGTGGCCGATGGCGCCATCCTGAAGCCGTTCAGCCAGGAAATCATGGAAGCCTGCTACAAGGCAGCCATGGAAACCTATGCAGAACTGTCGGAGAAGAGCCCGTCGTTCAAGACGCTCTACGACAGCCAGCTGGCGTTCAAGAAGGATGCCTATCTCTGGGCGCAGGTGGCCGAATACAGCTACGACACCTTCATGATGATCCAGCAGCGGGCCGGCGCGCTCTAGACCGACCAGCAGCCAAGCACTCTGGAAGCCCCGCATGACGGGGCTTCTTTTATTAGCGCCATCTCCTTTTCAGGAAGAACCGAGGGAACTGCAAAGCGCCATCATCCGTTGACGCGATATCAGATCGGAGAAACTTCCATGGCGTACCACCATACCTCGCGCCAGGCCAAAGGCGGCCTGGGCACAACAGTGTTGTTCATGCTTGCTGCACTTGCCGGTGGTGGCTTCCTCGCCGCAACGATGGACGACGGGTCGTCCTCTGCACGCATCTACCTGGCGGAAGATCTGTCTACACCTGCGGTGGTCGCGCCTAACGCCGCCCTGCGCTGACGGCTGGCGCCTTTCTCGGACCTGCGCGTCATCAGCTGCCGCCACAAGTGCGGCCCGAACCAGATGAATACGGCTGCCGCAGCCAAGGCGACCAGCGCTCCGGCCAGCACGGGAGCAGGAAGCGCCGCGTCCTGGCTCGCTGCCATGGACGCCGTTCCTAGGCCCGCAGTCGACAGTATGGCCTGGACCATCAATCTGAACACCGAACCACTCCATCCCCTGGGGGCGACGATGCCCGACTCGCTAGTCCCCGCCGGCTGCGCCCGGATTGATCCAGCGCAAACGCCGGAGCGACAAAAAGACCCCGCACGCAGCGGGGCCTTTCCTGATTCTCATGCCTGATGGGTCAGGCGCCGGTGTTGGGGCGGTTGCTGCCAACGTTCGTATTCGTGGAAGACGTCTTTCCATCCGGCGCCTGGCCGAAATGCGTGCCGCCGAGATGGCCGCCGGCGCTGGTGTTCTCCACCTGCTTCTCCGCGCGCTTCACGGCTTCCTTCACATCGCTCTTCGTCATGGTCTGCCTCCGTCTTTCTGGTTGGTACAATAGGCTAACCGCGTTCGCGGCGGTGCGTTCCGTCGCTTCCGCGAATAATCCGGGTGGCCGCACCATGCCTCCCGGAAATTGCAGGAGTTGACGTTGGCCAGTTCCTGGACTATTTGGAAACGATCGTTTCCAAATATGGTCCGTGCCCAATGATCGCCGACACCCTTTCCACGCCGCCTTCCCGCGCCCCCGGACGTCCGCGCGAGTTCGATCTCGATGAGGCACTCGATGCCGCCATCCTGGTGTTTTCGGAACGCGGCTATCACGGAACGTCGATTTCCGAACTGAAGGATGCCATGGGGCTGACGGCAGGCAGCATCTACAAGGCCTTCAAGGACAAGCGCACGGTCTTCCTCGCCGCCTTCGACCGCTACAAGGCGGTGCGCGCCGCACTTCTCGACGCCAGGCTCTCGCAGGCGTCCAGCGGCCGCGCGCGCGTTGCCACCGTTGTGCGCTTCTACGCCGAAGCTGCCTGCGGCGAGACGGGGCGGCGCGGCTGCCTCGCCATCGGAGCCGCAGTCGAGCTCACCCTCTTCGACGAGGAGGTCGCCCAGCGCGTCGGGGGCCACAATGCCCGGCTCGTGGAGCGGATCGAGGGTTTCATCCGCGAGGGCCAGGCGGACGGATCGATCGCCGGGCATGTGGATGCGTCCGGCGCCGCGCTTGCCGTCTTCTGCTACCTGCAGGGTATCCGCATCGCCGGCAAGACGGGACGCCATGATGGCGCCGCGCTCGCCTCGGCCGAGGCGATCCTGCGCATTCTCGACTGAAGCCACGCCGCATCACTTCCATCCTCCCAGGGAAACCACCCGATGACCGTGCAAACCACTCCAGCCGCTCCGCTTGCCCCCTCGGGCCTCTCGGGCACCATGACCTTCGTGATGGCGGCCGCCTGCGGCCTCATCGTCGCCAACCTCTATTACGCGCAGCCGCTCGCGGGGCCGATTGCCGCCGCCATTGGCCTGCCCGCTCATCTGACCGGGCTGATCGTGACGCTGACGCAGATCGGCTACGGCATCGGCTTGCTGCTGATCGTGCCGCTCGGAGACCTGGTGGAAAACCGTCGGCTGATCCTGATGATGATCGGCGCCACTATTATCGCCCTCCTCGCCGCCGGCCTCTCAACCGCCGCCCTGCCGTTTCTCGCCGCCTCGCTGGCGATCGGCCTTGCCTCCACGGCCGTGCAGATGATCGTGCCGTTTGCCGCGAGCCTCGCACCGGATGCACAGCGTGGCCAGGTGGTCGGCAATGTCATGAGCGGGCTGATGGTCGGCATCATGATGGCGCGACCGGTCGCCAGCTTCATCGCCCGCTTCTCGTCGTGGAACCTCGTCTTCTTCCTGTCGGCGGGCGTGATGGTCCTGCTCGGCTTCGTGCTGGCTGCACGCCTGCCGAAGCGGATGCCGCAGACCCGGCTCTCCTACTTCGGCCTGATCGCCTCCATGGGGCAGCTCTATGCCACGCAGCCAGTGCTGCGCCGCCGCGCCTTCTATCAGGCCTGCCAGTTTGCGGCCTTCAGCCTGTTCTGGACAGTGACGCCGCTGCTCCTGGCCGGTCCTGCCTTCCAGCTGACCCAGGCCGGTATCGCGCTCTTTGCGCTTGCGGGCGTTGCCGGTGCCATTGCCTCGCCGATTGCCGGACGGCTCGCCGACCGCGACCTCGGCCGGCCGGCAACGATGTTCGGCATCGCCTCGGTCGCCATTGCTTTGCTCATCACCCATATCGCCCCGGAAGGGTCGACGGTGGCGCTGGCGCTCCTCACACTTGCGGCCATCCTGCTCGATTTCGGCGTGACGATGACGCTGGTGATCGGCCAGCGGGCGATCTACGGCCTGGGTGCCGACCTGCGCAGCCGCCTCAACGGCCTCTTCATGGCCACCTTCTTCTGCGGCGGCGCCGTCGGCTCGGCGGTGGGCGCCTGGGCCTATGCGGAAGGTGGCTGGATCCTTGCCTCGATGATCGGCCTGGCCCTGCCGGTCATCGCTCTGGCCTACTCAATGACCGAAAGACGGGGCGTCACCCGGGGCTGAAGGACGCTGCACGGTCGGGCAACGCAAACAGCAAGCCAAAAGATCGACCTCGATCGCGTTTGAGGTCGATTGCATCCGGTCGCCTAAGGCAAGCCTTGCCTCGTTCTCCAACCCAACGAGGCTCTCCAATGCGACTAACCAGTCTTCTCTTCACACTCGCCTTGTGCACCGCCGCCGATCAGGCTCTCGCCGACAGTCCTGCCGGCCTCCGCAAGATCAGCGTCGTGACGCAAGACTATCCACGTTCGCTTGCCGTGACGGTCTGGTATCCTTCTGCCTCCGGCGGAGCGGACGACGTGGTCGCGGACGATCGGATCTTCGCAAGCGCTCCCACCCGCAGCAACGCCGAAATCAGCCAAGGTCGTTTTCCGCTCATTCTTCTCTCCCACGGTTCTGGATCGCGGGCCGAGGGCATGGGCTGGATTGCGGCGGAACTGGCCCAAGCCGGCTTCGTCGTCGCCGCCCCCAACCATCCCGGAACGACGAGTGGTGACTCCACCCCGGCGTCGACACCGAAGATATGGGAGCGTACGGCGGATATCTCCACTGTCATCACCGCCCTTGTGCAGGACCCGAAATGGCGCTCCGCGATCGATCCGGATCACATCGGCATTCTCGGCTTCTCGCTTGGCGGCACGACTGCGATGGAACTCGCCGGCGCCCGCGGCGATCTTTCCGCCTATATTCGCTACTGCCAGGAGAACCCGGCGATGATGGACTGCCAGTGGTTCCGCGGCGGCCAGGGCTATGCTGGTGGCGAACGAGTCGACGTGGAGCCCTTCGACCTTTCCAGTGTTGACCGGGGTCGCTTCGAGCAGTCGGGGCGTGATCCGCGCATCAGCGCCGCCGTGGCAGTCGATCCTGGCCTTGCCACGACCTTCCAGCCGGAGAGCTTACGGGCGATTGACCTCCCGGTCGTCCTCATCAACCTTGGCAGTTCCGGAGAAATCCCGGTTGCCGTGGCTGCGGAAAACCTGGCGCGGCAGATCACCGGCGCACGTTATGCGCAGGTGGATGGAGCTGACCATTTCAGCTTCCTGCCGGTTTGCAGGAAAGGTGCCGCCGAATTCCTCCAATCGATCGGAGAACACGATCCCATCTGCGGAGAAACGACGCGGCCACGGGCAGACATTCACGCAGAGCTTAGCCGGCTCATCATCGATGCCTTCAAGCGCACGCTTAAACCCGGGCACTGAACTGTTCGAACCGAGGTCTGGAGTTGGACTCAGCCGATCCGCTTGTAGAAGAGCGTGGTGGCGCAGAAGCCGCCCTGCGGCCACAGCGCATAGTCGGGGATGACGCCCACCCGCTCCCAGCCGAAGCGCGGGTAGATCGCCTCCGCCTCGCTGCCGGTTGCCGTATCCAGCACCAGCAGCGAGCGGCCCCGCCGCACCGCTTCCGCCTCTACCTCTTCCATGAGCCTGCGCGACAGGCCGAGACCGCGGGCTGAACGATGCACGAGCAGCTTCATCAGGTCGCCCCGGTGCGGCTGGTTCGGCTTGGAGGCAAGGCCGACCTGCACCGTGCCGACCACCTTTCCCTCCCGCTCGGCGAAGCAGAGGATGATGCCGCCTGCTGCAACCTGTGCGGCGATGTCCTGCCAGTAGCCGGCAGCGTCCTTCGGCTCGAAGGGCAGCATGAAGCCCAGCGAGGCGCCGCCATTGATGCAATCGGAGAGGATCTCGCAGAGGTCCGGAATGGCGGCCCGGGCGGCTTGCGCGTCGGCAATGCGGATGGTGGTGGTCACGGGTGTCTGTCTCCTTGTCGACGTCAGCGGCCGCGGTCGAGGATCACGGCGTAGCGGGCGGGCCTTTCGCCCGGATTGTGGAATTCGAAGGCGTCGCCGAGGTCCATGAACAGGCAATCGCCGGGCGCAAGCCGATGCACCGTCTCGCCGATCGTCATCTGCAACTCGCCCTCGAACAGCCAGACATGCTGGGTCATCACCCGGCTTTCGGCACGCGGCGGAAAGGCGACGCGGGCGCCGGGCGGAAATTCCACCTCGACGAGGTCGACCCGGCTCGGCATGCCGGGCGGCGACACGGAGCGGCGCAGGTAGCCGCTGTGCGGATCGCGCCACAGCCGCTGTTCCCCGTGGCGGCTGAGCGGCGAGGCCTGCTGCGCCTCGTCGGCGAAGAAGGCCGAGAGCGACAGGCCGAGCGCCTCGCAAAGGCGCGCCAGGAGTGCCGCCGTCGGGCTCGCCTCGGCCCGCTCCACCCGCGAGATCATCGCCCGGCTGACGCCGGAGCGCGCGGCCAGTTCGTCCAGCGTCAGGCCCTGCGCATGGCGCAGCGCCTGCAGCCGTTCACCCATGGATTTCTCAAAAACAGCTTCCTGTTGTTCCATTATCCGAGAATGTACTTCTCGGATAATGGAGTCAACAGCCATCGATACTGTCAACGCCTGCCGGCGTCCTGCAGCCAGGCCTGCGCCAGCGGACCGTCCTCATCCGAGAGACCATGCCCCGTATCGACGAAATGGCTTTCCAGAGAGGCGTGATTTTCCTGAAGCCAGGCCGCCAGCCGGCGCGCGGAGGGAGCCGCCAGATCCTGGCGTCCGCTCACCATCAGCACCGACGAGCCCGCAAGATCGGTACGCGGCGCATCGTCCAGCACCAGTATCGGCCGCAGCAGGATCGCCCGGCGGACAAGGCCCGGATTTAGCGCCATCAGCGCGGCGAGGAAATTGGCGCCGTTGGAGAGGCCGAGAAAGAACAGGCGCTCCGCGTCGAGGCGATAGCCGGACACGGCACCCTCGACGAAGGCAGCGAAGGCCTCCGCTTCGGCGCGGATGTCCTCCTGGTCGAAGCTTGTGGAGGAGAACCGCCGGAACCAGCGGGGCACCCCCTCCTCCGCTGCCCGGCCCCGCACGCCAAGAAGCATAGCCTGCGGTGCAATGCGGTGGGCGAGCGGCATCAGGTCCGCCTCGTTGCCGCCGCTGCCGTGCAGCAGCACGATCGTCTCATTCGACGGTTCGTCGGGCACGAAGAAGCGGTGCACGAAGGGCAGGTCCCGGCGCGGCATGCGCGGCGCGCCCGGCGCGGAGAACTGCGGCAGCAGCACCTTCAGGTCGTCCGCCCGCGCCTCATCGCCCGGCGGCACGAAGAGCGTCTCGCCCAGATGCCCCGGCGCCTCGTCGAGTGCAAAACCGGGACCGTCGGTCGCCAGTTCGATCAGCGTGCCGCCCGGTTCGCGGACATAGAGCGAGCTGAAATACTTGCGGTCGTGGAAATTCGTCGGCGAGGAATTGCGCTTCGAGAGCTCCGCCTCCGCCGCCCGCACATCTGCGACATCGGCGGCGCGGAAGGCCACGTGATCGGCCGTGCCCGTTCCCGGAACGCCCGGCACATAGCCAGAAGCATCGCGGATATCGACCGCATCCGTATCGGACAGCATGCGCTGCATTGCGCCGGACACGGGACCCGGCCGGTAGCCGAAGCGCTGGACAAAGGCCGAGGTCTCCTCCGGCGTCTCGGTCAGGATGGTCACGGCCCGCAGCCGCCGTACGGCGAGATCGGCGCTCCCGTCCTCCCCGGCTGGCGCGGCCGCACCGTTGCCGACGAGCTTGACGATGATCCCGTCGGGATCCTTCAGCCGCAGCACCGTCTCGCCGAACTCGTGGAGCGGCCCTTCCACCGGCACGCGCTGCGTGATCGCCCGCGTCATCCATTCGCCGATGGCGTTCTGCGGCACCGAGAAGGCGATCTCCGAGACCTGGCCGTTGCCGACGCGGCCGGATGCCCCGTCCTCCCAGACGAGGAAGGTGACGAGCGTGCCCGGCTCCGCCTCTGCATTCCCGTAGAAGAGATGCAACTGCTCGGCATCCTCGAAACCGCCGGTGCGCTTGACGAGATGGAGCCCGAGGAAGCCGACGTAGAAGTCGACATTGTCCTGCACCCGCCGGGTGATCAGGGTCACGTGGTGGATGCCGGAGGCGAAGGGAAGGGACGTGGGCATGGTGAGTTCCGGTTGATCAGACCGAACCTAATCGCCGCTTCGCCGGGAGGCTAGGAAGAAAAGACCTCGTGCTCTGGAATGATGTCAATCATTCCGCCGGCTCCCCGTCTGGCAGGGCCTTCAGCCGCGACCGGATATACTTCGTGGCAGACCTGTAGTGGCTTGGTCCAGCGGCTTCGGCCCATCGGCCGGGCGCCCAGTCGTTGTTTGCTCCCTGCATCGGTGCGCCGTAGAGATCAGTGTCGCTGTGCTCCTGGATGAAGGTGATCAGCGCAAGGTGCCGGTCGGCCAGGAGCTTGCGTGCCTCCTCCCAACCGATGCCTGCCTGCCGCACCCTCAAGTCGGCATTGTAGCGCTTGAGCTCGTTCCATTTGTAGCCTTCGGCCGGGAAGTGAACCCGCTTTCCCGCACGCCCGTCTGCATACCAACTCAAAAACAGGCCGATCCAAGGCGCCCGGTGCGCGATCACATCCTTGATGGACGTATCCTCCTCGTCTTTGACGAGGGCTGACTCCTCAGGGATGCCCCCGATCAGTCCCTCGATCCTGGAGAACTCCTTTTCGGCGACAGCAAGCAACTGGGCCTTCGTCTTGGCTGGCATGGCGTTCCTTCCGGCTGGGTAACGCAGACTTTCATTGCAGATCCGGTGGCACCTTGACCGAGGTCAAGCGGGGTGTCCCGATCGCTCGCGGCGGCCTCACACGGCTCATCGATCCTCATCCTCGCCCGGATGCGCGTCTGTCTGACAGGTTGTCATGCCGACCGTCTAAAGGTACCGCATGACCGTGACCGAAGAACAGACCTCGCAAAGGAGCCGTCCGTGCCGCCATCGTCCGGACCGTCCGCCTCGTCCACCATTCTCACCCGCGGCACGCCATCGGAGGTCTTCCTCGCCTTCCTGAAGCTCGGGCTCACCTCCTTCGGCGGCCCGATCGCGCATCTGGGCTATTTCCGCGACGAACTCGTGGTGCGCCGCAAGTGGATCGACGAGGCGGGCTATGCGGATCTGGTGGCGCTCTGCCAGTTCCTGCCGGGACCGGCCTCAAGCCAGGTGGGCTTTGCGCTCGGCCTGTTGCGCGGCGGGCCGCTCGGGGCGCTGGCGGCCTGGGTCGCCTTCACCCTGCCCTCTGCCCTGCTGCTCCTCGCCTTCGCCCTTGCGGCAACTGCTTTCGACGGACCTGTCGGCCTCGGCCTCCTGCAAGGGCTGAAGATCGTGGCGGTCGCGGTGGTGGCGCAGGCGGTCTGGGGCATGGCCCAGACCCTGACGCCCGACCGGTCGCGGGCGGCAATCGCGCTGGCGGCCGTGGTGATCACCGTGGCGGCGGCCGGCTCGGTCGGGCAAGTTGCAGCGATTGCCGTCGGCGCCGTGGCCGGGCTCCTGCTCTGCCGCAACCATGCGTCCGCGCCGGCCTCCCACCTCCCCTTCCCCGTCTCCCGGCGCATCGGCCTCGGCTGCCTCCTGCTCTTCCTCCTGCTGCTTGCCGGCCTTCCGGTGCTGGCAGCGCTTGCCCAGTCGCAAGGCCTGTCGCTCGTCGATGCCTTCTTCC
Source organism: Pseudorhizobium marinum (assembly GCF_000705355.1). NCBI lineage: Bacteria > Pseudomonadati > Pseudomonadota > Alphaproteobacteria > Hyphomicrobiales > Rhizobiaceae > Pseudorhizobium > Pseudorhizobium marinum. The sequence goes on from NZ_JMQK01000025.1 coordinate 53,552, forward strand.
GCGCCGGCGCGCTGGTGTTCGGCGGCGGCCATGTGGTGCTGCCCCTCCTGCAGGCGGAGGTGGTGGCGCCCGGCTGGGTGAGCGAGGAGGCCTTCCTGGCCGGCTACGGCGCGGCGCAGGCCGTGCCCGGCCCGCTTTTCACCTTCGCTGCCTATCTCGGCGCCGTCATGGGGCCGCAGCCGAACGGCATCCTCGGCGCGGCACTCGGCCTCGTCGCGATCTTCGTGCCCGGGTTCCTGCTCCTCGTCGGCGTGCTGCCGTTCTGGGACCGGCTTCGCCGCTACCCTCTGGCCCAGGCCGCCATGCGTGGCGCCAATGCCGCCGTCGTCGGCATTCTCGCCGCCGCCCTCTACGATCCGGTCTGGACCAGCGCCATCCTGGCGCCGCACGACTTCGCGCTGGCGCTTGCCGCCTTCCTGCTGCTGGTGGTCTGGAAGACGCCGCCCTGGATCGTCGTGGCGCTGACGGCGGCGGCCGGCGTCGGGCTTGCCCTGCTCCCGCCCCTCTGACGCTGAACCTCGCCGCCGGACGGCGCGCCGCTCCCGCTGCGGGAGCCGATTTTCCGCTTCCGCAACGCGTCTTGCCCCATCCGGCCGCCAAACCCTCGCATTTATCGCAAATCCCCTGCACTACCGGCTAGGCGGGCGCCCTGACCGCTGCTATATGCGCGAGCCATGAGCACTGAACGCACGCCCCTCGACCATATCCGCAACTTCTCCATCGTCGCGCATATCGACCATGGCAAATCGACCCTCGCCGACCGGCTGATCCAGACGACCGGCGGATTGGCCGAGCGCGACATGTCCGAGCAGGTTCTCGATTCCATGGATATCGAGCGCGAGCGCGGCATTACCATCAAGGCCCAGACGGTGCGCCTGCACTACAAGGCCAACAATGGCGAAACCTATGTGCTGAACCTGATCGACACGCCCGGCCACGTCGACTTCGCCTATGAGGTCTCGCGCTCGCTGTCGGCCTGCGAAGGCTCGCTGCTGGTGGTGGATGCCTCGCAAGGGGTCGAAGCGCAGACGCTCGCCAACGTCTACCAGGCGATCGACAACGACCACGAGATCGTCACCGTCCTCAACAAGGTCGACCTGCCGGCCGCCGAGCCGGACCGGATCAAGGAACAGATCGAGGAAGTGATCGGCATCGATGCCTCTGAGGCCGTGCTGATCTCGGCCAAGACCGGCCTCGGCATCCCCGACGTGCTGGAAGCCATCGTCCACAAGCTGCCGCCGCCGAAGAGCGAAGGCGGCGAGAAGGCGCCGCTGAAGGCGCTCCTCGTCGACAGCTGGTACGACACCTATCTCGGCGTCATGGTTCTCGTGCGCGTCCTCGACGGCGTGCTCTCCAAGGGCCAGATGATCCGCATGATGGGCACGGACGCGAAGTACCACGTCGAGCGCGTCGGCGTGCTGACGCCGAAGATGCTGGCCGTCGACTCACTCGGCCCCGGCGAGATCGGCTTCTTCACCGGCTCGATCAAGGAAGTCGCCGATACCCGCGTCGGCGATACGATCACCGAGGACAAGCGCCCGACCGAAAAGATGCTGCCGGGCTTCAAGCCGGCGCAGCCGGTGGTCTTCTGCGGCCTCTTCCCGGTCGATGCCGCCGATTTCGAAGACCTGCGCTCGGCGATGGGCAAGCTTCGCCTCAACGACGCGTCCTTCTCCTTCGAGATGGAATCGTCCGCCGCACTCGGCTTCGGCTTCCGCTGCGGCTTCCTCGGGCTCTTGCACCTGGAAATCATCCAGGAGCGCCTCGAGCGCGAGTTCAACCTCGACCTCATCGCGACCGCCCCTTCGGTCGTCTACAAGCTGTTCATGACCGACGGCACGGAGCGCGAGCTTCACAATCCGGCCGACATGCCGGATGTGGTGCGCATCTCCGAAATCCACGAGCCGTGGATCAAGGCAACGATCATGACGCCGGACGATTACCTCGGCGGCATCCTGAAGCTTTGCCAGGACCGCCGCGGCATCCAGACCGAGCTCACCTATGTCGGCAAGCGCGCCATGGTCACCTATGAGCTGCCGCTCAACGAGGTGGTCTTCGATTTCTACGACCGTCTGAAGTCGATCTCCAAGGGCTATGCCTCCTTCGACTACCATCTCGACGCCTACCGCGAGGGCAACCTCGTGAAGATGTCGATCATGGTCAACGGCGAGCCGGTCGATGCGCTCTCCATGCTGGTGCACCGTTCGGCGGCCGAAAAGCGCGGCCGCGACATGTGCGAGAAGCTGAAGGACCTGATCCCGCGCCACATGTTCAAGATCCCGATCCAGGCTGCCATCGGCGGCAATGTGATCGCCCGCGAAACGATCTCGGCCATGCGCAAGGACGTGACCGCCAAGTGCTACGGCGGCGACGCCACCCGCAAGCGCAAGCTCTTGGACAAGCAGAAGGCCGGCAAGAAGCGCATGCGCCAGTTCGGCAAGGTCGAAATCCCGCAGGAAGCGTTCATTGCGGCGCTGAAGATGAGCGACGAGTGAGCCTTCGGGCTCGCTGACCGCTTCAGAATAGGGCACGACGGCAGCCCTCTCCGTCACCCTTCGCCCTCTCCGTCGTCACCCTCCGCCCCATCCTTTCGTCATCCTCGGGCTTGACCCGAGGATCCAAACCCAAGCCCTCCTCGCTGCTATAATCACGCCAGTCCGCCCCAGCCGCTGCACTTGACCTGGATCCTCGGATCAAGTCCGAGGATGACGAAAGAGAGGGAGGTGCCATGGGTGGCTCACGGGACACCGAAGCAAGACGGATCCTTCGAGGGCCGGGCTTTGCCCGCCCACCTCAGGATGAGGGGGAGTGTGCGGCACCCGCCACCCCAATCCGCACCCTCCCCCACCAAAAATCAACCACTTACCCCCATCCACATCCCCACCCCCGTAACCCATGCCCATAATCCCCCCGTTCCGCTCTCGGATACACCGGCAGGCGTGCCGGCGAGGTGGGGCCGGCGCGGTGGATGAGGGGCAGACGCAGAACCTCATGCACCGGGCTCGCGGAAAATGGTCTCCCTCCGGCGACACGGGGAGAGGCGCGGGGTTTCGGACCGGACCCTCGCCTCTTGAAGCCCGAAAGAGCGCGTCGGGCGTGCCTGTGCGGCACACAGGGGGGTC
>NZ_JMQK01000026.1:0-54707 GCF_000705355.1 Pseudorhizobium marinum
CAGCTTTCAGCGCCCCGTCCGAATTTTGAAATTTCTGGCCGTCACCAAGGGAGGACTCTGTCCGGTCGGCAGCACCGCCGACCCGCGCCTCCGCCAACCACAGGAGACCCCGCATGCCCGACAGGATCAACACCAGGCTCGCCACCCGCACGGCGGAAATGCTCGCCCTGCCCCACCAGGTCTGCCGGCGGCGCGACTGCCGGCGCAACAATGCCTGCAGCTGGCACCGCAATGCCAATGGCGAGCCCTGCTGCCTGATCAATCTGACCGCCGAACAACGGGCGATCTTCGACGACGTCTATCGCGCGGCGCGGTTCGCGCAGGGTTTTCTCGGCACCAACCCCGAATATTTCCAGGCGCAGGCGGGAGAGCAAAGGGAACTGGACGACCTGGCGATCGCGATTGCCCGCAAGTCACGCGACCGGTTCAACAGGGCGAAATGGGATGAGGCCTGGCGGGCGCGGGAACGACAGGCAGGGACGCGCGGGTGAAGGGGGTCGAGGATGAGGCGGGAAGAGGGTCGAGGATGACGCACCGCCCCCCGGCCCTTCGCTTGGGCTTCGGGCGTTCGTCACTGCCATCGATCCACTGGATCGATGGCTCGGGCGCTCAGGCGCCCGACCGTTCCTCACCCCACAAACGCCCTTTCGATGACGAATTCGGCGGGCTTGTTGTTGGCGCCCTCGGTGAGGCCGGCCTTTTCGAGGAGCGCCTTGGTGTCCTTCAGCATGGCGGTCGAGCCGCAGATCATGCCGCGGTCGACCGCCGGGTCGAGCGGCGGAAGGCCGAGGTCGGTGTAGAGCTTGCCGCTCTCCATCAGGTCGGTGATGCGGCCCTGGAAGGGATATTCCTCGCGCGTCACGGTCGGGTAATGCTTCAGCTTGTCGCCGACCATCTCGCCCAGGAACTCGTGCTCGCGGATCTCCTCCATCAGGTCGAAGCCGTATTTCAGCTCGGCGACCTCGCGGCAGGTGTGGGTGAGGATGACCTCCTCGAACTTCTCGTAGGTCTCCGGGTCCCGGATGAGGCTCGCAAAGGGCGCAATGCCGGTGCCGGTGGAGAACATGTAGAGGCGCTTGCCCGGCGTCAGCGCGTCGAGCACCAGCGTGCCGGTCGGCTTCTTGCGCATCAGCACCGTGTCGCCCGGCTTGATCTTCTGCAGGTGGGAGGTGAGCGGCCCGTCCGGCACCTTGATGGAGAAGAACTCCAGCTCCTCGTCCCAGGCGGGGCTGGCGATCGAATAGGCGCGGTAGATCGGCTTGTCGCCGACCATCAGGCCGATCATCGCAAATTCCCCGGAGCGGAAGCGGAAGCCGGGCGGCCGCGTCATGCGGAAGCGGAACAGATGGTCGGTGTAATGCTCCACCGCCAGCACCGTCTCGGCATAGACGCCGTCCGGAATCGCCGGCTTGCTGGCTGCTGCCTCGGGGGCAACGAATTCGTCCGTCTTGGCTGGAGCGTTCATGCGGCTTCCGTCTCGCTTAAGCTTGTGGTCCTGCCGGAGCGAAATATACCATCCGCCCCGGCTTTTGAAGGCATGCGCGAACATATGCCGCGGGCTGCCCGGAAAATATGTGCGGAGGGCTCCGCTTTAAACCCCTCAGGAGGCGGCGGAGCGGCGGCGCCAGGCGTAGGCGGCACCCTCGCCTTCCCCTTGAGGGCGCTCGGCGGGCCGGGCGGCCGGCTGGTAGTGCTCGGCAATCCCCGGCAGGCGGCGTTCGGCAAGCCGCTTCAGCGCGGTGGCATTGGTCACGGCAAAGCTGTCGATGCCGGTGCGCAGCATCAGCGGCACCTGGTCGATCAGCACATCGCCGACGGCGCGCAGCTCGTTCTTGTAGTTCAGCCGCTCGCGCAGCAGCGTCGCATGGGAGAAGGCGCGGCCGTCGCTGAAGGCGGGGAATTCCACCGCGACGATCTCCAGGCGGTAGAGATAGGGCTCCAGCCGCCGCACGTCGTCACCGGGCTTGACCAGCACGCCGAGCCCGACGTCATTGCTGGCGTCGGCCTTCTCGATCAGCGCGTCGAGCGTCAGGAGCGGCTTCTCGTCGCCCTCCGCCTTGCGCTCCTCGGTCTCGACCACCCAGGGGTCGCCCTCGACGAAGCCCGTCTCTCTCCAGATCTTTGTCACTGCACCCGCCTCCGTCATGCCGCTTCCACCGTCGAGCCGTAGAGCGCATCCTTGAACGGCTGCGGCCCGACGCGGCGATAGGCGGCGAGGAAGGTCTCTTCCTTGCCGAGCCGCAGGCCGAGGTAGGTGTCGACGATCTTCTCCACCGCGTCGGTCACCCGCTCCGGCTCGAAGCCGCGGCCGATGATCTCGCCGATCGAGGTGTGCTCGTCGCCGGAGCCGCCAAGCGTGATCTGATAGAGCTCGGCACCCTTCTTCTCGACGCCGAGCAGGCCGATGTGGCCGACGTGGTGGTGGCCGCAGGCGTTGATGCAGCCGGAGATCTTGATCTTCAGCTCGCCGATCTCCGCCTGCCGGTCGGGATCGCCGAAGCGGGTGGAGATCTCCTGCGCCACCGGGATTGAACGAGCGTTGGCGAGCGCGCAGTAGTCGAGCCCCGGACAGGCGATGATGTCGGTGATCAGCCCGGCGTTCGCCGTCGCCAGCCCCTGGGCGACCAGCGCCCGGTAGACCGGCTCGAGGTCGGCGAGCGCCACATGCGGCAGGATGACGTTCTGCTCGTGGCTGATGCGGATCTCGTCGAAGGCGTATTCCTCGGCGATCTCGGCAATGGCGTCCATCTGGCTGTCGCTGGCGTCGCCCGGAATGCCGCCGATGGGCTTCAGCGATACCGTCACCATGCCGTAGTCGGGATGCTTGTGCGGCTGGACGTTCTGATCCACCCAGCGGGCGAAATTCTCGTCCTGCTTCTTCCAGCCGGCAAGCCCGGCCCAGCCTTCCGGCCGCTGCGGCAGGTCCGGCGGCGCGAAGTAGCGGGTGATCGCCTCGATGTCGGCCGCAGGCAGCGTCAGCTCGGTGCCCTGCAGGTGGGAGAATTCCTCCTCGACCTGGCGGGTCAGCTCCTCGACGCCGGTCTCGTGGACGAGGATCTTGATGCGCGCCTTGTACTTGTTGTCGCGCCGTCCGTGCAGGTTGTAGACCCGCATGATCGCGGTCGTATAGGTCAGCAGGTCCTCTTCCGGCAGGAAGTCGCGGATCTTCTTGGCGACCAGCGGCGTGCGCCCCTGCCCGCCGCCAACGTAGACGGCAAAGCCGATGCGGCCGTCGGCATCCTTCTTCAGGTGCAGGCCGATGTCATGGACCTGGATCGCTGCGCGGTCGCGCTCGGCGCCGGTCACGGCGATCTTGAACTTGCGCGGCAGGAAGGAGAATTCCGGGTGGACCGAGGACCACTGCCGCAGGATTTCCGCATAGGGCCGCGGATCGGCGACCTCGTCGGCGGCGGCACCGGCGAAATGGTCGGCGGTGACATTGCGGATGCAGTTGCCCGAGGTCTGCAGCGCATGCATCTCGACGCTGGCGAGTTCCGAGAGGATCGCCGGCGTGTCCGAGAGCCTCGGCCAGTTGTACTGGATGTTCTGGCGCGTCGTGAAATGCCCGTAGCCGCGGTCGTACTTCCGGGCGATGTGGGCGAGCATGCGCATCTGCCGGCCGTTCAGCGTGCCGTAGGGAATGGCGACGCGCAGCATGTAGGCGTGCAGCTGCAGGTAGACGCCGTTCATCAGCCGCAGCGGCTTGAAGGCATCCTCGGCAAGCTCGCCGGACAGGCGGCGCGCCACCTGGTCGCGGAACTGCTCGACGCGGCTGGAGACAAAGGCGTGGTCGAATTCGTCGTAGCGGTACATGATGTCCTCAGACTGCGATGAAGGCTGCGTCGGCCGGGCTGTAGCCGGCGGCGTATTCCATGGTGGGGCCGGCGGCGCGGATGCGCTCGCGCAGGCGTGTCGGCCAGAGCTTGCCGTCCAGTTCGGCCACGTCGATGACATTGACGTCGACGACCAGGTTTCCGGCAAAGTCGCGCTTGCCGATGGCCGCCAGCGCGGCTTCGGCCTCGGCGTGGCGGGCCACCAGCGCGTCCTGCAGGTTCTCCGTCCACTGGCCGTTGGCATCGAGCCAGACGGCAATGCCGTCGCTCAGCCGGTTGGCGGTCAGCACCTTGTCGGTCATCGTGTCACTCCCACGTCCTGGCGCGCCACGGCGGTCCAACCGGACAGGGGCGCTGACTTTTCAAAATTGGCACCGGCGACGGCCTCGCCGATAATCACCATGACCGGACCGGCGAGATCGTCGCGCGCCTCAAGGTCCGGCAACTGCCGCAGCACGCCATGAAACAGGCGGCGGTCGGCGCGGCTCGCATTTTCCACCACGGCGACCGTGGTGTCGGGCGAAAGCCCCGCGTCCATCAGCCGTCCGGCGACGGAGGCGGCAACCGTGCGGCCCATGTAGACGGCAACGGTCGCGCCGGAGATGGCAAGGCTTGCCCAGTCGGGCAGCACGTCGCCGGTGAGATCGTGGCCGGTGGTGAAGATCAGCGAGGAGGCGACACCGCGCAGCGTCAGCGGCAGATCGAAATCGGCGGCGGCGGCGAAGGCGGAGGTGATGCCGGGGACGATCTCATAGGTGATGCCCGCCTCGCGCAGCGCCGCCATCTCCTCGGCGGCGCGGCCGTAGACGAGCGGATCGCCGGATTTGAGGCGCACCACCCGCTTGCCCTCGCTGCCCAGCCGCACCAGCAGCCGGTTGATCTCGTCCTGGGATTTCGAATGACAGTTCTTGCGCTTGCCGACCGACAGGCGCTCGGCATCGCGGCGCCCCATGTCGACGATCGCCTGCGGCACGAGTGCATCGAAGACGATGACGTCGGCCTCCATCAGCACGCGCTGGGCGCGCAGCGTCAAGAGGTCCTCGGCCCCGGGACCGGCCCCGACCAACCAGACATGGCCCTCGACGCGGCGGGAGCCAGAGAGAAGGTCGTCGGCGGAGTGGCGTGCTGCGGCGAGATCGCCGGCATCGACGCTGTCGGCGACGGTGCCGGTGAAGAAGCGGCGCCAGAAAACGCGGCGCGAGACGCCCTTGGGAATGTGGCGCTCGACGGCATCGCGGTAGTCGACGGCAAGCGACGCCAGCCGGCCGAGCGAGGGCGACAGCATCTGGTCAACGCGGGCGCGGATCATCTGACCCAGCACCGGGCCTGCCCCTTCTGTGCCGATGGCGACGGCGACGGGCGCGCGGTTGACGAGCGCCGGCGTCAGGAAGTCGCAATAGTCCGGCTGGTCGACGGCATTGGCCGGGATTTTGGCCGCACGGGCGGCTCTGACGATCGCCTGATCCTGAAGTTCGTCACCGGTGGCGGCAAAGACAAGCGTTACGCCGGCCAGCTGGCCGAGGCAAAAGCCTGCCCTCACGGTTTCGACACCATGGGCTGTGAGATAGGCATGGTAGTCGGCCTCCGGATCGGCCGCATAGGCGACGATCCGCGCGTCGGTATTGCGCAGCAGCCGGACCTTGGCATAGGCCTCGTCGCCATCGCCGAAAACGGCCACGGTCTTGCCGCTGACGCGGAAGAATGCTGGAAATGTCGTCAAAAGGTTGCTGGACATACGGGCTTCCCAATCTGAGCTGCCACTATCATCCATTGCGCAACAGGACATAAGAAACCGTTGTTCGAGTTGGCGCGGCAGTGAACATTTCTGTTCCCGCTCTCCCCCTTTCTTGAGTAAAAGCCACCGCAGCCCTGTTTCCACAGGGCTGTCATTCCTCCGCCGAAGCCGGCCCGCTGCAACAGGAACCCGCCGCATGACCAGACTTGCCCCTCGCCTGCTCGACGTCATCGAGCACGACATCCTGCCGCTGACGCAGGCCGGGGTGGCGGCGGGCAACAAGGTGTTCGGGGCTGCCATCCTGAAGAAATCCGACCTGTCGCTTGTGATTGCCGAGACCAACAACGAGCTGGAGAACCCGCTCTGGCACGGCGAGGTGCATGCGCTGAAGCGCTTCCACGAGCTTGGCGACAAGCCGGACACGAAGGAGCTGATCTTCCTCTCCACCCACGAACCCTGCACCATGTGCATGTCGGCGATTACCTGGGCCGGTTTTGACAATTTCTATTATTTCTTCAGCCACGAGGACAGCCGCGACGCCTTCGCCATTCCGCACGATCTGAAGATCCTGAAGGAGGTGTTCGGCCTGGAGCCGGGCGGCTATCGCCGGCAGAACGCCTTCTGGCGCTCCTTTGCGCTGAGCGAGCTGGTGGACACGGAGGAAGAGCCGCAGCGGGCGGCGCTGCAGGCGCAGTCGGTCCGCATCCGCGCCGCCTACGACCGGCTGTCCGACGCCTACCAGTCCGGCAAGGCCGACAACGCCATCCCGCTCCGCTGAACTTAAAAACCAGGACGACATCCCATGGACGCTTCCAAAGACATTTCCCGCCTGATCGAGATCATGGTGGCGCTGCGCGATCCCGAGACCGGCTGCCCCTGGGACATCGTCCAGACCTTCGAGACGATCAAGCCCTATACGATCGAGGAGGCCTACGAGGTGGCCGACGCGATCGAGCGCAAGGACCCCGACGATCTCTGCGACGAGCTGGGCGACCTGCTGCTGCAGGTGGTCTACCACGCGCGCATCGCCGAAGAGGCCGGACAGTTCTCTTTCGGCGACGTCGTCGAGGCCGTGACCCGCAAGATGATCCGCCGCCACCCGCATGTCTTTGCCCGCTCCGACGAGCTGACGCCCGAGGCCGTCAAGCTGCAGTGGGACGAGATCAAGGCGGAGGAGAAGCGCGAGCGGGCCGAGCGCCGGGCACGGCGCGGCATCACCGAGGACTTCAAGGCCGGCTTCCTCGGCAGCGTGCAGCGCAGCCAGCCGGCGCTGACGGAGGCGCTGAAGCTGCAGCAGAAGGCCGCCCATGTCGGTTTCGACTGGTCGGAGGCCGAGCCAATCCTCGACAAGATCGAGGAAGAGATCGGCGAGTTGCGCGAGGCGCTGCGCGGCGGGCGCAAGGACAAGGTGGCGGACGAACTCGGCGACCTGATCTTCGCGCTCGCCAATATCGGCCGCCATGTGGATGCCGATCCGGAGGATGCACTGCGCGGCACCAATACGAAGTTCAGGCGCCGGTTCAATCACATCGAGACAGAACTTCAGAAATCAGGTGAAACACTGTACGGCGCAACGCTGGAGCGGATGGAAGCGCTCTGGCAGGCGGCGAAGCTCGGGGAACGATAAGGACCTCAGGCAGCGGCTGGGGTTTGGCTCGCGGCACCCGCCTGCTCTGCGTATCGGGAGGGTGGCAGTCCGACCAGCCTTGTGAAGGCGGTGCTGAAGGCGCTGGCAGAGCCGTAGCCGACGCGTTCGGCAATCTCCTGCAGCCCTGCCTGTCCCGAGCGCAGCAGGTTTCTGGCCAGCGCCATGCGCCAGGATGTCAGATATTCCATCGGCGCCACGCCCGCCTTCTGCCGAAACCGATTGAAGAAGGCAGAGCGTGAGAGGGACGCCACTTCCGCCATCTGCTCCACCGTCCACGGCCTCGCCGGGTCCTGGTGCAGGTGACGAATTGCGAGCGCCAACCGCGGATCGGCAAGTGCCCGCACGATCCCGGTGGGCGCCGCCTCCGCGGCTGTCGAGCGCAGCGCCTCCAGAAGCAGGACCTCCAGCAGCCGGGCGAGGATCATCTCCCGCGCCGGCCGCCGTGCGCGGGCCTCGTCCGTGATCAGCCGAACGATCATCGACAGGCGCGGTTCGCCCCGGATGTGCAGGAGCTGCGGCAGGAGGGAGACGAGCAGGTCGCTGTCGGGCGAACCAAAGACAAAATGGCCGATCAGCAACCGGACGTCGGCGGGACCGAGCGGATCGCCGTGCCGCGTCTCTCCCTCAAGCGTGGTGACGGCCCACTGGCTATCATCTCCGGGGTCGGCCTCGGCCATGCTCGCCATGGTGAAGGCGGAGGCGGCTGGGATCAGAACGAAATCCCCCTCCTGCAAGGCGATGGGCGGGTGCCCCTGCACAGACAGGCGCGCACTCCCTTCCAGGACCACGCAATAGAAGGGCTCGCCGCGTTCAAGGCGATCGACGCGCCAGGCGCCTGCGCCGCTGACCACCTTCGACAGAGGCGCGGCGGGCGCGAGGACGCCGACGATGTCGGCAAGAGGATCCGTCAAAACGATACTCCTGATAACGAATATTCGATTTTCTATTATAGATGATCTCGACACGCTAGTCCATGATCTCCTCATGAACAATGAAGGAGACAGACATGAAAACCATACTCATCACCGGCTGCTCGTCCGGCTTCGGACTGGAAATCGCGAGGTTCTTCCTCGACAAGGGATGGCGGGTGGTGGCGACGATGCGCACGCCGCGCAACGACATCCTCCCCGCCTCCGACAATCTGAAGGTTCTGGCGCTGGACGTGCGCGATGCCGAGAGCATCCGCGCCGCCGTCGAAGCGGCCGGTCCGATCGACGTCCTGGTGAACAATGCCGGCATCGGCTGGATGAACGCTGTGGAAGGGACGCCGATGGAGACCGTGCGGGACCTCTTCGAGACGAACACCTTTGGCACGCTCGCCGTGACGCAGGCGGTGCTGCCGCAGTTCCGCGAGCGCCGGGCGGGCGTCGTCGTCAACGTCACCTCCAGCGTGACGCTGAAGCCGCTGCCGCTTCTGTCCGCCTATACCGCCAGCAAGGCGGCCGTGAACGCCTTCACGGAATCCATGGCGCTGGAACTCGAGCCGTTCAACGTCAGGGTCCGGGTGGTATTGCCGGGACGGGCGCCGCAGACCAGCTTCGGCGACACGGCGCGGGCCCGTCTCCAGGGGCAAGGCGGATTTCCGGCGCCCTATTCCGACTTCGCTGCCGGGATCTTGGCGCCCCGCGCGCAGCCATCGGATGCACCGGTCACCCATTCGGCCGACGTGGTGGAGGCCGTCTGGCAGGCGGCCACCGATGCCGCTTCGCCGATGCGGATCCCTGCAGGCGCGGATGCTGTGGCACTTGCCGGATAAGGCCGGCGTCGGCCAAGGGAGCCGCCGGCCCTAGCGGTCGTGCATCCCCTTCCCCGCCAGGATACGGTCGCGGCTCTTTGCAATGCGCGACTGGCGGGTGGCGGGCTGCTTCGGCTGGGAGAAATGGAGCACATAGCCGCGTCGGCGGCCGGGCGTCAGGGCGTCGAAGGCGGTCTGCAGATCAGGATCGTCCTCGAGCGCCGCGACCAGCTCCTCGGGGTAGGCCAAATCGTCCTTCGGCAGATCGACCCGGGCTCCGGCCGCCTCCAGTTCCATCGCTTTGCGGAGATAGTCGCGGATGGATGCTTCCGTTTCGATGATCTGCGAGAGCGCCGTGAAGCGCAAAACGCGCGACGAGCGCGAGTTCTCGCCGGGCGCCACGAGAAGCCCGGCGGGATCCTTGAGGAGGACGCCCTTGAAGAAGCCGAGTGTGGCGCTGTCCTTGAAGCCCCAGAGGAGCGCGACATTGCCGCCATCGACCGTGTAGCAGGGAGAGCTCCACTTGAACTCTTCCGTCAGGCCACAGTCGAGGAGGATGGACCGAAGCGCGCCGAGCTCAGCCTGCCATCGGTCCTGTTGCGCAAAGAAGGCATCGATTTTCGCGGCGTCGTCCATCGCATCCCCCCTACCGTCCTGCCGCCATTAATACAGCGAAAACAGCCTGTTCTTCAACGGCGGCCGGCGACGGAGGCGGGACCAGGAGCGGTTACCGCTCCCAGTCTTCCTTTTGCGGGGCCTGGCCGATGCCGAGCTTGCGCTCCAGCTCGACGGCCTGGCCGTCCGACAGGCGGACGTCGAGTTCGACCGCGCCGTCCTCGAGGTCTTCGCGGCCGTCGACGATGGCGTTCTCATAGACCCAGGAGACCAGCGCCAGCTTGTCGGCCGGAATGGTGATCGTCGCCTCGGTGAGGACGCCCGAGAGGCGCCTGGAGATCTCTTCCATCAGCGGCTCGACACCCTCGCCGCTGACGGCGGAGACGGCCATGATGTCGTCGCGACCATGGGCGCGCTCGATGAGTGCGTCATGGGCTTCCGGGTCGAGCCGGTCGATCTTGTTCCAGACCTCGATGATGCGCTTCTCGCGCTCCTTCTCGTCGATGCCGAGATCGGTGAGGATGCGCAGCACGTCGCCGGACTGGGCGGCATTGTCGGGGTCCGACATGTCGCGCACATGCAGGATCAGGTCCGCCTCCAGAACCTCTTCCAGCGTGGCGCGGAAGGCGGCCACGAGGTGGGTCGGCAGGTTGGAGATGAAGCCGACGGTATCGGACAGGATGACGGTGCGGCCATGCGGCAGCTTCATGCGCCGCAGGGTCGGATCGAGCGTTGCAAACAGCATGTCCTCGGCCAGCACGCCCGCACCGGTGATGCGGTTGAAGAGCGTCGACTTGCCTGCGTTGGTATAGCCGACCAGCGCGACGATCGGATGCGGTACCTTGCGGCGCTTGGCGCGGTGCAGCTGGCGGGTGCGCACCACCTGCTCGAGCTCGCGCTCCAGCTTGACGATGCGGTCCTGCAGCAGCCGGCGGTCGGCCTCGATCTGGGTTTCACCGGGGCCGCCCATGAAGCCTGCACCGCCGCGCTGGCGTTCCAGGTGGGTCCAGCTGCGCACGAGTCGGCCCTTCTGGTAGTTCAGATGCGCCAGATCGACCTGCAGCGTGCCCTCCTTGGTGGAGGCACGGCGGCCGAAGATCTCGAGGATCAGGCCCGTCCGGTCGATGACCTTGGCGTTCCATTCCTTCTCGAGATTGCGCTGCTGCACGGGGGTCAGCGGGTGGTCGATGATGACGAGGCCGGCGTCGTGCTCGTCGAGCAGCGCCTTGATCTCCTCGATCTTGCCGCTGCCCATCAGGGTTGCCGGCTTCGGCTGGGCGACCGGCACGATCAGGCCCTGCACGATCGTCAGGTCGATCGCCCGGGCAAGGCCGATCGCCTCCTCGAGGCGGGCCTCGTCGGACCGTTGCGGCGAAGGCGTGGAGGAATCGGCCTGTGCCGAGCGGGCGGTCCGGCCCTGCTTCAGCACCGGCACGATGACGATGGCACGCATGTCGTCCCGGTGACGCTCGGTCTCCGGGATCATCGATTCATTGGAAGTATCGCGATTTGAAATCTGTGGTTGTCCTGTTATGCGGCGGTTTCTTCGCTCTCGAACATCTGCATCGGCTGGCCGGGCATGATGGTGGAGATCGCGTGCTTATACACGAGTTGCGAATGGCCGTCACGGCGAAGAAGGACACAGAAGTTGTCGAAGGAGGTTACGACACCTGTGAGCTTCACCCCGTTGATCAGGAAAATAGTCAGGGAAATCTTCTGTTTGCGGACTGTATTGAGAAATAAGTCCTGCAAGTTCTGAGAACGTTCCGCCATAGCGCCGCTTCTTTCTATTTTGCCGGCCGTTGGCCGGATCATGATCTAGCTGTCAAGAGATGACCGGGAAGCGCCCTCGTGCTTCCCTCCCCTAAAACTTCGTTATCAAATCGCCGTGTTTTCCGCAACGTGCAAAAAGGCACTCCTGACGTTCGGCTCCGCCCGGCCTCTCCTAGAAATACTGGATGGAGACGCGGAACATCTGCTCGACGTTCTTGACCGCCTCGGCGGTGGAAAACAGCACAACCCGGTCCTTGGCCTTGATCTTGGTGTCGCCGCTCGGGCGGATCACGGTGCCCTCCCGATAGATGGCGCCGATGCGGATACCGTCGGGCAGCTCGAGGTCGCGGAACGGGCGTCCGACCAGCGGCGAGGTTTCCAGCGCTTCGGCCTCGATCACTTCCGCCGATCCCTGCTGGACCGCGTAGACGGAACGAATGCGGCCCTTGCGGACGTGCTGCAGGACGCGTGAAATGGTGACGGCGCGCGGGTTGATCTGGGCGTCGATACCGAGTGACTTGGTGACATTGTTGAGCGAGGAGCTGTTGATCAGCACGAGGTTCGACTTGCAGCCCAGCGATTTCGCCATGACCGCGCCGAGGATGTTGATCTGGTCGCTGTTGGTCAGCGTCACCATCAGGTCGGCATCCTGGACGTCGGCCTGCAGGAGAATGTTCTGGTCGAGCGCCGAACCGTGCAGGACGACGGTGTTGCGCAGCTGTTCGGAGACGGAAACGGCCTTTTCGCGATCGGTCTCGATGATCTTCAGCCGCGTCTTCGGCTGATGCTCCTCGATGGTGCGGGCGACGAAATGGCCGATATTGCCACCGCCGGCGATGATGATGCGGCGGGCCTCCTGCTCCTCGTGGCCGAAGAGCCCGAGGGTGCGGCGCACGTGTTCGCGCTGGCAGATGACATAGGCGAGATCGCCCGCATGCAGCTGGTCGCCGGAATGGGCGACCGTGAGGTGGCCGTCGCGGAAGATGCCGACGACGGTCGCCATCAGGTCCGGGAAGAGCTGGCTGAGCTGATGCAGCGGCGTGTTGAGGACCGGGCAATCCTCCATGCATTCGATCGCCACCATGGCAATCGAATCCTCGGCGAAGCGGACGATGTCGGTGGCGCCGGGGAAGGAAATGCGGCGCAACACCATCTTGCCCACCTCGATTTCCGGCGAGATCGTCACGTCGATCGACATGTTCTGGCGGCTGAAGAGATCGGCATATTCCGGCTGCAGATAGGCCTGGGCGCGGATGCGGGCGATCTTGGTGGGAACATTGAAGAGGGCGTGGGCAACCTCGCAGGCGACGATGTTGACCTCGTCATAGAGGGTCACGGCGATGATCATGTCCGCCTGCTCGGCGCCGGCCTTGGCCAGCACGTCCGGATGGGCACCGTGGCCGACGTAGCCGCGGACGTCGAGCGTCTCGGTGATCGCGTTGATCAGCGAGGCAGACGTGTCGATGACGGAGACGTCGTTATCCTCCTGCGACAGGCGCTCGGCGATGCCGTAGCCGACCTGGCCTGCTCCGCAAATGATGACTTTCATGCTTGCTCTTTCGTCGACGGCGTGAAGCGGCCATGCCCTGCCGCTGGGCTATACGCCCAGGGACTTCAGTTTGCGGTGCAGCGCCGAGCGCTCCATACCAACGAATTCGGCGGTGCGCGAAATATTGCCACCGAATCGATTGATCTGCGCAATCAGATAATCGCGCTCGAACATTTCGCGAGCCTCGCGCAGCGGCAGCGTCATGATGTGATAGTCGCCCTTGGTGGAGATCTTCGGCAGCATGTCACCGAGATCGGGCGGCAGCATGTCCGCCGAGATCGACGTGTCGGGGCCGTCGGTGCGGGCGAGAATCATCAGCCGCTCGATGTTGTTGCGCAGCTGGCGGATGTTGCCCGGCCAGTCGTGGGCCTGCAGCACGGCCATGGCGTCCTCGCCGATCTTGCGCGGCCGGATGCCGGCCTGCTCGGAGATCTGGCGCATGAACATGTCGACGAGGAAGGGGATGTCCTCACGGCGTTCCGCCAGCGCCGGAACCTTGATCGGCACGACGGCCAGCCGGTGATAGAGGTCTTCCCGGAAGATGCCTTCGGAGATCAGGTTCTCGAGGTTGTAGGCGGTCGAGGAGATGATCCGGACGTCGACCTTGACGCGCTTGGAGCCGCCGACGCGCTCGAACTGCTGGTCGACCAGCACGCGCAGGATCTTGTTCTGCGTCTCGCGCGGCATCTCGCCGACTTCGTCCAGATAGAGAATGCCGCGGTGCGCCTCTTCCAGGGCGCCGATCTTGCGCGCCTGGCCGGGTCCGCCTTCCGTTCCGAAGAGGGCGATCTCCATCCGGTCCGGCGTGATGGTGGCGGCATTCAGCGCCACGAAGGGACCGTTGGCCCGCGACGACTTCTTGTGGACCATGCGGGCCACGAGTTCCTTGCCGCTGCCGGACGGTCCGAGGATCATGATGCGGCTGTTGGTCGGCGCCACCTTGTCGATGGTCTGGCGCAGCTGCGATACCGAGACGGAGGTGCCGACAAGCTCGACCGCGTCGCCGGTCCGCTTCTTCAGCTCGGTGACCTCGCGCTTCAGGTTGGAGTTTTCCAGCGCGCGCTCGGCAATCAGGATCAGCCGGTCCGCCTTGAACGGCTTCTCGATGAAGTCGAAGGCGCCGCGCTTGATGGCGGAGACGGCGGTCTCGACGTTGCCGTGCCCGGAGATCATCACCACGGGGAGATCCGGGTGGCGGCTCTTGAGCTCGTCGAGCAGCGCCAGTCCGTCCAGCTTCGACCCCTGCATCCAGATGTCGAGAAAGACGAGGCGCGGCACGCGATCGGAAATGGCGGCCAGCGCGCTGTCGCTGTCGTGCGCCATCCGGGTTTCGTGTCCCTCGTCGGAGAGGATGCCGGAGACGATCTCGCGGATGTCGGTCTCGTCGTCGACGACCAGAATGTCAGACGCCATATGCGAATTCCTTGTCTGTTTCCGTTCCGGCACCGCCCGTCCGCATCACCTGCGGCAGCAGCACCCTGATCATGGCCCCGCGGCCCTGATCGAATTCGGCAGGCGCATCATGGAGCTCAAGCTGCCCGCCGTGGTCTTCAATGATTTTCTTGACGATAGCGAGACCGAGGCCGGTGCCCTTCTCGCGCATGGTCATGTAGGGCTCGAGGATCCGGTGACGATTCTCGGCCGGCAGACCGCTGCCGTTATCGATGATCTCGACCACGAACAGATCGCGGCTGTGGTCGAAGCGGGCGCGAACCCAGACCTTGCGGTCGTCGCGTTCCTGGTCGCTCGGCACCGATTCGATGGCCTCGACGGCATTCTTGACGAGATTGCCGAAGGCCTGGCCGAGCATGCGCGCATCGAACTGGCCGATCAATGGCTCGTCGCCCAGATCGCGGATGAACTCCACGTGGCTGGTGCCCATCTCTCGCAGGAAGACGGCATCGCGGACGATGTCGCGGAGGTCGGTCTCTTCCTTGGCGGGCTTCGGCATGCGGGCGAAGGAGGAGAACTCGTCGACCATGCGGCCGATATCGCCGACCTGGCGCACGATCGTATCGGTGCACTGGTCGAAGACAGCGCGGTCGTCCTCGGCGATCTGCTTGCCATAGCGGCGCTTCAGCCGTTCGGCCGACAGCTGGATCGGCGTCAGCGGGTTCTTGATCTCGTGGGCGATGCGGCGGGCGACGTCGGCCCAGGCCGTCGAACGCTGGGCGATCACCAGATCGGTGATGTCGTCGAGGGTGATGACATAGGAATCACGCGAGGAGCCCTGTTCCTCGCGCGTCACCTGGACGCTCAGCGTGCGCTCCTTGCCGCCGCGCATCAGGTTCACATGCTTGCGGAAGTCGTTGCGGGCGCGGGCGGCCGCTTCCGACAGCACCGCGTCGATTTCCGGCACGACCTCCGACAGCTTGCGGCCGATCAGCTTGTCCGCCGGCAGCCCGAGGAAGAGTTCTGCCGAGGAGTTGACGATGGTGACGTGCCGGTCGTCCTCGACGCCGATGACGGCCGCCGTGACGCCGGAGAGCACCGCCTCGATGAAGCGGCGACGATCATCCACCTCGTCCTTGGCTTCCAGGATCTCGTCACGCTGGCTGCGGATCTCCGAGATCATCTTGTTGAACGTGCGCGACAGGTTGCCGACGTCGCCATCGGCGGTCCGGACCGGCACCACCACGTTGAGATCACCGGTGGCAACGCTGTCGGCGGCGCTGATCAGCAGCCGGATCGGCCGGACGATACGGTCGGCCACGGCGATTGCCGTCCAGATGGCGGCCAGAAGAACGATGAGCGCAAATCCGAGATAGAGAATGGCGAAAGCCACCTGCAGCGACATGCGACCGGCTTCCATCGCCTGGTATTCGGCGGTGTTGTCCTCCATCAGCCGCATGGCGGCCATGACCTTCGGATCGACGGCCCGAATGGTATAAAGGAAGGAGCCTGGAATGCCCTCGAGCTTGATGATGGCACCGACGAGGTTCGTGACCCCGGGCGGTATGAGGGTGGGCTGGCCGGCTGCCGCCTTCTGCAGCGCATCCTGCGGAATGGCCGGCAGCGGCCGTTCCGTGGTGATGTCGGCCTGCGCGACGGCGGACCCATCCTCCCGAACGAGAAAGGCGCCCAGCAAGCCGCGGCCCCGCGCCTGACGGGTCATCATGTCGACGAAGCCGGTTCGGTCGAGATAAAACATCGCCCGGTTGCGCTCCAGGTCGTTGGCCATCGAGACGGTCTGCCCCTGCACGTAGCTGGCATTCTCGATCATGTAGGCCTGCGCCACATCCGTGGAGGAGCGAACGATCGACTGGGTGCGGATGGAGAACCAGCGGTCGAGGCCGGCGCTGAGCGTGATGCTGGCGAAGATGGCAACCAGGACCGCGGGCGTGATCGCGACGATCGAGAACAGCACCACGACCCGGATATGGAGCCGGGCGGCCGCACGGCCACGGTTGCGGGCCTTGAACAGCCGCGTCACCTCGCGGCCGATCAGATACATCAGCCCGACGACGAAGATCGAATTGAGAACCGCCGACGCAATGACGACGCGGGTCGTCGGCGCGATCGGTGTCAGGCCGACCAGGACGAAGAGCGTGAGGATGGCGCAGACGAGCGCGCCGCCGGCCAGCAGCAGGCCCGGCAGGGCGAAAGACGCACGCCGGTCCTGCACCATGCCATCGGGCTCGGCTTCAGCCGTGGGCGAGACTACGCCCTCGATCATCACATTACTCCTTGCCCGACATTCGCGGTTGTCCGCCTGTCCGTGCCACCTCAGAACGTCTCTGCGAAGCAGGACTCACGACGGGCCTATGCGTTGCCACCAAGCAACGCTTTGTGGCGAAAATGCAACGATGCCGTCGGGAATGTCAAGGACCGTCAGGCGCTCCGCGAGCTGCGATACACAGAGACGCCAAGCTCTCGGATCTTCTTGCGCAGGGTGTTGCGATTCAAGCCGAGGAGATCGGCCGCCTTGATCTGATTGCCGCGGGTGGCGGTCAAAGCCGCGAGGATCAGCGGGTATTCCATCTCGCGCAGCACGCGATCGTAAAGCCCGGAGGGTGGCAGGGCATCACCGAAGCCTGCGAAGTAGCTGCGCATGTTTTCCTCCACCGCCTGGGCGATGGTCAGCGAACCGTTGCGGGCCGTCATCTTGTCGATGGGGCTGTCGGTGGTATCCGAGCGCAGTTCCGCCTCGATGATCTCGCGGGTGATCACCTCCTGCGGGTAAAGCGCCATGAGACGGCGCATCAGGTTCTCGAGCTCGCGCACGTTGCCCGGCCAGGCATAGCCCTTCATCACCTCGAGCGCCTCGCCATCGAAACGCTTGACGTCGAGCCCCTCCTTCTCGCCCATCTGCATGAAGTGGCGGACGAGATCGGGGATATCCTCGGCGCGGTCGCGCAGCGGCGGCAGGCGCAGGGGCACGACGTTGAGGCGGTAGTAGAGGTCTTCGCGGAAGAGGCCCTGGTTGATGGCCTGCTTCAGGTCCTTGTTGGTGGCCGCAACGATGCGCACGTCGGTACGGATCGGCGTGCGACCGCCCACCGTCGTGTACTCGCCCTGCTGGAGCACGCGCAGGAGGCGTGTCTGGGCGTCCATCGGCATATCGCCGATCTCGTCGAGGAAGAGCGTGCCGCCCTCGGCCTGCTCGAAGCGGCCGGTCGAGCGGTTCTGGGCGCCGGTGAAGGCGCCCTTCTCGTGGCCGAAGAGTTCCGACTCGATCAGATCGCGCGGGATGGCGGCCATGTTGATGGCAACGAACGGGCCGTTGCGGCGCTTGCCGTAGTCGTGGAGCGCGCGGGCCACCAGTTCCTTGCCGGTGCCCGACTCGCCGGTGATCATCAGCGTCAGGTCCGTCTGCATCAGCCGGGCGAGGACGCGGTAGATCTCCTGCATCGCCGCGGACCGGCCGACCAGCGGCATGCCGTCCTGGGTGTCGTCATCGAGCCGCGCCGGCTTCTTCTTCGGCTCGGAAAGCGCCCGGCCGATGATGGCGATCAGCTCGGTGAGATCGAAGGGCTTCGGCAGATAGTCGTAGGCGCCCTTTTCCGAGGCCTTGATGGCGGTCATGAAGGTGTTCTGCGCGCTCATCACCAGCACCGGCAGGTCGGGACGGGCCTTCTTGATGCGCGGCAGCAGATCGAAGGCGTTCTCGTCGGGCATGACCACGTCGGTGACCACGAGATCGCCCTCGCCGGCCGAGACCCAGCGCCACAGGGTGGCGGCGTTGGAGGTGATCCGGACATCGTAGCCTGCCCGCGTCAGCGCCTGGTTCAGCACCGTGCGGATGGCCGCGTCGTCGTCGGCGACAAGGATCGTGGCAGTCATTTGGCTTTCCCTGTGATGATGTGGGCCACACCCGGTTCCTCGATGCTGGCTTCCTTGTGCATCGGCATCAGCACCCGGAAGATCGTGCGCCGGTTCTGGCTGTCGCATTCGACGATGCCGCCATGGGCGCCGATGATCTTGGCCACCAGCGCAAGACCGAGGCCGGAGCCGTTCGTCTTGGTGGTGATGAAGGGGTCGAAGAGGTTGGGCACGAGATCGGCCGGCACGCCGGGTCCGTTGTCGATGACGCAGAATTCGAGCGGCAGCGAGATCTTCTCCCGCGAGCCGGCAACCGAGAGGCGGATGCCCGGACGATAGGCGGTGGTCAGCATGATCTCGCCGTCCGGCTGGCCGCCGATCGCCTCGGCGGCGTTCTTGACGAGGTTCAGGAAGACCTGCACCAGCTGGTCGCGGTTGGCGTAGACGGAGGGCAGCGACGGGTCGTAGTTCTCGGTGATCCTGATGTCGCGGCCGAAGCCCGCCTTGGCGATCGCCTTGACGTGGTCGAGCACCGAATGGATGTTGATCGGCAGCCGGTCGATGGGGCGTTCGTCGGAAAAGACCTCCATGCGGTCGACCAGCGACACAATGCGGTCCGTCTCGTCGCAGATCAGGCGGGTCAGCGCCCGGTCCTCGTCCGGAACGGAGGTCTCCAGCAGCTGTGCGGCGCCGCGGATGCCCGACAGCGGGTTCTTGATCTCGTGGGCGAGCATCGAGGCAAGGCCGGTCACGGACCGCGCAGCGGCGCGATGCGTCAGCTGCCGGTCGATCTTGTCGGCCATCGACCGCTCCTGGAAGACGACGACGACGGAGCCCGGTTCGCTGACGACGGGTGCCACATAGAGATCCACGAGCTTGTCCTGGCCGAGCCGCGGCGACGAGAGATCGACCCGGTACTCGTTGACCGGAGCGCGGCGTTCGCGGACCTGGTCGATCAGCGCCAGCAGCGGACTGCCGAAGGGAATGAGCGCTGAAATCTCGTGGCGCGCCAGCTGGGCGGCGCTGACCCCGAAGAAGGATTCCGCTTCCCAGTTGGCGAACATGACATGGCCGGAGGGGTCGACCAGGATGACCGGGTTCTGCACCGAATTGAGGACGGCCAGGGCGAGCGCATTGTCGCCGACCGGAGACGGAGCCTTGGTCATGCTGCCTCCCTTGCGGCCGCTGGGCCGGCGGTCAGCGCCTCCATCATCCGGCGCATCACGTCGTCAGGATCGGTGGACCGGAAGATTGCCGCCTTCGCGTCGCTCTCCACGTCGGGCGCCAACCGGTCGAGGTACCAGCCGAGATGCTTGCGGGCATGCCGCAGGCCGGCCTCGCGGCCGTAGAACTGCAGCATCGCCTCGTAGTGTCCGGCGATGATCTCGCGCTGCGCCCTTTCGGAGGGTGGCGCATGCCCGGCCAGCGTGCCGGCATGCCAGGGCCTGCCCTGGGCGCCGCGGCCGACCATCACGGCATCGGCGCCGGAGCGGGCCAGGATCTCGCGGGCATCGCCAGGCGTGCAGACGTCGCCATTGGCGATCAGCGGCACCGAGACGGCGTCGCGAACGCTGCGGATCGCATCCCAATCCGCCCTGCCCTCGTAGAACTGCATGCGGGTGCGGCCGTGGATGGTGATCAGCTGGACGCCGGCCTCCTGGGCCTGACGGGCGATCTCCGGCGCATTGATGGAATTCTCGTCCCAGCCGAGGCGCATCTTCAAGGTCACCGGCACGTCGACGGCCTGCACCGTCGCCTCGATCAGCGACAGCGCCAGCTCCGGATCGCGCATCAGCGCCGAACCGGAATAGCCGCCCGTCACCTTCTTGGCCGGACAGCCCATGTTGATGTCGATGATATCGGCGCCGTTGTCGGCGGCGATCCGGGCGGCCTGCGCCATCCATTGAGGCTCCCGCCCCGCCAGCTGCACCATGTGCGGCCCGAGCCCCGTGCGCTTCAGGCGGGCCCAGGATTCGCCGCGGCTCATCACGAGCTCGCGGCTGGCGATCATCTCGGTCACCACCAGGCCCGCGCCCCAACTCCAGGCGATTTCCCGGAAAGGGAGATCGGTGACGCCCGACATCGGCGCCAGCACTACTCTGTTACGAATGGCAACCGGCCCGATGCTAAACGGCGTGGCTAGGTGCGGAAGGGACAACTGATGATCTTTCGGGCACGTGGAATTAATGCATTATTTTTAGCCATACTTTCGGCGGACCACAAGAGCAATTGCATAGAAAGAAGATCGCCGGGCGCGGCTGGCAAAACGCCTTGTGATTCTATAGTGCTCCACTGTCAACTCTTTGTGTCAAAACAGCTTTGGATCACAACCTCTTCATGCAGATTGCCATCGTCATCGTTGCGGCCGGCCGCGGAGAGCGGGCAGGATCCGCGGAAGGACCCAAGCAATACCGCAGGATCGGCGGCCGGCCAGTCATTGCGCACACGCTGGAGGCCTTTCTGACCTGGCCGCAGAGCGGGCCGATCGTGACCGTCATCCATCCCGACGACGCGGCTTTGTTCGCCGATGCGACAGCCGGCCTTGCGGGCGCGGAACGGGTGAAGACGACCTTCGGTGGCGCCACGCGCCAGCAGTCGGTGCTTGCGGGGCTGGAGGCGCTGTCCGGCAGTGGCGCGACCCATGTGATGATCCACGACGGCGCGCGGCCGTTCGTCGATCCCGCGATGCTCGACCGGATCGCCGACCGGCTAGCTGCCGGCGACGATGCGGTGCTGCCGGCGCTGGCCGTTACGGACACGCTGAAGCGCGGTGCAGAGGGGCTGGTTGCGGAGACGGTGTCGCGCGACGGGCTGTTTGCCGCGCAGACGCCGCAGAGCTTTCGGCTCTCACGCCTCCTCGACGCGCACCGGCGCGCCGCTGCAGAGGGCCGCGATGGATTTACCGACGACTGTTCGATCGCCGAATGGGCCGGAATGCCGGTGCGGCTGGTCGAGGGGTCGCCTGACAATGTGAAACTGACAGTGAGACGGGACATCACCATGGCTGACGAGCGACTTTCCGGCACCGCCCTCCCCGACGTGCGCACCGGCAACGGCTATGACGTGCACCAGCTGGAGCCGGGCGACGGGGTGACGCTCTGCGGCGTGTTCATCCCGCACGACCAGAAGCTCAAGGGGCATTCGGATGCGGATGTGGCGCTGCACGCGCTGACGGACGCGCTGCTGGCAACCTGCGGCGCCGGCGACATCGGCGACCATTTCCCGCCGTCCGATCCGCAGTGGAAGGGTGCCGCCTCTCGCATCTTCCTGGCACGGGCCGCCGAAATCGTCCGTGACCACGGCGGCACGATCATGAACGCCGACGTCTCGCTGATCGCGGAGGCCCCCAAGGTGGGGCCGCATCGCCTGGAGATGCGCGAGACGATGGCGGAGATCCTGCAGATTGCGCTGGAGCGCTGCTCGGTGAAGGCCACCACGAACGAGACCATCGGCTTCGTCGGCCGCCGCGAGGGCATTGCCGCCATCGCCACCGCGACGGTCGTCTACCAGGGCCGCCCGTCATGAACCTCTTTCCGGCCGAGATCGAGGCACAGGCCGCCGGGCTGATCGCGCATTTCAGAGAGCGGCAGCTGATGCTGGCGACGGCCGAATCCTGCACCGGCGGGCTGATTGCCGGCGCCCTGACGGAGATCTCCGGATCATCCGCCGTCGTCGACCGCGGCTTCGTCACCTACACGAACCAGGCAAAGATGGACCTGCTTGGCGTTTTACCGGCGACGCTCGACCAGTTCGGTGCGGTGTCCCGGGAGACGGCGCTGCAGATGGTGCGCGGCGCGCTCTACCGGTCGAAGGCGGATGTCGCCGTCGCCGTGACGGGGATTGCGGGGCCGACGGGCGGATCGGTGGAGAAGCCGGTCGGGCTCGTGCACCTCGCGGCGGCGTCGCGGTCGGGACGGATGATCCACCGCGAGATGCGCTATGGCGCAATCGGCCGCGGTGCGGTGCGGCATGCGACCGTCGCGACGGCGCTCGAGATGCTGATGGAGGCGGCTCAGGCGTCGGCGTAGATCTTGTCGGCGCGCTTCTCGAAGGCTTCCGCGAAGGTTCGGAAGGCGCGGTCGAACATCGAGCCCATCAGGGCACCGAGGATCCGGCTCTTGAACTCGTAGTCGATGAAGAAATCGACCACCGAGCCATCCGGCGCCGGCTGGAACCGCCAGCGGTTGTCGAGGTATTTGAACGGCCCTTCGACGTATTTAACGTCGATTGCCAGCTCCGCTGGATTGAGCAGCACCTGCGTCGTGAAGGTCTCGCGGATCGCCTTGTAGCCGACGGTCATGTCGGCGACCAGCAGCGTCTTGCCGTCGCGCTCGGTGCGCGAACGAATGTTGAGCGCCTCGCAGAGCGGCAGGAACTGCGGATATTTCTCGATGTCGGCCACCAGATCATACATCTGCTCGGGAGAATGCTTGACGGGGCGGTGAGTCTCAAACTTTGGCATAGGCGAGAGCTAATGGTCCTGTCCGATGATGGCAAGTAGCCGGTTTGTCTCAGCCCGCGATTTCAGCAGCAGAACGGGGACACCGGGTCCGTATGCGGTGAGGTTCTCCTCGATCTCGGGGCTCTCGGTCCTCTCGAAGTTCCAGATGTAGGCCAGAAACTGCCGGTCGATCTTCTCCGGGCACCCTTCTGCCATCTCCGGTCGCGACCGGCCATAATAGCGCAACCATCGGGAGAGGACGCCGAAGAGGGAGACGAGGCGCGCCGGGCGCATCCAGATGACCAGCTGGCTGCGCGGCAAGCGAAGCGGCAGCGTTCCCGGGCTGGTGCCGTCCATGATCCAGCGGGGTTGCGCGACATAACCCTGCAGCCGCTCGACGATCTCCGGGCGCGGACGCAGCTTCCAACCGGGAAGCCAGAAGACATCGCGGTCCATGGAGATGTAGAGGAGGTCCAGGGTCGACGCGAGCCGTTGGGAGAGCCGGCTCTTGCCGCTGCCCGAACAGCCGATGACCAGCACGCGATCGCACTGATGAAGGCGGCTTGCCGCATCCTCCAGCGCGATCAACGTCGTCATGTCTATCCCTCGAACGAAGCCCGCGAGCCATCCGTGAGATCGGGGCCCGGGGACTGAGTGGAGTCTATTCCGCCGCCAGCAGGACCTTGCGTTCGCGGGCTGCCCTCAGGCGGGCGAAATCGTCGCCCGCGTGGTGCGACGAGCGCGTCAGGGGGCTCGAGGAGACCATCAGGAAGCCCTTGGTATAGGCGATCGTCTCGTAGGACTTGAATTCCTCGGGCGTGACGAAGCTCATGACGGCGTGGTGCTTGCGGGTCGGCTGCAGGTACTGGCCGATGGTCAGGAAGTCGACGTCGGCGGTGCGCAGGTCGTCCATCAGCTGCAGGACCTCGTTACGCTCCTCGCCGAGGCCGACCATGATGCCGGACTTGGTGAACATCGTCGGATCGAGTTCCTTGACCCGCTGAAGCAGGCGGATCGAGTGGAAATAGCGAGCGCCCGGGCGGACCGTCAGATAGTTTCCCGGCACCGTTTCCATGTTGTGGTTGAAGACGTCCGGCTTGGCGGCGACGACGCGCTCCAGGGCGCCCGGCTTCTTCAGGAAGTCGGGGGTGAGGATCTCGATCGTCGTCAGAGGCGACGCGGCGCGGATTGCCCAGATGACCTTCTCGAAGTGTTCGGCGCCGCCGTCGTCGAGATCGTCACGGTCGACCGAGGTGATCACGACGTGGGAAAGCCCCATCTGCTTGACGGCCTTGGCGACGTTTTCCGGTTCGTCCATGTCGAGCGCATTGGGACGACCGGTCGTGACGTTGCAGAAGGCGCAGGCGCGGGTGCAGATCTCGCCCATGATCATGAAGGTGGCGTGCTTCTTGTCCCAGCACTCGCCGATGTTGGGGCAGCCGGCCTCCTCGCAGACCGTGACGAGCTTGTGCGAACGCACGAGGTCGCGGGTCTCCATGTATCCCTTGGACACGGGCGCGCGGACGCGGATCCACTCCGGCTTGCGCAGCACCTCGGTATCGGGGCGGTGCGCCTTTTCCGGATGGCGGACGCGCTTTGCATCATCCACTACGGTTCTGTCGAGAATGGTGACCATCAATTACCTGCCTTCGCCGCCAGAGCGGCTGCCGTCAACGACGGGCGAGTTTTGCGAGGAATAACAGAACGCAGGAGCCGATGAAACCTGTTATCAGGAAACCCAGCCATCCGTCCGTCACATGGATGTCGGCGCTCTCGAAGACGGCATTGGCGACGATGGCGCCAACGATGCCGACGAAGATGTTCATGAACAGCCCGTAGCGCATGTCCAGGAACTTGCCGGCCAGCCAGCCGGCGAGGCCGCCGATCACGATCGCTCCAAACCAACCTACGCCTTCCATCCGTCACCTCTTTTCGTCGATTTCACATGTGGGCGATGCCGGGACCTGGAACAAGCCCCGGCATCTCTCGTCAGCTCAGGCGTTCAGCGCGCGCCCGTAGGCGTCGAGGACGCTTTCCTTCATCGTTTCCGAGATGGTCGGATGCGGGAAGATCGTGTGCATCAGGTCTTCCTCGGTCGTCTCCAGGTTCATGGCGACGACGAAGCCCTGGATCAGCTCGGTCACTTCCGCGCCGACCATATGGGCGCCGAGCAGTTCGCCGGTCTTCTTGTCGAAAATGGTCTTGACCAGACCCTGGTCCTCGCCGAGCGCAATCGCCTTGCCGTTGGCGACGAAGGGGAAGCGTCCGACGCGGACCTCCCTGCCCTCGGCCTTCGCCTTGGCTTCGGTGATGCCGACGGAGGCGACCTGCGGATGGCAGTAGGTGCAGCCCGGGATCTTCAGCTTGTCCATCGGATGGACATTCGGCAGGCCGGCGATCTTCTCGATGCAGATGACCGCCTCGTGCTCGGCCTTGTGGGCGAGCAGCGGCGGACCGGCGACGTCGCCGATGGCATAGATGCCGGGGACATTGGTCTTGCCGTAGCCGTCGATGACGATGAAGCCGCGGTCGGTCTTCACGCCGACGGCTTCCAGGCCGATGTTCTCGATGTTGGCCTGCACGCCGACGGCGGAAATCATCCGGTCAGCGGTGATTTCCTGCGTCTTGCCGTCCTTCAGCTCGATGGTGGCGGTGACGGAATTGGCGCCCTTGACCACCTTGGCGACCTTGGCTTCGAGCAGGATCTTCATGCCCTGACGTTCGAACTGCTTCCTGGCAATCGCAGAGATTTCCTCGTCCTCGACCGGCATGACCTGCTTCATGATCTCGACGACTGTAACCTCGACGCCCATGGTGCGGTAGAAGCTGGCAAACTCGATGCCGATGGCGCCCGAGCCCATGACGAGCAGGGATTTCGGCATTTCCTCCGGCTTCATCGCCTCGAAATAGGTCCAGATCAGCTTTCCGTCGGGCTCGATGCCGGGCAGTGCGCGCGGACGGGCGCCGGTGGCGACGATGATGTGCTTGGCGGTATAGGTGCCCTCGCCGAGCGTGTTCTTCGGCACCGGACCCTGGGGCTGGACGATCGGCTTGGAGATCTTGCCGACTACGACTTCGCCGGGCTTGGTGATCTTCGCCTCGCCCCAGATGATGTCGACCTTGTTCTTCTTGAACAGGAAGCCGACGCCGCTGTTCATGCGGTTGGCGATGCCGCGCGAGCGGGCGACGATCGCCTTGACGTCGGGCTTGATGGTGCCTTCGAGCGTCAGGCCGTAATCCTTGGCGTGGCTGGCGGTGTGCATCACGTCGGCGGTGCGCAGGAGCGCCTTCGTCGGGATGCAGCCCCAGTTGGAGCAGATGCCGGCGAGATGCTCGCGCTCGACGACGGCAACCTTCATGCCGAGCTGGGCTGCACGGATGGCGGCGATATAGCCGCCGGGGCCGGAGCCGATGATGATGACGTCATAAGCGTTGGACACGGGCCTTCATCTCCTCTTCTGACGAGGCAGGCCCGGCCGGCGGCCGGGCCCTCACCCCGCGGGATGAAGCACGATGGCCTCAGGCCCGTGTCAGCATCCCGTAAATTTCGTCCTTCAGAACCATCCGCCGCTTGCGCATATCTTCCATATGCGTGTCGGCAACCGGCTCCACTTCAGTCTCTGCCCGATGGATGGCGCGGTTGACGTCGCGGTAATCCTCAAGCAGTTGGGCGAAATGCTCGTCGCTGACCTTCAGCTCGTGCATCTTGCCCACGTATTCCGGAAACTCATCCTGAATTTCGTGGGGTGTGTTCGACATGGTCCGTCTCCTCTTGTCTGTTCGAGGATCAGCCATAGAGGACACGCCCGCCTATTCTTTGATCGTGGTCAACTCCTTGCCAGATTGGCGTTAAATTCCAAGCATCATGCGAACGATGGGCTCAAGCCCCCTGCCGAGCGCGCGCGTGTTCTCGGCATCCAGGTGCACGCCGTCGAGCGGCGTGGTCCGGGCCACCGAGGCCGCGTCGTAGAAACCGCAGCCCATTTCGTCGGCGAGATCACGGTAGAGCGAGGCCAGCATCTGCGACTGCTCGACCCCACCGGCGAAGATCGCGGCAAACACCGGGTTGGCGGTCTCGCAGAGCGGCGGCGGCGAGACGATCAGGATGTCCGGCGTCTCGTAGTCGAAGGACCATTCGTGGTGGCGCACCAGACCGACCAGCCGCTGGATGCCCTGGCGGGCTGCAAACGCCGGACCGGCCACCGCCGGCTTCATGTCGTTGGAGCCGAGCATGATGACCACCAGATCGATGGGCATGTGGCTGTGCAGCACCGTCGGGAGAGACTTGGCGCCATTGCGCTCGCAATCGGCCAGATGATCGTCATAGCCCGTGGTGCGGCCGTTCAGCCCCTCGGGGATGACGTTCACCTCCGGGCCGAGCGCGGCCGACAGAACGCTTGGCCAGCGATCCTCGAACCGGTGACGCCCGAGCGTCTCGGCGTCGTAACCCCAGGTGAGCGAGTCGCCGAAGCAGAGGACGGTCTTCATAGTCTCCATACGCCAGTCATTCCCCGCCGTCCTGCGGCTGGCGACAGTCGGGAACACCCGATTGCCGCGGCTCCTACTTGCCCTTGGTGAGCGCTTCCACCTTGCGCTCCAGTTCGAAGATCCGCTCCTCGAAATCGCCGGTCACGAACTTCGACATCATGGTGTCGGCGGTCAGCGCCTGACGAATGGTCTTCTGGCCGCTCTCCAGCTTATCAAGCTGCTGCTTCATGCCCTGCATTTCACCGCGCATCTCGCGCATCTCGCCGCGCATTTCCCGCAGCATCGGCATGATGATGTCAACAGGTTCATCGGTCATCTGACGCTCCTTGAGGACCTCTGTCTTCACCTCACCCAAGATATGGAGATCATCGCACCAAAAGTCACGATCCGGCACGTCCAATGCCGGAGCGGGACACCCTCCCCCCAAAGGGGAAGGGTCAGTTCATTATACCAGCATGCCCATCGGGTTCTCGACGTGGCGCTTGAAGGCGGCGGCGAGTTCAGCGCCGAGCGCTCCGTCGATGACGCGGTGGTCGAAGGCAAAGGTCGCCGTCATCACCGTGGCGATCGCGATCTCGCCGTTCTTCACCACCGGCTTCTCGACGCCAGCGCCGATCGATACGATCGAGGCATGCGGCGGGTTGATGATGGAGGTGAAGTTCGCAACGCCGAACATCCCGAGGTTGGAGACGGCCGTGGTGCCGCCCTGGTATTCGTCGGGCTTCAGCTTCTTGTCACGGGCACGCCGGGCCAGATCCTTCATCTCGTTGGAGATGATCGACAGCGTCTTCTGCTCCGCCTTCTTGATGATCGGCGTGATCAGGCCATCCGGGATGGAGACGGCGACGCCGACATCCGAATGCTTGTGCATGAGCCGCGCCGTCGAGGTCCAGGAGGCGTTTGCCGCCGGAACGTCGCGCAGCGCCAGCGCCATGGCCTTGATGACGAAGTCGTTGACCGACAGCTTGAAGACCGGGACGTCGCCCTTGTCCGTCTTGCGCATCGGCGCCGACTTGTTGATCTCGGCGCGAAGCTTCAGAAGCGCGTCGATCTCGCAGTCCATCGAGACGAAGTAGGCCGGCACCGTCTGGTGCGATTCCAGCAGGCGCGAGGCAATCGTCTTGCGCATGCCGTCATGTGGCAGAAGTTCGTAGGAGCCTTCCTCGAAGAGCTTCAGGACGGCGTCGTCCGAAGCGCCCTTGGCGGGTGCCGGAGCGGCGGCGGCCTGCGGAGCTGCCGCGGCTGCCTTGCCGGTTCCGGAGGAGACGGCCTTCTCGATATCGGCCTTGACGACGCGACCATGCGGACCGGAGCCGGACACGGCCGATAGGTCGAGACCGGCGTCCTTGGCGAGACGGCGGGCCAGCGGCGAGGCGAAGATGCGTTCGCCGGATGCAGCCTTCGGTGCAGGCGTCGAGGGTGCCGGCGGCGTGTCGGCGACAGGTTGCTCGGCCTGCGGCTTTGCCGGCTCGGATTTCGGTGCGTCCGCCTTGGCTTCGGCCTGCTTCGGCGCTTCCGCCGAGGCACCACCGGAGGCGGCGGCGTCCTTCACGTCCTCGCCTTCGTCGGCGAGGATGGCGATCAGGGCGTTGACCTTGACCCCTTCGGTGCCGGCCGGGACGACGATCTTCGCCACGGTGCCTTCATCCACGGCTTCCACTTCCATGGTCGCCTTGTCTGTCTCGATCTCGGCGATCACGTCGCCGGGGCCAACCTTGTCGCCCTCCTTGACCAGCCATTTGGAGAGGTTGCCCTCTTCCATGGTCGGCGACAGGGCGGGCATGGTGATGTTGATCGGCATATTATTCCTCCGCCCACACGAGTTCGAACTGCGCCAGCTCTTCCGGATGCTGGATCAACCGATCGACATCCTCGGCAGGCACTTCGATATAGCCGGCAACGTCCTCGAGCCAACCGTCAACGGCACCGATCACGCCCAATTCCTGGCGCGGAACGCCGACGATCACGTCCGTCTTTTCAGTGTTCACCAGGGCCCAGAAGACAATCTTTTCCAGAACCGGATTGTCCTTCGTTCCCAGCACCCGGAACCACGAACCCGAAACCGGCAGGATCTGCTTTACGGTCGATTTAGGCATCAGCCAGACCCCTTACTTGTAGCAGACGGTCTTCACCGCCTGCACGACCTCGCCGACGGTCGGCAGAGCCAGCTTCTCGAGGTTGGCGGCATAGGGCATCGGAACGTCCTTGCCGGCAATCGTCAGGATCGGCGCGTCGAGATAGTCGAAGGCCTGCTGCATGACACGGGTGGCGATTTCGGTGCCGACCGAGTTCTGCGGGTAGCCTTCCTCGACGGTGACGAGGCGACCGGTCTTCTTCACCGATTCGATCACCGTCGGCAGATCCATCGGGCGCAGCGTGCGCAGATCGATCAGTTCGACGTCGATGCCGTCCTTCTCCAGTTCGGCCATCGCCTTGGTGGCATAGGTCATGCCGATGCCGAAGGAGACGATGGTGACGTCCTTGCCGGTCTTGTGGATGCGCGCCTTGCCGATCGGCAGGACGAAGTCATCCATCTTCGGCACGTCGAAGGACTGGCCGTAGAGGATTTCGTTTTCCAGGAAGATGACCGGGTTCGGATCGCGGATCGCCGCCTTCAGCAGGCCCTTGGCGTCGGCTGCCGTGTACGGCATGACGACCTTGAGGCCCGGAATGCTGGAGTACCAGGCGGCATAGTCCTGACTGTGCTGGGCGCCGACGCGGGCGGCGGCACCGTTGGGACCGCGGAACACCATGGGGGCGCCCATCTGGCCACCGGACATATAAAGCGTCTTGGCGGCCGAGTTGATGATCTGGTCGATCGCCTGCATGGCGAAGTTGAAGGTCATGAACTCGACGATCGGGCGCAGGCCGGACATGGCCGCACCGACGCCGACGCCGGCAAAGCCGTGCTCGGTGATCGGCGTGTCGACGACGCGGCGGGCGCCGAATTCCTGCAGCAGCCCCTGGGTGACCTTGTAGGCACCCTGATATTCGGCGACTTCCTCGCCCATGACGAAGACGCTCTCGTCGCGGCGCATTTCTTCGGCCATGGCATCGCGCAGTGCTTCGCGCACCGTGGTGGACACCATCTCGGTGCCTTCCGGGATGTCCGGATCGGCAGCGACATCGACCTTGGGCGCGGCAGGCACCTTGCTGTCGGCGGAAGAGGCGGGCTCGTCCTTGGCTTCGCGGGCCTTGCCGCCGGCGGCATCCGAGGTCGCGGCCGGGGTGTCGGCATCGGCCTTCGGCGCTTCCGGCTGGGCCGGCTTTTCCGCAGACATGGCGTCGGCGCTTTCGCCTTCCTGCAGCAGGACGGCGATCGGCGTGTTGACCTTGACGTTCTCGGTGCCGGCCGAGATCAGCAGCTTGCCGATCACGCCTTCATCGACGGCTTCGACTTCCATCGTCGCCTTGTCGGTTTCGATCTCGGCAATGACGTCGCCGGAGGTGACGGTGTCGCCCTCCTTCTTCAGCCATTTGCTGAGGGTGCCTTCTTCCATGGTCGGGGAAAGGGCGGGCATGAGGATATCGATTGGCATTGGGTGTCCCTCCCCTGATCAGAGCAGAATGTCGGTGTAGAGCTCGGAGGTATCCGGCTCCGGATCGGACTGCGCGAAGTCGGCCGAGTCGGAGACGATGTCGCGGACATCCTTGTCCATCGCCTTCAACTGCTCTTCCGTCGCCCAGCCCTTGTCCATCAGGCGGATCTTCACCTGCTCGATCGGGTCGTGTTCCGAACGCATCTTCTGCACTTCGTCCTTGGAGCGGTACTTCGCCGGGTCGGACATGGAATGGCCGCGGTAGCGGTAGGTCAGCATCTCGAGGATGACCGGACCCTTGCCGGACCGGCAGTGCTCGACCGCCTCGTCACCGGCCGCCTTGACGGCGCGGACATCCATGCCGTCGACCTGGAAGCCGGGAATACCGAAGGAGGCGCCGCGCTGCGAGAAATCGGTCTGGGCCGAGGCGCGCGACACGGAGGTACCCATGGCGTAGCGGTTGTTCTCGATCACGTAGACGATCGGCAGCTTCCAGAGCTGCGCCATGTTGAAGCTTTCGTAGACCTGGCCCTGGTTGGCCGCGCCGTCGCCGAAGTAGGCGGTGGAGACGCTGTCATTGCCGCGGTACTTGTTGGCAAAGGCAAGACCGGTGCCGAGCGAGACCTGGGCACCGACGATGCCGTGGCCGCCGTAGAACTGCTTTTCCTTGGAGAACATGTGCATGGAGCCGCCCTTCCCCTTGGAATAGCCGCCCCGACGCCCCGTCAACTCGGCCATGACGCCACGGGCGCTCATGCCGGTTGCCAGCATGTGGCCGTGGTCGCGATAGCCGGTGATCACCTGATCGCCTTCCTTCAGCGACATCTGCATGCCGACGACGACCGCTTCCTGGCCGATGTAGAGGTGACAGAAGCCGCCGATGAAGCCCATGCCATAGAGCTGGCCGGCCTTTTCCTCGAAACGCCGGATGAGCAGCATGTCGCGGTAGGCCTTGACCTCCTGGTCCTTGTCGAATTCGGCGTAGGTGCCACCGTTGAAGTCTTTTCGTGCAGGCTTTGCCGCGGATTTGCGGCCGGATGCAGACGCGGTCTTGTTCGGCGCCATTGATCCCTCCCTCTGTGCTGCATGTGTCATTTCTGAGCGCTACCATAGGGAAGAAACAGCACCCCAGCAATGCCATAAATGCATGGCACACATTCGGCACAACCCGATGATATCATTAATGAAAAATAGATTAACCTAGATCAAGTTAATCTAGAAGTAGTTGTTGAATATGACGATTTCGTTGTCACGCGACACATTCAGCTGGTAGCGGGCGATCTCGTCCAGCATGTCCTTTTCGAGAGAGCCGTCGCTCAGAAGCTGAACCTGGCGCTCCAGCTCGCGGCGCCTCTCCGTCAGCTGACCCAGCTCCGCCACGCGCTCCAGTCGCTGGCGCTCGAACTTCTCCGTCGCCACGAGCCCCAAGTCTCCGTTGAGCGAATGGTAGCCGAAATAGGAGAGGAAGGCGACAGTGATGAGCGGAAGGACGAAACGGCCCAGTTTTCTTTCTTTGTGATGCTTGGTCCACATACCCGAGCGACATCCTGCAACGCATTACGAATGCCTCAAACTGCCAGAACTTGCTTAAGCAATCGTTGACCCTGCGCTGGATGCAGAAAAGCCCGGACAAGCCGGGCTTTTCAAAAACGTGGAGGCCGCGAGGCGGCGTATTATGCCCGGATCATCGAGCGACCGGCGTAGGCCGCCTGGGGACCGAGCATTTCCTCGATGCGGATCAGCTGGTTGTACTTGGCCAGCCGGTCGGAGCGCGACAGCGAGCCGGTCTTGATCTGTCCGCAGTTGGTGGAAACCGCGAGATCGGCGATCGTGGAGTCTTCCGTTTCGCCCGAGCGGTGCGACATGACGCTGGTGTAGCCAGCCTTGTGCGCCGTCTCAACGGCGTCGAGCGTTTCCGTCAGCGTGCCGATCTGGTTGACCTTGACGAGGATGGAGTTGGCGACGCCCATCTTGATGCCGTCGCGCAGGCGGGCGGAGTTGGTGACGAAGAGGTCGTCGCCGACCAGCTGGCACTTGCTGCCGATCTTGTCGGTCAGATACTTCCAGCCGTCCCAGTCGTCCTCGGCCATGCCGTCCTCGATCGAGATGATCGGGTATTTGCCGGCGAGCTCGGCGAGGTAGTCGGCCATGGCTTCCGGCTCCAGCGTGCGGCCTTCACCTTCCATCTCGTATTTGCCGTTCTTGAAGAACTCGGTCGAGGCGCAGTCGAGCGCCAGGCACATGTCGTCGCCCGGCTTGTAGCCGGCCTTCTCGATCGACTTCATGATGAAGTCGAGCGCCTCCGGCGCGCTCTTCAGGCCCGGCGCAAAGCCGCCCTCGTCGCCGACGTTGGTATTGTGACCCTGCGCCGCCAGTTCCTTCTTCAGGATATGGAAGACTTCCGAACCCATGCGCACGGCTTCCCGGATGTTTTCCGCGCCGACCGGCATGATCATGAATTCCTGGAAGTCGATCGGGTTGTCGGCATGGGCACCGCCGTTGATGATGTTCATCATCGGCACCGGCAGGAGATGGGCGCTCGCGCCGCCGACATAGCGGTAGAACGGCAGGCCGGACGAATCGGCGGCAGCCTTGGCGACGGCGAGCGATACGCCGAGGATCGCATTGGCGCCGAGGCGCGACTTGTTGGCGGTGCCATCGAGCGCGATCATCGTCTGGTCGATATGAATCTGGCTTTCGGCATCGAAGCCGCCGATGGCATCGAAGATTTCGGTGTTGACGGCTTCCACCGCCTTCTCGACGCCCTTGCCGTGATAGCGCTTGCCGCCGTCACGCAGTTCGACCGCCTCGTGGGCACCGGTCGAGGCGCCAGAGGGAACCGCGGCGCGGCCCATGCTGCCGTCTTCCAGAAACACATCGACTTCAATGGTCGGGTTGCCGCGGCTGTCGAGGATTTCGCGTGCGACGATGTCGGTAATGGCAGTCATGATCTCTCCCTGAGGTAAGCTTAAGGCCCATCGGTCATCGACAATGTCTCTTAATCGATGACAGGCAAATTACAATCTCGGCGCCAATCCGCGATCAGGCGGATTTGCTGACGGCGTCGAAGGCGAGCAGCTTTTCCAGCAGCCGCGGCATATCCTTCAGATGCACCATGTTCGGCCCGTCCGAGGGGGCATTGTCGGGATCTTCGTGGGTCTCGATGAAGAGGCCGGCGACGCCGACGGCGACGGCCGCCCGCGCCAGCGTCTCGACGAACTCACGCTGGCCGCCGGTCGAGCCGCCCTGGCCGCCCGGCTGCTGCACCGAGTGAGTCGCATCGAAGATGACCGGCGAGCCCATGGCCGCCATGGTCGGCAGCGAGCGCATGTCGGAGACCAGCGTGTTGTAGCCGAAGGAGGCGCCGCGCTCGCACAGAAGCACGTTCGGATTGCCGCTGGCCAGGAACTTCGACTGCACGTTCTTCATGTCCCAGGGGGCGAGAAACTGGCCCTTCTTGACGTTGATGACGCGGCCCGTCTTTGCGGCGGCGATCAGGAGATCGGTCTGGCGGCAGAGGAAGGCGGGGATCTGCAGGATGTCGACCGTCGGCGCCACCAGCGCGCACTGTTCCTCGGTGTGGATGTCGGTGAGGACGGGGAAGCCGAACTCCGTCTTCAGGTCGGCGAAGACTTCCATCGCCTTCTCCAAGCCGATGCCGCGCTTGCCGGAGATGGAGGTGCGGTTCGCCTTGTCGTAGGACGACTTGTAGACGAGCCCGATGCCGAGCTTGCCGCAGAGTTCCTTCAGCACGCCGGCGACCATGAAGGCATGGTCGCGGCTCTCCATCTGGCAGGGGCCGGCAATCAGGGAAAAGCGTGCCGTCTGCGAGAAGAGCACACGGCCGGCGCCCTCGCCCGCATAGACCTCAGAATTCGGGCTCACGTCCATCGCATTACTCCTCGAAGGCAAATACCACTTTCTGCCCGGTGGCCTCCGCCACGATCAGGCGGTTGTCCCGGCGCAGGAACGGCACGTCATTAGCAGCAAGGACCGCCTCTGTCACGGCGAGATCGGCGACGGCAAAGACCACCGAATGCCCGCGCAGGCCGGGTATCGCGCCCCGGTCGGACGAGGAAGCGTCGGGCGGCGTTTGATCCTCGATGACCCGCAGAATGCCGTTGCGG
The DNA here is from genome assembly GCF_000705355.1 of Pseudorhizobium marinum. NCBI lineage: Bacteria > Pseudomonadati > Pseudomonadota > Alphaproteobacteria > Hyphomicrobiales > Rhizobiaceae > Pseudorhizobium > Pseudorhizobium marinum. Next base: position 34,746 of record NZ_JMQK01000026.1, read on the forward strand.
GTTTGGAACACGATGGAATCACCCTGGCGCATGCCCTGCGCCGCCAGCACCGTCTCCAGGAGGTGACACTCCTCCGCCGGTCGAGCCGCAGCCAGCACGATTTCCCGCAGGCCCGAGACGCCGTTGGCATGGCGCGCCAGGGCGCCGATGTCGCGGGGGAGCGCGTTGATCCGCTGGCAGGAAAACAGGAAGAAAGCCGGCGAACGCTCGTCGGCGGCAAAGGCCAGTCGAAAGCTCGCGGTAACCTCTCCACCCTCGGGCAGCGACAGCTTGCGGGAAAACTCCAGGATCTCTCCGGCAGATACGCCCTCCGAACGATAGCCGGCATCTTCCGCGACGGCATCAGCGGTTGCCAGCACGACGGCGGACAATCCGGCATCGGGCAAGATGCGGCGCACCTGCCGGTCGCGGGCGGTGAAGACATTGCCGGTGTCGGACGACCGGTCGTAGGTCGCGCGGTCGGCGACGGCGAGCGGCTCCAGATAGGCGCCGTCCTCCAGGAACACGCAGGCGTTTTCGGTCCCGAACGGATGGCGGGCATCCGGGGCGACCGTGAAGCCCAGGCGCTGGAGCGCTGCGCGCGCCTGCGGCAGCCCGGACACGGGCAGGACCAGGTGATCGATGCTGCGGATGTTCATCATGGTTCCTCTCGGGATACGGACCTCATGAGAGCGTGCTATGCCCTCTTCCGGAAGGGGCGTCTGCGCAATTCGACGGAAATTTTGACCCTTGCGGAACACATGTGGAACAGATACAGTCTGTTCCGTATTTGTTTCACACCGAAGGGGCCACGATGCTCACGCGCAAACAGCAGGAACTGCTTCTCTTCATTCACGAACGGATGAAGGAATCGGGCGTACCGCCCTCCTTCGACGAGATGAAGGATGCGTTGGACCTGGCCTCGAAGTCGGGCATCCACCGGCTGATCACGGCGCTCGAGGAGCGCGGCTTCATCCGCCGCCTGCCCAACCGGGCCCGGGCGCTGGAAGTGATCAAGCTGCCGGAGGCCTACAGCAGCAGCCTGCAACCGCGTCGCGGCTTCTCGCCGAGCGTCATCGAGGGCAGCCTCGGCAAGACGAAGCCGGTACCCGCCCCTGCGGCGCGGGCCGCCAACGACGAGGGCGGCAGCGCGACCGTTCCGGTGATGGGCCGCATCGCCGCCGGCGTGCCGATCTCGGCCATCCAGAACAATACCCACGATATTTCCGTTCCGATCGAGATGCTGGGACCAGGCGAACATTACGCGCTGGAGGTGAAGGGCGATTCGATGATCGAGGCCGGCATCCTCGACGGCGACACGGTCATCATCCGCAACGGCCAGACGGCCGGACCCGGCGACATCGTCGTTGCCCTGGTGGACGACGAGGAAGCCACGCTGAAGCGCTTCCGTCGCCGCGGCGCCTCGATCGCGCTGGAAGCCGCCAACCCGGCTTACGAAACCCGCATCCTGCCGGCGGACCGCGTCAAGGTTCAGGGCAAGCTCGTCGGCCTCATCCGCCGCTACCACTGAGCAGCATCGAGAGCGACTCGGAAAGACTTGGGTCAAAGCTGTCGCTGCGCCATTCGTAGTGGCGATGGCGGGTCCAGGGGCGGTCTATACCGCGCATCGCCGCAGTCGCCTGCCAGCGCCGCATGTCTTCGCTGCCGCTGAAGCGGATCTCCAGAGCGCCGGTCTTTCGCAGCGCCTTGCCGCTGATCAGTAGCGCACCGGAGTAGCAGTGGTCGAAGCGGGCGCGGGGTGCAACGACGACCGCCGCCAGATCACAGCCGATGCCGGTGAGCCGGCCGTCCTCCATCACCGCAACCAACGCTCCCTCGGTCGTGACGGCCAGACACCAGGCTTTCGGCATGCAATGGAAGAGCCCCCTGCTCTCCTCCGCCACCCGGGCCATCTCGCGCATCGCTGTGCGGACCTGTGCCAGCTGATCCGGATCCAGGGGCAGCCGGTCGGGAGGGTCACTGACCAAAATCGCCGCGATATCTCCGGATGGTGACACCTTCGGCGCTAGCGGCTGTTCCAGCCGCAGCGCCCGCTGCCATTGATCGAAGATGAAGTCCGGCGGGCGGGCACGGTTGGTGGCAACAGCCGGCCCGAGAAGCGCCACGAGGGCACCGTCCTCCGCCACCAGAAGATCGCCCGAGGGATGTCGCTGCGCGTGCCAGCTCAGCAGGAAGGCCAGCACCAGAAGCGGCAGGCCAACGAGCCGCAAACGCGTGCGCAGCAGCGCCAGCAGCAGGAAACCGGCCGATGCGATTGCCAGGAACCAGGGGTGCTGGCGGCCGACGGGGACGTCGCCGCCCCAGGCGGCCACGTGGTTTGCCACGGCAATCACCGCGGAAAGACCGTGGCCCATCAGCGTCAGAAAGGGAGCGTCCAGCCCGAAGGGCATCAGCAGCATGCCGACGAGACCGGCCGGCATGACGATGAAGGAGATGATCGGCATCACGGCGAGGTTTGCCGCCAGGCCGTAGCCCGCAAGGCGGTGGAAGTGCTCCATGGAGTAGATGGCCGTGGACAGTCCGCCGATCAGGGAGGTGACGAAGATGCCGACCATGAAATGCCAGCCGGTCGTGGCGACGGCCCATCGGCCCTTGAGCGGCGGAAAGAACGTCGCCTCGGCGTCGGCCGCTCGCCGGCTCCAGACCGCATAGCCGGCAACCAGCGCGACCGTTGCGGCAAAGGACATCTGGAAACTCGGCCCCAGGATTTCCGAGGGCGACATGGCGAGGATGACGAGCGCGGAGATCGCGACATTGCGCAGGCTGATCGCCATCCGGTCGAAGAAGACGGCGATCAGCATCACCGACATCATCAGATAGGCGCGTTCCGCCGAGATGGCGAAACCCGAGATCAGGTAATAGGCGGTCGCCATCAGCAGCGCGCCGAAAGCGGCGATCTTCTTGACCGGCCAGGCCTGCGCGAAGCCGGTAAACCAGCCCAGGATCGTCCTCAGCCCGACGAAGAAGATGCCGGCGGCGAGCGCCATATTGAGGCCGGAGATGGCGACGATATGGGCAAGGCCGGAAATGCGCAGCGCCTCCGTCGTCTCCTGCGAGATCGCGCGTCTCTCATCGGTGACAATGGCGGCCGCGAAGGCGCCGGCGTCACCCGGCACGGTCGCCCGGATCCGCTCGGCGATCGCGCCGCGAAGGGCAAAGATGCGCCGCTCCAGCCCGCCTGACGCTGCGCCTGCAGGACGCCGCGGCTCCGCGGAACGAAGGGGTGCGCCATAGAAGAAGCCGACGGCGCCGATGCCGTCGAAATAGGCGCTGAAGGCGAAATCATTGAGGCCCGGCAGCGCCGGACCCGAGGGCGGCGAGAGGCGCGCCCGGCCGCTGATCCATTCTCCTGCCTCGAACGGGACGTGCCGGGAGCGCGCCAGCAGCACGACCTGCTCGGGCGGGCGGCGGATCACCGGGTCGGCCGTGGCGGCGAGCCGGATGATGTAGCGCCACCGTCCCGGTCCTGCGGCCTCCCGCCGTTCTACCTCGCCCGTCACCAGGGTCGTCACGGGCGAGTCGAGAAGAAGGGTCGACCGGCGCCAGGTCTCCACCTGCGCCAGCCCGGCCCCCGCCAGAAGCAGGGCCAGCGTCAGCGGGACGAGCGGGAGGATACCCGATCGCGCCCTGGCGACGATGACGACGAGCGTGAACACCCCGAGGCACGCCAGGATGGCGACGGCGGGCGGATCGACGGGAGAGGAGAACCAGGCCATCGCGCCGATGCCGATCAGCACCGGGCAGAAGAGGAACATGTGCCCATGGGCTCTCTCCTCCTCGACCATGGCTGTGAGGCGCAGGACGAACCGGTCGCGGGCGAGATCCACACGCCAGCGCTTGCGAGTGGCTGCCCATCGGTCGACGCCATCCAGCTGCGTATCCGCCAGGTCCGTGGCGGGTGCCTGAGGAACCGGAAGCAAGCCGTTTGCCTCGCGGAGCGAGGGCGCCTCGTCCGCCTCCCACTTCTCGAGAAGCACCCTTTCCTGCGGCATCGGCGGCCCGTCCCGGCGACAGCTTCGAAGCATGCAACCGCCAGCGAAAAAATGCAACCCGCGCATGTGTCGGGCTGCCCGAAGCACTCTGGCGGACCGCATAATGACTGTTTCTTAACCCCATTCCAGCATGGGAGGCAGAAGTGATTTCGGCAGTGCACAATTAGACATCAGCAGTGCTTGGCAGCAGCCGCCGGATCATATAGCTACACGATACGCTTATTTCTTGTGGCGTTTTGGGACGCCACGCCGCCAACAGGTTGGAGGATCACATGACGGATAGAAGCGCAAATCTGGTGTTGGGTGACAAGCACGTCGATCTCACCGTCAAGTCGGGCACGCTGGGGCCGGACGTTGTCGACATCGGCAGTCTTTACAAGCAGACCGGAGCTTTCACCTACGACCCCGGCTTCACGTCGACGGCCTCCTGCGAATCGAAGATCACCTTCATCGATGGCGATGAAGGCATCCTTCTGCACCGCGGCTACCCGATCGAGCAGCTGGCCGAACACGGCGACTTCCTGGAAACCTGCTACCTGCTTCTCTACGGCGAACTGCCGACGGCAGCACAGAAGAAGGACTTCGACCATCGCGTGACGCACCACACCATGGTGCATGAGCAGATGAGCCGCTTCTTCACCGGCTTCCGCCGCGACGCCCACCCGATGGCCGTCATGTGCGGCTGCGTCGGAGCGCTCTCGGCCTTCTACCACGACTCCACAGACATCACTGATCCGCACCAGCGCATGGTCGCTTCGCTGCGCATGATCGCCAAGATGCCGACGATCGCTGCGATGGCCTACAAGTACCACATCGGCCAGCCGTTCGTGTATCCGCAGAACGATCTCGACTATGCGTCGAACTTCCTGCGCATGTGCTTTGCCGTGCCATGTGAAGAGTACAAGGTGAACCCGGTTCTGGCGCGTGCCATGGACCGGATCTTCATCCTGCACGCCGACCACGAGCAGAACGCCTCCACCTCGACGGTCCGTCTTGCCGGTTCGTCCGGCGCCAATCCGTTCGCCTGCATCGCGGCCGGCATCGCCTGCCTCTGGGGCCCTGCCCACGGCGGCGCCAACGAAGCCGCGCTCAACATGCTGTCGGAAATCGGCAGCGTCGACCGCATCCCGGAATACATCGCCCGCGCCAAGGACAAGAACGATCCGTTCCGTCTGATGGGCTTCGGCCACCGGGTCTACAAGAACTACGATCCGCGCGCCAAGATCATGCAGAAGACCACGCATGAGGTTCTGAACGAGCTCGGCCACAAGGACGATCCGCTGCTGCAGGTCGCCATGGAGCTGGAGCGCATCGCGCTGACCGACGAGTACTTCATCGAGAAGAAGCTCTACCCGAACATCGACTTCTACTCGGGCATCACGCTGAAGGCGATGGGCTTCCCGACCACCATGTTCACGGTGCTCTTCGCGCTCGCCCGGACCGTCGGCTGGATCGCCCAGTGGGCGGAAATGATCGAAGACCCGCAGCAGCGCATCGGCCGTCCGCGCCAGCTCTACACGGGCGAGGCACAGCGCGACTACCTTCCGGTTTCGAAGCGCTAAGCGACGAGCCAACTGCCAAGAAAAAAGGCCCGGTGATCAACCGGGCCTTTTTTTGTCCACCATCTCGAGAACGATGCCGGCCGCCGCCTCGCCGGGCGGCACCCCGGTCTGCAGGCGCTGCCAGGTGAGGTCGAAGCCGTCCATCATCGCGCGGCGCTGCGGCGTGTCGGACGACAGCCGCTCGGCCCAGCGGCACAGGCTGCCGGGGCGCACCATTTCATTGATGTATTCCGGGATCAGCGGGTAATCGGCAATCAGGTTCGGCAGTGCGGCGGACCAGATCTTGATGCGCTTCGACATCATCGTGATCAGCCAGTCGGCCCTGTAGGCGGAGACGACGGGGACGCCCGCCAGCGCCAGCTCGAGGATCACCGTGCCGGAGGCGGCAATCGCCGCATCGGCTTCGGCGAAGGCGGCCCATTTGTCCTCGGCCGCGACGCTGATCTCCGAAGAGATCGGCAGGGAGGCAGATATTTCGCGAACCAGTGCCTCCTGGCGCGGGACCGTCGGCAGCACGAACCGCGTCGGGCCATTGCGGTTGACAAATTCCGCGGCCGCCGCGCCGAAGATCGGCAACAGTTCGCGGATCTCGGCGGAACGCGACCCGGGGAGCAGCATGATGGTCGTCTGGTCGTCGGCTTGCTTCAGCGGCCGCTCCAAACGGGCTGCACGCACCCTGGCGATTTTCGGGTCGCTGGTGAGCCGGTGACCGACGAAGGTCGTCGGCGGCCCGCCCAGACGCTCCATCGCCGCAGGCTCGAACGGCAGCACGGCCAGGACGTGATCGATATAGGGCACCATGGCCCTGGCCCGGTATTCCTTCCAGGCCCAGACGCTTGGGCAGACATAATCGACGATCGGCAGATCCGGCAGGGCCGCCCTCACCCGCTTGGCCACCCGATGGGTGAAGTCGGGGCTGTCGATGATGACGAGCACATCCGGTCGGGCCGCGATGACGGCATCCGCGGTCTGGCGGATGCGGCGCATCAGCTGCGGCAGGCGCTGCAGGACCTGCGTCAGCCCCATGATGGAGAGTTCAGAGAAGTCGAACAGGGAGCGGAGGCCTTCGGCCTGCAGGGCGTCGCCGCCAACGCCCGTCAGTTCGACCGGACCGCCATGGGCAGCCTTCAGGGCGGCGACGAGATCGCCCCCCAACAGGTCGCCGGAGACTTCCCCCGCGACCACAGCGACCTTGAGAACAGTATCGGTCATTCCAGCCCTCCTCTCGGAAGCTTCGTATCGATGCCGCAGACGAACAGTCCCGCATCCTCGGCCGCGGCGATCACCGCCTTTTCGTCGAGCACCAGCGCACGACCGGCTTCGACGGCAATGCCGGCCAGACCGGCCCTGGCGGCATTGGTGACCGTGGACATGCCGATGGCCGGCAGATCGGCCCGGACATCCTGCTGCGGCTTGCAGAGCTTGACAAGAACGCCCCTGCGCCGCCGCGAGATCCGTCCCTCGTCGCGCAGCAGGGCAACGCGCTCGAGCATCCGGTCGGTTCCCTCTGCGCCTTCCAGCGCGACCACGCGTCCTCCGACACTGACCGCACCCTGGCCGACATCGAGTTCGCCGAGCGCCAGGGCGGCCTTGATGGCTTCCTCGACGTCACGCAGGTCATCGGCGGAGGGTGTCGCGGTGGTCAGGACGCCGGTTCGGGCCAGAAGCCCGGGAGCAATCTCGTGGGCGCCGATGACACGGCATCCCATGCCTTCGAAGAGCCGGATCACCATCTGCAGCAGGGCGTCGTCGCCCCCCGACAGCAGGGTGCGCGCGACGGCCGGCACCTTGACCAGCGTTCTGAAGGTGGGGCGGATATCACGCCAGTCGGGGCGACGCCTGACGGCTCCCGACATGACGACGCGGTCGACACCCTTCTGACGCATGAACCGCTCGATGCCAGCGAGATCGCCGACATTCGCGGTGACCATGTCGTATCCGGAAAAGGTCTGGTTCGCCTCGTTGGCCAGAGCGATGATGACCGGGTCTTCCCCGGCTGCCCGCGCGGCTTCGGCAAGGTAGAGCGGCAGATGTCCCCAGCCGGCGACAATGGCAAGCCGCCCGTGTCTCTCGGGCCGCGCGGGGGCTGCCATGCGTCAGGCTTTGCCGCGGTGGGGCGAAGAGAGGGCGCGATCGCTGTCGGCGGCGATGAAATCGAGGATTTCCATCACTTCCTTGCAATCGGCGTAGTCGTCGCGAATGGCGGCGGCATTGCTGCGGATATTGCCTTCGCCTTCGAAGATCTGCTTGAAGGCCCGGCGCACGATGTGGATCGTCGCCCGCTCGATGCCCGAACGGCTCATGCCGACGACATTGAGGCCGGCGAGCACGCCCGGATTGCCGTTCAGCATGCCATAGGGAATGACGTCATAGCTGACCGCAGACAGCCCGCCGATGAAGGCGTGACGGCCGATGCGTCCGAACTGGTGCACGGCGCAGCCGCCGCCGAGGATGGCGCGGTCATCGACCCGGACGTGGCCGGCCAGCATGACATTGTTGGACATGATGATGCCGTCGCCGAGAATGCAGTCATGGGCAACGTGCGAATTGGCCAGGAGCAGGCAGTTGTTGCCGACCACGGTCTTGCCGCCGCCGCCGACCGTGCCGGTGTTGATGGTCACACCCTCGCGCATGGTGCAGCCTTCACCCACCGTCAGCGTCGAACCCTCGCCGGCCTCGTGGAGGCTCTGGGAGGTGCCGCCGATCACGGCCATCGGAAAGATCTTGCTGCCGCGACCGATCTCAGTCCTGCCGGTGACAACGGCATGGGAGATCACCTGCACATCATCCTTCAGCACCACATGGGCGCCGATGGTGCAGAACGGCCCGACGGACACGTTTTCACCAATCACGGCGCCGTCCTCGATCACCGCCATCGGATGGATGCGGGCGGTGGCGGCGACCGTGCTCATGCTCCCTCCTTGCGGCGGATCATGGCGCCGATGTCTGCCTCGGCAACCAGCGTGCCATCGACGATCGCGTCGCAGTGGAACTTCCAGATATTGCCGCGCTGCTTCTGCTTCTTGACGTGAAACTCGACGCGATCGCCGGGCACCACGGGACGCCGGAAGCGGGCGTTGTCGATGGTCATGAAGTAGACCAGATTGCCACCCTCGCCTTCCTTGCGCGCGCAGATGGCGCCGGCCGTCTGCGCCATGCCTTCAACGAGAAGGACGCCCGGCATGATCGGCTGGTCCGGGAAATGGCCCGTGAAATGGGGCTCGTTCGCCGTGACGTTCTTGATGCCGATGGCCGAATCGTCGCCATCGATTTCGATGATCCGGTCCACAAGCAGAAACGGATACCGATGCGGCAGCAGTTTCATGACCTCGAGAATATCGGCGGTTCCGAGCGTCGCGCCGGATTCTTCACTCATTCCTGTCTCCTCTACGCTTCGCCCGCTCGTCCGACCGCGTCATCGACTCGGCAACATCGCGCAGGAAATCCTTGAGCGGCCTTGCCGGCACGCCACCGTAGCGCGCACCTGCGGGGACGTCGGCCATGACGCCGCTCATCGCCGCGATCTGCACGCCGTCGCCGATGGTGATGTGACCGTTGACGCCGGAGGCGCCGCCAATCATCACGCCGTTGCCGATGGTGGTCGAACCGGCGATACCGACACCGCTGACGATCCCGCAATGGCGACCGATGCGAACGTTGTGGGCGATCTGAACCAGATTGTCGATCTTCGTGCCTTCGCCGATGACGGTATCGTCCATGGTGCCGCGGTCGATCGTCGTGTTGGCGCCGATCTCGACGTCATCCTGGATGATGACCCGCCCGACCTGGACGATCTTGATCATGCCCCGGGGTCCCGGCGCGTAGCCGAACCCATCCTGACCGATGCGCACGCCGTTGTGGACGATGACATTGTTGCCGATGAGGGCCGCGATGATGCTCGCGCCAGCAGCGACCGTGCAGTTGCGGCCGATCTTGACGTCGGCGCCGATGACGGCGCCTGCGCCAACGCGCGTTCCGGCGCCGATTTCGGCACGGGCACCGATGACGGCCATGGGCTCGATCTCGACGCCCTCCTCGAGACGCGCGGTCGGATCGACGAAAGCAGCCGGGTGAACGCCGGCAGCATCGGACAGGATCCGCGGAGGACGCAGGGCAATCGGGTGGAGAAGGCCACCTGCCACCGCGAATGCCGCGTGGGGCTTCGGCGTCAGGAGAACCGGTATGTGATCGGGAATGATCGGGCGGAGCGCTTCGTCGCAAAGAATGGCAGACGCGTTGCAGCTTTCCAGGTCGCCGCGCGCCTTGCGCGACAGGATATAGCAGATATCTCCCTCGCCTGCCCTTGCGACGGGCGCGACAGAGCGGATACGGCGGTTGCCCGCCGTATCATCAAGAAGTTCAGCCCCCAGATGGGAGGCCAGCTCACGCAGGCCTATCCCATCGTGGGGCGGAAAAAAGTCGTTGGATTCCATCAGGTCGATCAGCTCCAGAACAGATTTTGACCGCAGTTCTGGTCGGCGGAGATCAGAACTGGTTCGCCATGCTGAACCGGAACTGCTGCTCCTCGTCGAAGTCTTCCTTGACGACCGGCATTGCGTAGTCGACGCGGATCGTCCCGAACGGCGATGCCCACTGGATGCCTGCACCGACCGACGCGCGCCAGGACATGTCGGTACCGACGGCGCCTGCACTGTTGGCAACGTCGTTACCGTAGAGGGTGCCAGCATCCGCGAAGAGCGCGGCACGAAGACCGAAGTCCTCAGGGAAGGCCGGCATCGGGGCCGTCACCTCAGCCGAAGCCGTGAAATAGGTGGTGCCGCCGAGCGCGTCGCCATTGGCCATGCGCGGACCGATGCCGTTGTTCTCGAAGCCGCGAACCTGACGGCCGCCGACCATGAACTGATCGAAGACGTTGAGCGAGTCGCCGGTGCCCATAACATGCCCAGCGCCCACGGCCACCGAGCCGATGATGTCGGCTTCGTCGGACAGGAGGTGGTAGTAGCGGGCGCGTCCGTAGATCTTGTAGAACTCCGAGTCGCCGCCGAGGCCGGCATACTCGTGGGTCACCGTCGCATAGATGCCTTCGCGCGCCAGCGTCGTGCTGTCGAGCGTGTTGTAGGTCAGCGTCTGGGAAACGGAGGACTGAACGAAATCGCCCTGGCGGATCAGATCCCGGTATGGTTCCGACAGATTGGTGCCCACGTCCCAGGCACCGTCGCCGGTGTATTCGATTTCCTTGTAGGTGTAGCGGAACGTCGTCGCCAGATCTTCGGTGATCGGCGCCGTGACACGCAGCGTTACGCCCTGCTCGTCATAGTCGTAGTAGTCTTCCGACGAGGTCTGGCTCTTGAAGAGATCGAAGCCGGCCGCCAGGCGGTAGCCGAGGAAGTAGGGCTCGGTGAACGACAGCGAGTAGCTGCGCGCATCATCAAGACCGCCACCGACGGCAACGCGGATGAACTGGCCGCGACCGAGGAAGTTCTTCTCTTCGATCGACGCTTCGAGGATCAGGCCATCGCCGCCCGCCGAATAGCCGGCGCCGATACCGAAGGAGCCGGTCGGCTGGTCCACGACATCCACGACGACCACGACGCGGTCGGATGCAGAGCCGGGAGCCGTCGAGATGTTGACGGTGGTGAAGTAGCCGAGAGCCTCAAGCCGGCGCTTTGCCCGCGTGACCATCTGCTGGTTGAAGGCATCGCCTTCGCTGAAATCGAACTCGCGACGGATGACATAGTCGCGCGTGCGGGTGTTGCCGCGGATGTCGATCCGCTCGACGTAGGCGCGCTCGCCCTGGTCGACGAGATAGGAGACGCCGACCGTCTGGTTGTTGAAGTCGCGATTGCCGCGCGGGGTTACCCGGGCAAACGGATAGCCGGCGGAAGCGACGCGCTGCGAAATGGCTTCCATCGACTTCTGGACATCGGCTGCATCGTAGGTGTCGCCGGCGCGGGTCCGCACCAGACCCTGAAGATCTTCCGAGTTCACGCCATCGACCGTCGATTCGACGACGATCTCGCCGAACTGGTAGCGCGGGCCTTCTTCGACCGTAAAGGTGATCGTGTACTGGTTCGACGCCTCATCAAGCACCGCGTCGGACGAGATGATGCGGAAATCCGGATAGCCGTGGTTGTAGTAGAACTGGCGAAGCGCATCCTCGTCGGCGCGCATCTTGTCCTGGTTGTAGACATCCTTGCGGGTCAGGAACGACAGCGGGCCCGACTCCTTCGTCAGGATCACCGACTGGAGACGTCCGTCGCCATAGGCCTGGTTGCCGACGAAATTGATGGTCGAAATCTTGGTGCGATCGCCTTCGTTGACAACGAAGGCAAGGTTGACGCGGCCCTGACCGACCGGAACGACCTGGGTCGTGACCTCGATGTCGCTGCGGCCGATAGCGGAATAGGCCTCCTTCAGGCGCTCGATGTCGGAGTTGACCAGTTCCTGGTTGTAGGGGCCAAGCGGCTGGGTCTGCACGACGGCAGCCAGCTTGTCGTCCTTGATCTTGCGGTTGCCGTTGAAGACGACCTGGTTGACGAGCTGATTTTCACTGACGCTGACGACGAGCGTGCTGCCGGAAACCGCGATGCGGACGTCGGAGAAATAACCCGTCGAATACAGCCGCTTCACCGACTCGTCGATATCGACGTTGGTAAAGCTGACACCTGGTTGAATGGTGAGATTGGCGCGAACAGCCTCTTCGCCGGCCCGCTCGGCTCCGCGAACCTGAACGCTGCGGATGACGGCCGCTTCTGCGACGGATGCCGAAGCAAGCACCGATACCCCGGCGCCGGATGCAACAACACTAGCAGACAGCGCAAACGCCGACACTGCGTTCAAAAACTTCGAACCAGCCTTCATTTTCAATTCTTACCTTTTTCCGTTGTCCCGCAGCGGGTGGAGCCCGACTCCGGCCACACGTGTGTCGTTTTACCTTCTTTTGCCTTACAAGCAAGGCATGGCGTTAAATTCTGTTTACTTCACACGAAGGCGTGGCTGCCATGCCACGCAGAGTTCAAAAGACGGTAAACAAACAGTTTTAATCAAAATCAGCCCATCCAGCGGCCGAAGGTGTCGTTCCAGGTCGCAAACACCATCAGCGTCAGAATCATGGCAAGCCCGAAGCGGAAAACGACCTCCTGCACACGCGGGCTCAGCGGCCGTCCCCGGACCGCTTCAAGAGCGTACATGAGCAGGTGGCCACCGTCGAGCACGGGGATGGGAAACAGGTTCATCAGCCCGAGCGAGACGGAGATGACGGCGGCGAAGTTGAGCACCGCGGCAAAGCCGAGGCTTGCCATCTGGCCCGTCGTCTCGGCGATGCGGATCGGACCGCCGATCTGGTCGGCACTCATCCTACCCGTGAAGATATTGCCGAGATAGTTGAAGGTGCCGGTGATGATGTGGCCGGTTTCGCGCACGCCCTCGCCCACCGCGGCAAGCGGCGAGAAGGTCTGCTGGCGGAAATTGCCCCTTTCGGCATTGGTGACGATGCCGATCTGGCCGAGCTCGATCTTGTTGCCGAACTGATCGGTGATCTCCGTTCGCATCGGCGTCATCGGCAGGTCGATCTGCCGGCCGTTCCGTTCGACGGTGACGATGATCTGCGTCTCCGGGCGGACGGCGACATAGCGACGGACATCGTCGAAGGTGACGATCTCCTGGCCGTCGAGCGCCACGAGCAGGTCGCCCGGCTCGACGCCGGCAGCAGCAGCAGCGCTTTCGGCGCGCACTTCCGCGACAACCGGATCGGAGATCATCTTGCCGTAGGTCGAAAACAGCACGGCGAAGATGGCGATCGCCAGCAGGAAGTTGGCGATCGGGCCCGCGGCGACGGTTGCGGCGCGCTTCCAGAGCTTGGCGCCGGCCAGCGTCTGGCTGCGCTCTGCCTCACTGAGGCCAGCAAGACTGGCCGAATCGGGCATGCTTGCCGCGTCGTCGTCGCCGAAGAATTTGACATAGCCACCCAGCGGAATGGCCGACAGCTTCCAGCGGGTGCCGTGGCCATCGGTGAAACCGACCAGTTCCGGGCCGAAACCGACCGAGAAGGCCGTGACCCGAACGCCGCACCAGCGGCCGATCAGGTAGTGGCCCATCTCGTGAACGAAGACCAGCACCGACAGGACGATGATGAAGGGGATGATATAGCCCGTGAGCAGTCCGATGATCGCCATTGCAGATTCCGTTCAGTCATTCTTGTTCCGGCAGAGCCGGCTGCCGTTACTGACCGAACAGGAATTCGGCCACCGACACATCAACATGGCCCCTCAGGGGACCCGACACAAGCGCCAGCAGGAAGATGACGGATCCGGCAAAAACAAGGCCATCGACCCGGTCCATGACCCCGCCGTGGCCGGGAATCATCTGGCTGGAATCCTTGACGCCGAATCGCCGCTTCATGAAGGACTCGAAGAGGTCCCCGATCTGGCTCGCCACGGAGAGAATCAACGACAGGGCCACGATCCAGACCGACAGGCGACCGAAGAACGCGAAGGTCAAAAGCGAGCCCGCGATTACGGCCGAGACCGCGCCGCCAATCGCGCCCGACCAGGTCTTGCCGGGCGAGATGCGTGGTGCAAGCTTGGGGCCCCTCAGGGCCCGGCCGATGAAATAGGCGAGTATGTCAGTTGCCCAGACGACCGCGAAGATAAACAGGATCGCCGCCAGACCGGCCGCGCCGCCGTCGCGGATCGCCGCCAGCGAGACGCCGCTCAGACCCGCATAGAGCAGCCCGCCAGGCAACCACCACGTCCCGCCCCCGATCATCACGATCAGCACCACCGTGATCACGAATCCGCTCAGCAGCGGCATGCTCATGGCCGGATCGCCAAAGGCGATGTTGGCTGCCAGCAGAATCAGGGCGACCCAGGCGACGAGATTGCCGGTGAAATTGCGCTCGGTCAGCCGCGCGATCGTCGACCACTCGAAATACACGAGGAGACTGATGGCAGCCGCCAGGATCTGGAATGGCATGCCACCTGCCCAGGTCGCGGCAAGCACGACGGCGGCCATGATGATTGCGGAGATGATGCGGCGCTTGAGCTCCAGGCTCATCATCCAACCACCGCGGTGGTGGCGGGCGACAGCCCGCCGAAGCGCCGGTCGCGTGACGCGAAGATCCGCAGCGCCTCTTCGAACTGCTGGCGGTCGAAGTCCGGCCAGTAGCAGGGCAGGAAGACCAGTTCGGAATAGGCGGCCTGCCAGAGCAGGAAGTTGGACAGCCGCTCCTCGCCGCTGGTGCGGATGATCAGGTCCGGATCCGGAATGTCGGCCGTATCCAGACGGCGGCTGATCATCTCGGCATCGACGGCATCGGGGGCGATGAAGCCCGCGGCGACATCTGCGGCGATCTTGGCCACGGCGCGGGCGATCTCATTGCGGGAGCCGTAGTTGAAGGCAATCACCAGCGTCATCGCCGTGTTATTGCGGGTCGTTTCTTCGGCTTCGAGCAGCAGGGGCAGGATGTCGCCTCGCAGATTGTCGCGCTCGCCGATGATGCGGATGCGCACGTTCTCCCGATGCAGATCGGCGAGATCGCGGCGAATGAACCTTCGCAACAGGCCGAGCAGCGCGTCGATCTCGCTTTCCGGCCGGCTCCAGTTTTCCGAGGAGAAGGCAAACAGCGTCAGGAACTTGACGCCCGCTTCGCCGGCAGCCTTCACCGTTTCGCGGACAGCCTCCACGCCCTTGTTGTGGCCGATCGTGCGCGGAAGACCGCGCTGCTTTGCCCAACGGCCGTTGCCATCCATGATGATGGCAACATGCTCAGGAATGACTGAAAGATCGAGACTAGCCATCGCAATTCCGATTGTCGGGCGTAAGGAGCGCCGGCGCAGGTTAAACCTACACCTGCATGATTTCTTTTTCTTTCTCGCCAAGCAAGCGGTCGACTTCAGAAATTGTCTCGTCCGTCATCTTCTGAACCCTGTCGGAGAGCGAGCGGCTCTCGTCCTGGCCGATGACGCCATCCTTTTCCGACTTCTTCAGATCATCCATGCCGTCGCGGCGGACGTGACGAATCGCGACCTTCGCCTTCTCGGCGTAGTCATGGGCGACCTTCACCAGAGACTTGCGACGCTCCTCGTTGAGCTCCGGCAGCGGAATGCGCAGGTTCTGGCCGTCCATGATCGGGTTCAGACCCAGGTTGGATTCGCGGATGGCGCGATCGACAGCGTTCACCATGGACTTGTCCCAGATGGACACGCCGAGCATGCGAGGCTCCGGCACCGTGATGTTGGCGACCTGGTTCAGCGGCACGCGCGAACCGTAGGCCTCCACCGTGACCGGATCGAGAATGCTGGGCGAAGCACGCCCCGTGCGCAGCGAATTGAGGTCGCTCTTGAAGGCATTGATGGCGCCGTCCATCCGGCGCTTGATGTCGTTGAGATCGATAGATCCGCTCATCCGTCCACTCCAGTCTTATCTCAGGTTCCTTAACCCGCTTCAGTTGTCGGAGACGATGGTCTTGCGACCGCCACCGTTCAATATCTGGGCGAAACCGCCCTTTTCGTGAATCGAGAATACAATGATCGGGATGGAGTTCTCTCGCGCCAGCGCAACGGCTGCGACGTCCATCACCGCAAGGCCCTTGTCGAGCACTTCGCCATGCGTCAGCTGCTCGAAGCGGGTTGCCGTCGGGACCTTCTTCGGATCGGCGGAATAGATGCCGTCGACCTGGGTGCCCTTGAAGATGGCTTCTGCGCCGATTTCGGCGGCACGCAGGGCGGCGGCCGAATCCGTCGTGAAGAAGGGGTTTCCGGTGCCGCCGGCGAAGATCACCACCCTGCCCTGCTCCAGATGGTGCAGGGTGCGCAGCTGGGTGAAGCTTTCGCAGATCTCCGGCATGGCGATCGCCGACAGGACGACGGTGTCGATGTCGAGCTTGCGCAGCGAGGTGGCGAGCGCCAGCGCGTTGATGACGGTCGCCAGCATTCCCATGTGATCGCCGGTCACGCGGTCGCCCCCCTTGGAGGCGACGGCCACGCCGCGGAAGATATTGCCGCCGCCGACCACGACGCCGACCTCGACGCCCATGGCACGGGCTTCCGATATGTCGGAGGCAATACGATCCACCACGGCGACATCGATCCCGAAGCCCTGGCTGCCCATCAGAGCTTCACCAGAGGCCTTGAGGAGAACACGCTTGTAGATGGGCTTGGGGGACATGGGTACTCCTGACAATGAACCGGCTTGCCGATACACGAAGGGCACCGCGTTGTCACGCGGTGCCCTTGTCGTTTTACCGGGATAGTTGCGCCGGGTCAGCCTTTGGCGGCGGCAGCCACTTCGGCCGCAAAGTCGGATTCTTCCTTTTCGACGCCTTCGCCGAGCAGAAGACGGACCATGCCGGTGACTTCGATCGGTGCGCCGACTTCCTTCTCGGCTTCCTTGACGGCCGCGCCGACAGTGAGGTCCGGGTTGATGACGAAGGCCTGCGACAGCAGAGCGACTTCCTCGAAGAACTTGCGCATGCGGCCTTCGACCATCTTCTCGATGATGTTCTCCGGCTTTCCCGATTCGCGCGACTGCTCGATGAAGACGTTGCGCTCGCGCTCGGCGACGGCCGCGTCGACTTCGTCGGCCCGGATGGCGAGCGGCGCAGTCGCTGCGATGTGCATGGCGACCTGGCGGCCGATGACAGCCAGCGCGTCCTTGTTGCCGGTCGACTTCAGGGCGACGAGAACGCCCAGCTTGCCGAGGTTGTCGGCAACGGCATTGTGGACGTAGGTGGCAACGACACCATCATCGACGGACAGCAGTGCCGAACGACGAAGGCTAATGTTTTCGCCGATGGTCGCGATGGAGTCCTTGATGGTGTCCGTGACGGACTTGCCCGATGCCGGGTAGGTCGCCGCGCTGACCGCATCGACCGAACCGTCGGTGGACAGGGCAACCTGGGCGATGCCGCGGACCAGATCCTGGAAGGCATCGTTGCGGGCCACGAAATCGGTTTCCGAGTTGACCTCGACGACGACAGCCGTCGTGCCGGTGCTGGCGATGCCGATCAGACCTTCGGCTGCGGTGCGGCCGGACTTCTTGTCGGCCTTGGCGATGCCCTTGGCGCGCAGCCAGTCGATCGCAGCTTCCATGTCGCCATTGTTTTCGGCAAGCGCCTTCTTGCAGTCCATCATGCCTGCGCCAGACTTCTCGCGCAGTTCCTTCACCATTGCGGCTGTGATTTCGGTCATTATGTGCCTCTTGTTTTCAAGATCGCCTCGGCCGGAAGATCATCGGCGAAGGCAGCGTTGGGGACGAATGTACCCGGAAATATGACAGGGTAATGAAGACCCTTCGCGGGGAGGCTTGCCTCGACCCGGAGGACGAGAGGCGGCGCGGACGCCGCCCCTCGAAAGGATCAGGCCTGAGCCTGAGGCTCGGCCACGGCTTCGGCTTCAGCCACGGCTTCGCCTTCGAGCGCCGGCTCGACCAGAGCTTCGGAAGACGCGCCGAGATCACGGCCGGATGCGCCCTGCTGGCGTGCGATGCCGTCGATGGCAGCGCGAGCGATCAGGTCGCAGTACAGAGCGATGGCGCGCGAGGCGTCGTCGTTGCCCGGGATCGGGTAGTCGATGAGGTCCGGATCGCAGTTGGAATCGATGATGGCGACGACCGGGATGCCCAGGCGCTTGGCTTCGTCGATAGCGATCTTTTCCTTGTTGGTGTCGATGATGAACATCAGGTCCGGAGTGCCGCCCATGTCGCGGATACCGCCGAGAGCCTTGTCAAGCTTCTCGCGTTCGCGCTCCAGGTTGAGGCGTTCCTTCTTGGTGAAGCCCGATGCGTCAGACGCGAGGATCTCATCCAGCTTGCGCAGGCGCTGGATCGAGTTCGAGATGGTCTTCCAGTTGGTCATCATGCCGCCGAGCCAGCGGGAGTTGACGTAGTACTGGGCCGAACGCTTCGCCGAATCGGCGATCAGTTCGGATGCCTGGCGCTTGGTGCCGACGAACAGAACACGGCCGCCACGGGCAACGGTGTCCGAGATGGCCTGCAGGGCGCGCGACAGCATCGGCACGGTCTGTGCCAGATCGATGATGTGGATGTTGCTGCGATCGCCGAAGATGTAGGGCTTCATCTTCGGGTTCCAGCGGTGGGTCTGGTGACCGAAGTGAACGCCGGCTTCCAGAAGCTGGCGCATGCTAAAATCAGGCAGTGACATGCCTTTTTCTCCTTTTCCGGTTGAACCTCCGCAAGGCGAACAGCACCCTCTTCGAGAATGCCACCGGCGGAACAGTCCGGATTTCTCCCGGAACATCCCATGCCTTACGTGTGGAATGGTGGTGCGCATACAGGCGATCCCTCGCAAACGCAAGGGTATTGCGGAAAATAACCCGAGATCAGGCGGACCCGTGGGTCGCTCAATCGGTTCCGAGGGCGAGTTGCTTCATCTCCTCCACGACGGAATCGCGGTTGTCCGAAGAGACCCGGTGGATGTCGTCGATGACATAACCGCCATTTTCCGCCACCACGTCAAAATGCACCTCGTCGGTGCTGTCCTTCAGTTCCGCCTGGTCGAGGCAGCGCCAGAGCTTGAAGCGCACCTTGACGGTCGTGACACCGTTTTCCTCGCCGCCTGCGGCGTCGATCGCGACATCCTCAAGCGGGCAACCATCCTGGGAGGCGGTAACGACATCATAGCCGAAGGGATCGCCGGGACCGCCGTCATCGGTCTCATAGGCGGGCTTCTTGGAGGCCTCGACGTAGGCGGCCCGGAAGCGCTGGCTGAACAGGCGCTGCAGCGGCTCCTCGTCGAAGATGTAACGCCACTCGCTCTCGGCACTGCCCCAGTTGCTTACCGTGATCTCCATCACCTCGCGCACCGGGTCGACGGGTTCGGCGGCCGATGCAAGGCCGGCGACAAGGCTGAGGGCAGCGGCGAGGATGACGTTCCGCATGGTGGAGGTCCGATCGGGTTGCGTGTGGCGGCAGATTATCCGAGCGCGCCGGATTGGCAATATCCAAATGGAACGGCCGGATCAGACGTCGGGGGCGCGGTTAAATGCCACTCGGATCCTGCGTATGGCTTTGCGTTCCGGGCCGTGGATGCTATAGCGCAGCCGATCCATGTCCAATCCGGGGATAGCCATCCCTGCCCGTATTCGAAGAGGAATCCATGCAAAAGATCAAGGTAGCCAATCCGGTCGTCGATCTCGACGGCGACGAGATGACCCGCATCATCTGGCAGTTCATCAAGGACAAGCTGATCCTGCCCTACCTCGATCTGGACATCGAATACTACGATCTGTCCGTCGAGAACCGCGATGCGACGAACGACCAGGTGACGGTCGATGCCGCGCACGCCATTAAGAAGCATGGCGTCGGCATCAAGTGTGCGACGATCACGCCCGACGAGCAGCGCGTCGAGGAATTCGGCCTGAAGCAGATGTGGAAGAGCCCGAACGGCACGATCCGCAACATCCTGGGCGGCGTCATCTTCCGCGAGCCGA